>CAIZKO010000038.1 GCA_903933585.1 uncultured Actinomycetes bacterium
ATGACAGGTTCTATCGTTTCGGCAGATGGTGGAATGACTGCGCAATAGCTAGTGCTTATTCAGTAAAACTTCCTGTCCCCAACGTTGCACGATGGGTTTCCACGCTTTGATGAGTTCGGCCTCCGCAGCGGCAAATTCTGGGGCAATGGTTGATTTGCCGGAGTCGATGAAGGCGTTGTCTGCCTCCGCTTCCCACCACTTCACAACTTCAAGATCGATCTCGGGATGGAACTGGACTCCGTAACTTCTGGTGCCCAAGCGATAGACCTGGTTGACGCATAATTCACTCGATGCAAGGAGTATCGCACCGGTCGGAAGTTCGACAACTTGGTCCTCGTGCCATTGCGCAACGGGTAGTTCCGAATCAAATGTAAAAATTGCATCGGTAACTCCCACGCCGTGAATAGAGTAGATGCCAACTTCGCCGATCTCTGCACGTTCAACGCGGCCGCCACCGGCTACCGCAAGAAGTTGAGTTCCAAGGCAGATGGCAAAGATGGGGAGGTCACGATCGATCGCATCTCTAAGTAGCGCACGCTCGGGCGCAAGCCAAGGATGCAGATGATCTTCCGTCGCGTTCATATGACCGCCGAGGGGGATGAGCGCAGAAACGTTCGATGGAACTTCACTCGGTACAGATTCACCGGCGTAGGCGCGCAGAACTTGTATTTCGAAGCCAAGTTCTTCCAGCCAACGGCCAACTAAATGTGGGGCATCGGTCTCGTCATTTTGAATGGCGAGAATTATTGGTCTTGGTTCGACCATGCCTTAGTGAGAGGTGACCGGACAGGTAAGGGTGCGAGTGATGCCAGGAACGGCCTGCACTTTAGCGAGGACGCCGCGGCCGAGCTCTTCCATACTGGGGGACTCTGCGCGCATGATCACGTCATAAGGGCCGGTCACGCCTTCAGCCAGGGTGACGCCTGCAATCTGCGAGATCGCTTTAGCAACACTGGAAGCCTTGCCGACATCGGTTTGAATCAAGATATAAACCTGAACTGACATGTTGACTCCTTTAAGTTTCGCTCTTTACTGGCGAGGCTGGCCCGCACGGGCTCTAGGCTACTCCCAGAACCTAGGGTTAAGGGAAGAGAATTTATATGGCCAGCGAATCCTCGCTCATCGCCGCGGTCAAGGCGATCTTCGAAGGTGCGCCGTCATCACATGACAGGGTCCTCGTTGGAATCGGGGATGACGCCGCCATCATTTCGCAACCCAAGGGAAAGGTGGCGCTGGCGACAGATATCGCAGTCGAAGGAGTGCATTTCAACCGCACGTGGTCATCCCTTTTTGAGATCGGCGCCAAGATCACCGCCGCAAACCTTTCTGACATTTACGCAATGGGCGGAACTCCGGAGTATCTATTGGTTGCCGCCGCGCTACCTGCGGGATTTACCGTGTCTGAGATTCAGGAGCTGGCACGCGGAATTGTCGATGAAGCAGAGAAGGTCGGGGCTCGCGTTGTAGGCGGTGACATCACCGCATCAACCGCATTAGTTATTTCTATTGCCGTTTATGGATCTGTGAAGGATCCGATTCTCCGTAGTGGCGCTTGTGTAGGTGATCTAGTGATTATCAACGAACTACCCGGAAAGTCGGCAGCGGGGTTAGAACTTTTAAAAGCAGGGATAAGCGACGAAAGAACGCTGGCACACCGCAGACCTTTGGTTGATTACAACGCCGCCCGCGATTTTGCTTTGGCGGGTGTCTCGGCGATGTGTGATGTCAGCGACGGGCTCGCATCAGAGTTGCTCCATATAGCGCGCGCATCAGGAGTTGGTATAGAAATTCGTACTGATGAGGCTATCGATTTTGATGGCGGGGAAGATCATGTCTTTGTGGCAACAATTTCTCCGCATCTTCCCTTTCCAAGACAGGCGATCGAAATCGGCAGGGTTGTATTAGGTAAGGGAGTCCGCATTAACGGCGAACCCGCGATTCACAAAGGCTTTACGCACTTTCCAGAATAGATCGTGCAAAGGCGGGGCGATCGGTCATCATGACGTTCGCGCCATGTTTTCTGCAGAGCAAAATCTCTTCCTCGCTATTTGCGGTCCACGTAAATATCTTGCGGTGACTCATCTTGGTTTGATGTAACTTTGCGAGAGTGTCAACGGAAGGTCCAATCGAACGTCCGGGATTAAAGAACGCGACCCAGCGATATGGAATTAAATAGACCGTATTCCAATGCGAGCTACGTAAACGAGCCACGGCAAGCCACGAGAAGGACATGATCGATACGCAAATCCCCGCCTCTGAAATTTGACTCTGATAAGTATGCAGAGACTTCAAGAGTTCACGTTCGACGGCCCCACGAGTGGGTACGGGATGCTTGGTTTCCAGCGCCAAGTGTTTTTTGAATCGCAGTGCTATCTCGAGGAGATCTGCGAGGGTAAGAATTGGGTAGGCGGCTCGAATCTCTGCCAAGGTGGAGTCTGCGATAACGAGGTCGCAATCTGCTACGCGTTTCATATCGTCGTCATGCCAGCAGACGATGACCCCGTCTTTTGTCAGGCGGAGATCTGTTTCAAATCCATCGGCCCCTTGCTCGACGGCAGCCAAGTAGGCCTCGCGCGACATTTCGTGATGGTCAAAAGAGGCCCCACGGTGGGCGTAGATAAGAGGGGTAGATAAAGGGGTCACGCGACTACTCTAAAGAAGAGCGAGCTAGCGGACTACCTTGCCAGCCTTGAGGCATGATGAACAAACATTCTGACGCTTGGTTGCTCCTGCTACCAGGGTGCGAACGCGTTGGATATTTGGGTTCCAGCGGCGGCGGGTCTTACGCATTGAGTGCGAGACGTTATTGCCAAAGCTCGGGCCCTTGCCACAGATGTCGCAGTTTGATGCCACGATGGCTCCTTTAAATTCAGGTACGGTGAAATTCCAGTACGGCTAAGTGGGGAAGATTACCGCCCCACGAGCCTAAAAGGCTAATCCGAGCCCCAGAGTTGGCAGAATGGCGCCATGTCCACCCTGCAGACCCCTCTGAAGAAGGAGTTAGGGGATAGGACTGCCACCGCGCTCACCAAGGCCTTTGGCATGGAGACGGTGGGAGACCTGCTGCGTCACTACCCCAGGCGCTATGTCATGCGAGGGGAACTCAGCAATATCTCCGAGCTCGCAGAAGGCGAAGAGGCCACGGTCTTGGCAAAGATCGCCTCAGCGCACCTGCGCCGGGCCAGTGGGAGGACCATCCTCGAAGTTGTCGTGACCGATGGATCGGCAAAGTTATACCTCACATTCTTTAATCAACCTTGGCGCGAGAAAGAGTTGAGCACTGGGCGAACAGGAATGTTTGCGGGCAAGGTGGGACTCTTCAACGGAAAGCGCCAGCTCTCGCATCCGGATTATCAACTGATTCCAGATGGCGATGATGTCGATCAAGCGGTCTCGGGATTTGCCGGAAAATTCCTCTCGGTATATCCATCGGCAGCGAAGTTTCCTTCATGGAAGATCACTCAATGCGTTGAAATCGTTCTCGATGGTTTGGAAGAAATCCCAGATTATCTTCCAGCGAAACTCTTGGGTGAGCTGGGTTATCCAAGTCTTACGGAGGCATTGCGAGAGATTCATTCACCTACTTCTCTAGAAAGTTCCGCGCTCGCACGCCAACGACTGACCTTCGATGAAGCACTTCTCCTGCAACTCTTACTAGCGCAGCGCCGCTTTGAATATCAATCGATGCCGGCAATCTCTCGCACCATCAAAAGTGGCGGATTAGTTTCTAAATTCGCAGAGCTCTTACCTTTTACATTTACGGAAGGTCAGTTAGCGGTATCAGCTGAGATCGAATCCGATATGGCGCAGACCCACCCCATGCATCGATTGCTGCAAGGTGAGGTTGGCTCTGGAAAGACGGTAGTTGCTTTGCGCGCGGCGCTCTCGGTCGTTGACTCGGGAGGGCAAGCGGCGTTCTTGGCGCCAACGGAAGTACTGGCGCAACAGCATTTCAAGACGATAACAAAACTCTTGGGCCCATTGGCAGCGGCGGGAACGCTCGGCGGAGATAGTTCTGGAACTCAGGTGGTGCTCCTCACCGGTTCGATGAACGCCGCGCAGAAGCGCGAAGCCAATGCCATGATCGCATCTGGCGATGCTGGAATTGTGATTGGCACGCATGCCCTGTTGAGCGAAGGCGTGGTCTTTCACGATCTTGGATTAGTGATCGTCGATGAGCAACACCGTTTCGGAGTTGAACAGCGTGATGCGCTGCGCACCAAGGCGAAAGTACCGCCGCACGTTCTCGTGATGACGGCGACACCTATTCCAAGAACTGTGGCTATGACTATTTTCGGTGATTTGGAGATATCTACCTTGCGCCAACTGCCTACCGGGCGTATCCCGATCACGACTCATGTAATTCCCGTCTTGGAGAAACCTAAATATCTCGATCGAGCGTGGGAGCGCATTCGCGAGGAGGTCGCTCAAGGGCATCAGGCTTACATTGTTGCCCCACGTATTAGCGCGAGCGAGAGCGAACCCGAAGGCATGACCGATCTCGATCGCGCGATTGCCAAGATCATGGATGGCGAGAAAGAGGAGAAGATTCCGCTGAACTCGGTCGAAGATCTCGCACCGGCGTTGGCCTTAGGCGCCTTGAAAGGGCTACGAGTCGCACCACTGCATGGACGTCAGAGCTCAGAGTTGAAAGATGCCACGATGCAAGCATTTACAGAGGGAAAGATCGATGTCTTAGTGGCAACAACAGTTATTGAGGTCGGCGTTGATGTACCCAATGCGTCGATGATGGTGATTATGGATGGCGACCGTTTTGGAGTTTCTCAATTACATCAACTTCGTGGACGAGTAGGTCGTGGCGGAATCGCCGGACTTTGCCTGTTGGTCTCTTCGGCGGCAGAAGATTCAGATGCAATGGTTAGGTTGAACGCAGTTGCCAGCACCCTCGACGGGTTTGAATTGTCGCGTATTGACTTGGATCAGAGAAGTGAAGGAGATGTTCTCGGAAAGGCGCAGTCTGGCGTGCGCTCTCATCTGCGACTTCTTAAAGTCCTGCGCGATGAACCATTGATCGAGAAGGCGCGTCTCGTTGGAAGTAAACTTGTGGAAGATGATCCAACTCTCTCCCGTACGCCAGAGTTGGCAGCGGCCGTCGCTGCCCTGCGTGCCGACGAGGCGAGTTCATTTGTAGATAAGGGATAGTGATGAGAATTATTGCTGGCAGCGCCAAGGGCAAGACCTTGCTCTCTCCACCTGGTGATCGCACTAGGCCCACTTCAGATCGCGCTCGTGAAGGGCTCTTCTCCTCGCTCGACTCGGAATTTTCTTCACTGATGGGGTTGCACTTTCTCGATCTCTTCGCGGGTAGCGGAGCGGTGGGCGTTGAAGCGCTTTCGCGCGGAGCGGCCATCGTTCACGCCGTGGAATCAGATGGCGATATGGGGAACATCGCTATCTCTAACTTTCAACTGGTTAAGTCGCCGGCCGGTGCTTACCGAGTTTTTCATACGAGAGCGGAGCGATTCTTGGAATCGGATCTCGCTCGAGAAAAAGGGCAGTACGACATCATCTTTATGGACCCACCATATGAACTCGCAAATCAAGCCGTTGAAGAGATGTTGCAGAGCATAATTAAGGGCAACTTGTTGCAACCACGGGGGATAGTCGCTATCGAACGAGTCAGCAAAAGCTCTCCATTCATCTGGCCGGAGGGAATGGAAGTGATCAAGGTGCGCTCATATGGTCAGGGAAGTATCTACTACGGGGGCTACTCTGCTAGCGTTTTGCCGTGAAACGAGTCGTCTGCCCTGGATCTTTTGATCCAATCACCTATGGCCATCTCGACATCATCGAGCGAGCAAGCAAGATGTTCGATGAGGTCGTTATCGCTGTATTGGTCAACAAGACCAAGAGCACGCTCTTCACCGTTCCTGAGCGGATCGAAATGATCACGGAAGTCACTGCGATATTTCCAAATGTCCGAGTCGACTCCTGGTCGGGACTCCTGGTCGACTATTGCGAAGAGAACAATATCGGCGTCATCGTCAAAGGACTCAGGGCGGTTACCGATTTTGATTACGAACTGCAGATGTCACAGATCAACTTGCAACTTAAAGGGATAGAGACTCTCTTTATGTCCACTGCGCCAGCCCACTCATTCTTGTCCTCATCTCTCGTAAAAGAGATCGCCAGTTATAACGGCGATGTTTCAAATTACATCCCTGCCTCTCTCCTAGAGAAACTCAAGGCTCGGCTTGCACTCGTACATGGAGGTAAATGATGGAAGTTGTCGATCGCGTACAAAGCGCCATTTCACTCGTTGAAGAAGCTCGCGGCGTCCCACTTTCCGCAAGCTGTGTAGTGCATCGTGGCGAACTCCTCGAACTACTTGACGCTGCGCGTAACTCTTTCCCTCAAGATTTCGCCTTAGCGCAGCAGATCATCGATACTCGCGAGCAGATTCTCGAAGAAGCGCGTTCCAGCGCTGATGCGGTGATCGCCCACGGACGTGAAGAAGTCTCCCGAATGATTGAGCAGACCGAAATTGTTGCGGCCGCGCGCGCCGAAGCAAAGCGGATTTTGGCGGCAGTAGAAGAGGATGCACGAGTCGAACGGGAGGAGATAGAGGCCTATATCGATTCTCGCCTCGCCACTCTTGAGGTAATTCTCAATAAAACCCTCGACGTAGTTCACCGCGGCCGGGAAAAGTTGCAAGGTTTCGAAGATAAACACACCCTCTCTGATTTCATCGAGTAAAAGCGATGCCATTGAAGAACCCATTTCTCTTTAGCTGTCACGACCTTCCCAGGCGAGCCGGCGAAATGCGTGAATACGAGCTGACCTACGACGAGCATGAGCCGATCGGCGTGCCGCTTTTGATGGTTCCTGGAGATGGAGCCATCTATCTGGATCTGCGCCTGGAAGCGGTGGAGCAAGGGGTGTTGGCTACAGGTTCGGTATCAAGCGAAGCAATCGGCGAATGCACGCGCTGCCTGGATCCAGTCACCTTCGATATTGATGAAAGATTTCAAGAGCTCTATCTCTATGAGGTGGATTACCGGCAGAAGCCAAAGTCCAAAGAGGTAGATGTCGGGGATGAAGATGAACTCCTGGAGATGGAGGGAGACCTGATTAACCTCGATGGCCCCATTCGGGACGCCCTCGTTCTCAACCTTCCCGTGAACCCGCTCTGCAGTGAGGATTGTGAGGGGCTCTGCCCTACCTGTGGGGTGAAGTGGGCCGAACTGCCTGATGACCACGCCCATGCGGCGGCAGATATCCGCTGGGCTGGCCTCACCGATTGGAAAGGCCCCAACTCCTGATTTCTCTCGTTTTTACTATTTTGGGGCTATGGGGGATACTTTTCCTCTTAAGGAAGCAACCGCCCAGCGGTCGCCGATAATCACGGATTTAACGATTAACATCTCGATTTAAAAGGAGCAAAACCATGCCAGTCCCAAAGCGAAAGATGTCGCGCTCGCGCACTCGCTCACGTCGTAGCGCCTGGAAGACAACTCCTGCCGCAACATCACTCTGCGGTCAATGCCAGCAGCCAAAATTGCAACACACAGCCTGCCCAACTTGCGGTACTTATAACCGCCGTCAGGTCATCGAGGTCTGATCTGTCCGCTGGCCTCCCCGAAAGCCTCGGCATTTCGGTATCAGCAGACTTGCTTGAACTTGCTTTAACTCACCGCTCATTCGCTTATGAATCGGGCGGTATTCCCACGAATGAGCGTCTGGAATTCCTGGGAGATAGCGTTCTTGGTTTAATCATCACTCAAGAGTTGTATCAAAAATTTCCCGACCTCGACGAGAGTCGCTTATCCCCGCTGCGCTCTGGCGTCGTAAATACCAAGGCCTTAGCGATTATTGCGCGAGAACTCTCTCTCGGAACATACGTTCGAATTGGCAAGGGTGAAGAGAGCTCCGGCGGCCGCGATAAAAATTCCATCCTCGCCGATTCCCTTGAAGCGTTAGTTGGCGCAATCTATTTGGAGCACGGATTAATTGTTGCAACTCAAAAAGTGCTGGAGTGGTTTAGCCCCCTTATCGAATCAGCCAATGCCCAAGGAGCGGGCATAGATGCCAAGACCGCCCTGCAAGAACTTGCAGCGGCTCGTGGCCTGAGCGTTCCTGAGTATGAGATTGCCGAGTTCGGCCCGGATCACGATAAGAGTTTTACCGCGGTAGTTTTGCTCTCTCATGAACGATTCGCAGCCGGCAGCGGCAAGAGCAAGCGCGAAGCCGAGCAGGTTGCTGCAAAGCTAGCGCTCGAAGTTTTATATGCCCGAACTTCCTGAAGTAGAAACCGTACGACTCGGGATAGAGCGCTGGTGCCTCAACTCCACAATCAATGATGTTCAGGTACTGCACCATCGTGCGACAAATCCCCGAAGCGCAGCCCCATTAGAGACAGTCGCCGGTGCATCCATTGTAAAGATCTCGCGGCGTGGAAAATTTCTCTGGTTCGAACTCGATCGTCCCCACGCTCTAGTTGCCCATTTAGGAATGAGTGGGCAATTTCGAATTCAACCTTCGGAAGCAATGGATGAGAAACATCTTCGTGCTCGCTTATCCCTCAACGAAAACCAGGAATTGCGCTTCATCGATCAACGAACCTTCGGGTGGCTCGCTCTCAGCGGGTTTGGTGGAGGTGTCCCTGACTTGGTTGCGGCGATTGCACTAGATATCTTCGATCCACACTTCGATCGGGCCGCGATTGTGAAGAAATTCCGAAAGCGAGGGAGCGAGATAAAGAGAGCTCTCCTTGATCAAAATCTGATGAGCGGAGTCGGAAATATTTATGCAGATGAATCACTCTGGCGGGCGAAGATTCACCCGCAATCCCGTTGTGACGCGCTGTCGCCGGGCAAGATAGATAACTTACTCACATCCATCCACTCGGTAATGTCTAAAGCACTGGTTGAGGGTGGCACCTCCTTCGATTCGCTCTACATCAACGTCAATGGTGAGAGCGGTTACTTTGCACACTCGCTCGAGGCTTATGGTCGCGAGAACGAGCCTTGCACGCGCTGCGCAACCCAGATTCGTCGTATCGCATTTGGCGGCCGCTCATCTCACTTCTGTCCGAGGTGTCAAAAGCTCTAGCTCCGCGAAATGGGCGCCTGGCCTAAATCAGCCTCAGATAGAGATAGGTTTTCCCCGTGTATTTGAAGAGCGTAAACCTCAAGGGATTCAAATCCTTTGCATCCTCGACCACCCTGATCTTCGAGCGGGGAATTACCTGCGTGGTCGGTCCGAACGGCTCTGGCAAATCAAATGTGGTCGATGCCCTCTCCTGGGTAATGGGGGAGCAAGGCGCCAAGTCTCTCCGTGGCGGCAAGATGGAAGATGTCATCTTCGCCGGTACCAGCGGTCGCGCCCCGCTAGGTCGCGCTGAAGTCTCGGTGACGATCGACAACTCTGACAATGTGCTTCCCATCGATTTTGCAGAGGTAACAATTTCTCGCATCCTCTTCCGTAATGGCACGAGTGAATATCAACTTAATGGTGAGACCACGCGGCTGCTCGATATTCAGGAATTGCTGAGCGATAGCGGTATCGGTCGCGAGATGCATGTCATCGTTGGGCAGGGGCAGTTGGATGCAATCTTGCTCGCCAATCCCGAAGAGCGCCGTGCATTTATTGAAGAGGCTGCCGGAGTATTGAAGCATCGCAAGCGCAAAGAGAAGGCGTTACGAAAGCTTGACTCCATGCAGGCCAATCTCGCCCGTATTCAAGATCTGACCGTTGAACTGCGCCGCCAACTCAAGCCGCTGGGCAAGCAGGCGGAAGTCGCCCGTAGAGCATCCACCATTCAATCCGATGTACGAGATGCAAAGTTGCGCCTCTTGGCCGATGACTTGATCTCGCTCAAGCAGAGCTTTGACGCCGAGATAGCGGATGAGACATCGCTCCGTGCCCGACGCGATCAGGTGGAATCGGCTCTCGCAGATTCACGTGCCCGCGAAGAGCAACTCGACGCCACCGCACTTATCGAAAACCCACTCTTAGTTCAGGCTCAAGAGAATTTCTATCGCCTCACAGCGCAGCGCGAAAAGTTCCGTGGGATTCAATCGCTCTCGGCCGAGCGCGCCCGCTTCCTCTCGGAGGAACGCGATGAAGCTCGCGCCAATGGACGTGACCCTGAAAGCATGGATTCTGAAGCAGCGCTCTTGCGTCAAGAGGAGATCGCACTCGGCCAGCAAGGCGCTTCTGCTCGCGCCTCGCTCAATGAAATCACCGGAGCTTTGCGGGCGACTGAAGCTCAACTCGCTCTCGAAGAGAATCAAGTTTCAGCGGCGCTGCGCGCAATTGCAGATGCACGAGAGGGAACTGCGCGCCAAGAGGGTCACATCAATGGGTTGCGTGCGCGTATCGATGCCACCAACGCCGAGATAACTCGCCTCACCGCTGCTCGCCATGATGCAGAAACAAGGTTGCGCGGATTTCGCACCGAATTTGCAACTCTAGAAGCAGAGATTGCCGGGGTCGACCGTTTCGAACCCGAACTCGATGCTGATTATGAAAAAGCGCTAGCAAATCTCACCTCAGCGAATGCTGCTCATGCAACGCTCTTGGAGAGCGAGCAGAGCGCAAGTCGCGATCGTGCCGGCCTGACAGCTCGTCTTGCAGCGTTAGAAGAGTCGCTTTTGCATCGCGATGGAGGCGAAGCAATTCTCACCGGGCGCGGAGGAGCTAAGTCGCGCGGACGTTTATCTACTTTGATCTCTGTTTCTTCTGGTTGGGAGGCGGCGGTAGCTGCTGCCCTTGGCCCGCTAGCAGAATCGATCGTCGTATCTGATTTAGCTGACGCAGTTCACGCGCTTTCTATGCTTAAATCCGAAGCGGCCGGTCAATCGGAACTCTTGGTTGTCGATGGTGAATTCACTTCGCGCAATTCGATTCCATCTGGATTTGCTTCACTCGCCTCATTCATAAAGTCCGACGGTCTTGAAGAGATGGTGGAAGCCTTACTTGGCGGATTCGTTGCTGTTGACGATATTCAATCTGCAGAGCGTTTAATCGCCGATAACCCCGGTCTTATTGCAGTCACTCGAGATGGTGATCTCATCAGTCGAAATCGAGTTCGTGGTGGATCTGCCGGATCGAATAGCGCCATTGAAATATCAGCGCTGATTGAGAAGACACGGAGCGCTCTTAACGAAATCATCGGTCGCTGCGACTCTCTCAAGTTTGAACTGGCAAAGGCTTTAACTTCCGTTGAAGCGGCGCAGAAGGCCCACGATCACGCCCTGACCGGCTTGAACGAATCCGATGCAAAGATGTCTGGCCTTGCCGAACAGATGGCGGTTGCGGGTCAAAATGTGAAGAGCGCGCAAGCTGAGGTAGAACGCTTTAACTCTTCACTAGCGGCAGCCAGTGATCAACGCGCTGCTGACGAACGCGACCTTGAAGTTGGAATTGCGCAGTTTGATTCACACCAGACCCCTGCAGAGCCAGATCTCAAGGCTTTGGAAGAGATTCGCGCTCGAGTTACTGCAGCGCGTGCCGTGGAAGTGGAGGCTCGGCTTGAGCTGCGCACCATGGAAGAGCGCATTACAGCGGTTGCCGATCGAGCCCGCACACTTGAGCAGAGCGCACAATCCGAACGCGACAACGCCGTTAAGGCGATTGCCCGGATGGCAGAACGTTCGGTTGCTGCTACCAAGGCGCGCGAGATCGCCGACTTAGCGTACGAAGCACTCATTCAGATTGAAGTCACTCTCGGAAAAGCTCTCACCGAGCGCGAACGCCTGGAGGCATCTCGTACCGATCGCGAGGGTGAAACCCTCAATGTACGGAGCAAAATCCGTGAACTTACCGCCGAACTGGAACACCTCACATCGAGCGTTCACCGCGATGAGATCGTCCGGGCAGAGCAGCGTTTGCGCATTGAACAACTGGAAAGTCGCGCCGTCGAAGAGCTCGGAATCGATGTAGAAACTCTCACTGCCGAGTACGGTCCTGATAAAGATGTTCCAACTGTTGTCGAGGATGATGAAGGAAATTTCGTCCCAGGGGATTTGATTCCATACCGCCGCGATCAGCAAGAGAAGCGTTTGGCACAAGCAGAACGTGGACTGGCGATGCTCGGAAAGATTAACCCGCTCGCCCTCGAGGAGTACACCTCTCATGAAGAGCGCTTGAAATACTTAGCCGAACAGTTGGAAGATTTGAAGAAGACCAAGCGCGATCTGCTTGAGATCATCAAAGAGGTTGATGAGAAGGTTGTTCAGATCTTTAGCGAGGCCTATCACGACACCGCTCGGGAATTTGAAAAGATCTTTGCCCGCCTCTTCCCAGGCGGAGAAGGAAAATTGATTCTTACCGATCCAGAGAACATGATGCTGACCGGCGTCGATGTCGAGGCTCGACCTCCGGGCAAACGCATCAAACGTCTGTCACTGCTCTCGGGCGGAGAGCGATCACTGGTTGCCGTAGCAATGCTCGTTGCTATCTTTAAAGCACGACCAAGTCCTTTCTATGTCATGGATGAAGTTGAAGCTGCGCTGGATGACACCAACCTCAGCCGTCTCCTTGGAGTCTTCGAAGAGCTTCGCGAAAAGTCACAGTTGATCATCATCACCCACCAGAAGCGCACCATGGAAATTGCGGATGCGTTGTATGGAGTCACCATGCGCGGCGACGGTGTGTCGGAAGTAATCTCACAGCGCTTGCGCGAATCTGAATCTGTTTAACATAAGAGCTGGTTGCTATGGCGCTCTTTAGCAAGATCATTGCCAAACTTCGGGGTGGTTTGGTTACTGCATCTGATTGGGATGAACTCCGTACATCCCTGATCGAAGCCGACCTCGGCGCCACTCTCAGCGATGAGTTGATTGCGATTGCTAAGAGTAATAAATCTGAGAGCATCGAGATCGCCATGAGAGGAGCGCTTGCCGGGGCCTTAACTCAGAGCTCTCGGGAATTAGCGCGGGCAACCTCGCGTCCGACCACGATTTTGGTCGTCGGTGTAAATGGAACGGGTAAGACGACATCGGTAGCCAAATTGATGAGCTCGCTTAAGAACGCGGGAAGCTCCGTAGTGGTCGCAGCTGCAGATACCTTCCGCGCCGCCGCCATAGAGCAGTTGCAAACCTGGGGAGAGCGGATTGACGTTCCAGTAGTCGCTGGAAAATTTCAAGGGGATCCTGCATCGGTGGTATTCGATGCGGCAAAGCGCGCCTCTGAAGAGGGGGCTGATTATTTGATCGTGGATACCGCAGGCCGGCTGCACACGAAATCCAATTTGATGGATGAACTCTCCAAAATTCGCCGAGTCCTGGAAAAGGCAGGGGGAGTAGATGAGGTGCTTCTCGTGGTCGACGCCACAACTGGCCAAAATGGGATTATTCAGGCGCGCCACTTCACCGAGAGCGTTGGGGTCACCGGTCTAATCTTGACCAAGATGGATGGCTCCGCCAAGGGTGGGGTCGCTCTTGCCATCGAACGCGAGAGTGGATTACCCATCAAATTTATAGGAACGGGAGAAGGGGTTGATGATTTCGAGCTCTTCGATTCTGATGCCTATATTTCTGGCCTAATTGGTTCCGAATAAGGCTTTCGTCTGTTAAATTATCGCCGTTCGTAAGACCAATAAGTCCGTGCCAGTGTCGGCCAACTTTCTTCGAACCTCTCAATGATGAGATCTCCTCACCTTAACAAAAAATGGAGACCCTATGCATTTCATAATGGGCGCAACTGTGTCCGCTGCCGCAACATCGACAGATGCAACAAACCACGCTGATACCGCTTGGATCTTGGCATCATCAGCTCTCGTACTTCTCATGACCCCTGGCTTGGCATTCTTCTACGGCGGCATGGTCCGCGGTAAGAACGTTCTTGGAATGTTGGCACAGAACTTCGTCACCATGGGAATGGTTTCGATCCTCTGGATCACCGGCGTTTATTCGTTAGCATTCAATGGAACTGGTGGCCTTATCGGCAACTTGCACCAATTTGGTCTTAACCACATCTGGGAACAGCCAACTGGATTGTCGCTCACGATTCCACCAATGGTCTTCGTTGCATTCCAATTAATGTTCGCCATTATTACTCCAGCGCTCATCACGGGTGGAACTGCAGACCGACTTAAGTTCGGTAGCTGGGTCGCCTTCTCTTCACTCTGGTTAATTCTTGTTTACGCACCAGTTGCACACTGGGTCTTCTCACCGGCCGGTTGGTTGGCGAAGAAGGGTGCTGAAGATTTCGCTGGTGGAACTGTGGTTCATGCCAACGCAGGAGCAGCGGCCCTCGCCGTGATTCTCGTTATTGGCAAGCGCAAGGGATGGCCGAAAGAGCGCATGCGTCCACATAACGTTCCGTATGTACTTCTTGGAGCAGGCTTGTTGTGGTTTGGCTGGTTCGGCTTCAACGCCGGATCTGCACTCTCTGCTAACACCTTGTCGGCTTATGCCTTTGTTAATACCAACACCGCAACTGGAGCGGCTCTGATCGGTTGGATCCTCACCGAGAAGATTCGCGATGGTCACTCCACAACGCTCGGTGCTGCCTCTGGTGCTGTCGCTGGTCTCGTCGCAATCACACCTGCATGTGGTTTCGTCAGCCCAATGGCTTCCATCGTGATCGGCTTCCTCGCTGGAATCATCTGCTGCTTGGCAACTGCCCTGAAGAACATCTTCAAGTTTGACGACGCGCTAGACGTAGTCGGCGTACACCTTGTCGGCGGTATCTTGGGCGCGCTCTTGATCGGTCTCTTCGGAACCGCAATGGTGAACGGTGCCAACGGTCTCTTCTACAAGGGTGGATGGACCCTCATGGGCCACCAAGTTCTTGCCGTGGTAGCGGTAGTTGTTTATTCATTCGTAGTGACCTACATCTTGGCATTGGCCATCGAGAAGACCGTAGGTTTGCGTGTATCTGAAGAGGACGAGTCCGCTGGTCTCGACCTCTCACAGCATGCAGAAACTGCATACGAGTCAGCTACATTTAGTGACGGTTCTCGTTTTCTATCCAATTTCGCTACGAAAAACTAATCCACTAAGGGGCAAAAATGAAACTCATTACAGCAATCATCAAGCCATTTAAGTTGGATGATGTCAAGAATGCACTCAACGCATTTGGGATCACGGGCATGACGGTCTCGGAAGCAATGGGCTTTGGCCGTACTCGCGGCCACACCGAGGTTTACCGCGGTGCTGAATACACCATCGATCTCATTCCAAAGATTCGCCTCGAAGTTGTCGTTGATTCAGCTGATGCTGACAAGGTTATTGACGTCATTGTGAAGGCGGCATCTACCGGAGCTATCGGAGATGGAAAGGTCTGGTCTGTTCCTGTTGACCATATCGTCCGAGTCCGTACCGGTGAGCGTGGAGTCGATGCTATTTAAGTTACCACTTAAGTAGGCTACCTCTATGGGTACCAGAGAGCGCCGTGAAAGATCAGATGCGAGTGATCATGAACTCGTAGAACTCTTTCATGGCGCTCTTGCCATATCTGGAATCACTGACCGACAGATTTCTCTTGCCGCCGTCGGAGGATTCGGAAGAGGGGAATTATCACCTGGTTCAGATTTAGATATCGTCTTCATTCATGTGGGACTTCCTGAGATCCAACTCAGCGCATTCATTAAAGCGATGCTCAATCCCTTGTGGACTGTCGGACGTGCTGTTGATTATTCAATTCGCACGAGGGCTGAGACGAAGGTGGTTTCGCGGGGAGACATTAAGGTCATACTCGGACTTCTGGATATTAGACATATTTCGGGCAATGAAGATTTAACGATGAGCGTCGCCACGGATGCCAATAAGCAGTGGCGGCGTCGCATTCGCACATATCTGCCTATGGTGCGTGAGACGATCGATCAACGCACAAGAACCTCTGGTGAGCTGGCATTCCTATTGGAGCCCGATCTCAAAGAGGCACGCGGCGGATTGCGCGATATAACGACGATCCGCTCGTTGGCGAAGAGTGAGTTCATCCCCGTCGCGCTAGATCGGCTCGCTGCTTCAGAAGCGCTCTTTTCAAATGTGCGAGATTCCCTCCATGGAGTATCGCGTCGCACGCGCGATCAGTTGCTGCTAACGGAGCAAGATGCTGTCGCTGCCGATATGGGATTTGTGGATGCAGATGCGCTGATGCTGGAGCTATCGAAGGCGGCCCGTGCCGTGGACTATGTCATGCAGTTGGTATGGCACCGCATCGATGAGCGTCTCCATCGGATCTCTCTGCGTCGAGATAAGCGAGTTCCCGTTGCAAAGGGGCTGGAGCGCTTTCGTAATGAGATCGGCGTGATTGGCGACTATGACATCACATCTGACTCCGGAATTGGGTTACGAGCCGCCGCTATGGCCGCTCAGCGCGGGGTCCGGCTCTCCCTGGAGAGCACCATCCGCATCGCAGAAGATTTCAAAGAGATCCCCGTGCCCTGGCCGCGGCAATCTCGCGAAGACCTCGTCGCGCTCATAGGAGCGGGGGAGTCAATGGTTGATGTCTTTGAATCCCTCGATCAAGAAGGACTCATCGCCCGCTGGATACCGGAGTGGTCGCACGTGCGCTTCCTTCCACAACGCAATGTGCTGCATCACCACACTGTGGATCGCCACATGTTGGAGACGGCTGTCCATGCAGCTGCTCTGACCCGTGAAGTACATAGACCGGACCTCCTTCTAGTTGCCGCGCTCTTCCATGACATCGGAAAGGGTTACGCCGATAAGGAACACTCTGAGTTCGGTGCGGAGTTGATGCTTCCCCTCGCCAAGAGATTGGGTTTTAGCGATGGCGATGCGACAACTTTGGCGCAGATGGTTGTCCATCATTTACTCCTACCAACGGTCGCCACGCGTCGCGATCTCTATGATCCGCAGACGATCGAATATGTTATGTCACTTGTCGAAAGCGCCGAACTCTTGGAGTTGTTGCATGCCTTAAGTATTGCTGATGGAGAGGCGACGGGAAGAACTGCGTGGAGCAAGTGGAAGGCTGGACTTGTAGAGACACTGGTCCAACGTACGCTCGCGGCTATGCAAGGAATTGCTCCAGCGCCACAACCAGAATTAACTCCAGAGCAGCTAGCCAAGGTCGGCGAAAATAATTTGACTGTGGAGATTTTCGATCGAGGCGATGTCTTCGATATCGAGATAGTCGCGCCAGATCGCCTGGGTTTGTTATCCGCAATCTCTGCCGTATTCACCGTTACTCGCCTAGATGTCAGATCTGCCAAGACACGCACCGTTGATCGCGTCGCAGTCATGAACTGGATTGTGAGCACCGATGTAAATGTCCGGATGCCTTCACACGATGGATTGGTTGAACTCATCGAGCGCGCACTCGTCGGAACTGAAGATCTGCAAGTCCGTATTGAAGAGCGGATTCGCTCGTATCGCAGGCGGCCAGGAATTCCCGTTCCACCACCTGTGGTTTCAGCGATTACCCAAATAGTTACAGACGCCACCATCATCGAGGTTCGGATGCATGATCGCCCGGCGCTCTTGCATACCGTTACCACCGCCATATCAGGGTTCGGAGTAGATATCCGGGGAGCCATTGTTTCAACGCTCGGGGCAGAAGCGTTCGATACCCTATATGTCACAGATATGAATGGCGCGCCGCTTACACACGATCATGCGCATGAGTTGGCGGCAAAACTCGAGATTATCCTTACCTCCCAGGACTAGTACCCTTACGCCGTGTTCGATTCGCTCTCTGCCAAGTTCTCATCTGCCCTCACCTCGCTACGCTCTCGTGGCCGGGTAAAAGCAGGGGATATCGATGAGATCGTTGCCGAGATACATACCGCTTTAATTGAATCTGATGTGGCTCTGACGGTCGCCAATAGCTTTACCGCGAAGATCAAAGAGTTATCTCTTGCCTCTCTAGAGCAGATCAACAAGAGCACCAATCCAGCCAATGGAATCTTCGAGATCGTCAACACCGAACTCATAAAGATTCTGGGCGGCGAAACCCGCCGCATTCGGATGGCGAAGAAAGCCCCAACAATCATCATGTTGGTTGGTCTGCAAGGTGCAGGTAAGACCTCGCTTGCAGGCAAGCTCGCCTTGTACCTTAAGAACCAAGGCAACACGCCACTCTTAGTTGCCTCCGATTTGCAGCGCCCCAATGCAGTTAATCAACTGCAACAGGTAGGTGCCAGCGTCGGCATTCCGGTCTTTGCACCGGAACCCGGTAATGGCGTTGGCGACCCTGTAAAAGTTGCACAAGCTGGTAAGAAATTTGCCGAGGATAAATTACATAACTTTGTCATCGTAGATACAGCAGGTCGTCTCGGCGTCGATGAAGAGTTGATGAGTCAAGCCTCGCGAATCCGGGACGCTGTAAAGCCAGATGAAATTCTCTTTGTTGTTGATGCCATGCTCGGTCAAGATGCTGTTCGTACCGCCGCCAGTTTCTTGGAAGGCGTCGG
>CAIZKO010000039.1 GCA_903933585.1 uncultured Actinomycetes bacterium
AGGAACTAGGAGTCCAACACTGGTTTCAGTTGGACAAGCGAGCACCCAGTCAAATGTACCCGTGAAGGAATCCAGATCTTTCCAATCCACTTCTACAACTTCCGTAACGATCCCATAGAGATCGGCAAAGGCACGAGCGAGGTCTGCAACTCGATTGGAGTAAAAACCGGTTGAGACAACTACAACTTTGCCTGACACGAAATTGTTAATTGCAATCTCAATAGCCAGGGTGCCCGAACCTTGAAAGGATGCGATGTGCTGCTGGCCGGAGAGAGCAAGTATTTTCTTATGAACATACTCCATCGTCGCCAGATAATCGGAGTCGTTGCGGGAGAAGCAGGGGCCAAGGCCCATAATATTTTCCTCGGTCAGTGAACCCGGTCCAGGAGTAAATACGATCTTCTCGGAGTTCTTTTGAGCAACGAAATCCTTGATGGTTACGGCATTGTTCATACTTTTCCCCTTAAGTGCAGACTGATTCGCAGGCTACCAAGGGGTGATGTTTAGTTGATGAACTAACGGTTAATTCCAGGTATTCCTTAGAGTTATGAGGAAAGCTCGGAACTTTGGGTCGATTTAGGTGCGCTCGCTGTGAACAGAATGGTCACCAGAGCGCTCACCATGATGGCACCGGCTTGCCCATTATTGAGCACTCCATTTGCTGTGCCCAGAGTGACCGCAGCAGCGGGTATTCCTAACTGAGCACTTGCCAGGAGGATGTTGTTCTTTGGTTGGCCAAAGAGAATTGATGGCGCATGTGCAAGCAAAGCGCCTACACATAAAAGCAGCGCGAGCAACATCGCATCTCGTGAATGAAAGGTCTCACGGATGTTGATTGACGCCCCAAGCCAGACAAAATAGATGGGAGCGAAGAATCCATCACTAACGCCAAATAGTTGGCGTGCTAACCGATGAGGTACTCCGATGCTTGCAAGAGCCACACCCAAGGTGAAACCTGCGATCATTACAGAGGCATGGAAATGGAGGGCGAGTGCGGCTACCAGGAGGAGGAGGGCCAAACTGATTCGTAGTTCTAAACCCAAATTGTCAGCCTTCGAAATTTGATGAGTGCTGGTAAGCCACCCCTTGGACTTTGCAAAGCGGAGAGCAAAGTAAATTGCAACAGAGGCAATGAGAACCAGGATGGCTCCTTCGGTGGCTTGCAATCGACCACTCTTTTGGGTGAAGAAGGGCAGCGCTACAAAAGCTAAAGCGTCTGCGATGGTGACCTGGGTAATCAAGATACTTTTAGATTCCGACGGTGCAATCTTTTCAACCAGTGGGATAACCAAGGCGGCAGAGCTCGAAAATGAAATAACCGCCGCCAACTTCCAATTAGAAAAATGTGCCAGGTGATCGATGGCGACCCCGATCAGAACTGCCAAAAATAAATTAGCTGAAAGTATCCAGGCCGCCTTCTCAAATGACTTACGAGTGAGTGTTCGATAATCGATATGGCTTCCCGCTGTAAACATCAAGAGCGCGAAACCCACCGTTGCGAGTAATTTGAGCGTCTGATCTTGATAGGGAATCTTGTTGAAACCACTCACGCCAAAGAGTGCTCCAACTATGAGTTCACCGACGGCTACTGGGACTCCCCAGCGCTTGGGTAGGCGCAGTAGGGGGCCAGCCAAACCTGCGACAACTAAGACTCCAAGCATTTGGATGCTCATAACCCAAGGCTAATAGACTCCTGCCCGTGACTACGATCAATCGAGAGCATTTAAAGAAGCTAATCGCGCAGGAAGAAGCGCGCTTTTTGACACTTCACCCCAAGAGCGGTGATTTATTTGAGAGAGCCAAAGAGGTTATGCCCGGTGGCGTGCCAATGTCTTGGATGGCTAAGTGGCCCGGGGCATATCCAATATTTGTTGATAGCGCCCAAGGCGCGCGTTTTAGCGATGTCGATGGCCACGAATATGTGGATCTATGTTTAGGCGATACGGGTTCCATGACGGGCCATTCGCCACGGGCGACCGTGGAAGCGATCAACGCCCAGTTGAAGCGTGGATTGACCGCGATGTTGCCAACCGAAGACGCGGTCATTGTTGCAGCCGAACTGGCTCGCCGATTCGGGCTTCCGCTCTGGCAGTTCACCGTTACTGCGACTGACGCCAACCGCCATGTGATTCGCTATTCGCGCTTGATCACGGAGCGCTCGAAAATTATTGTCATCGATAAGTGTTATCACGGCTCGGTTGATGAAACCTTTGCAACCTTGGATGACGCTGGCAATACCATCAAGCGTCCCGGAAATCTTGGAGCACCAGTTGATCTGGCGCAGACAACGCGCGTCGTTGAATTCAACAATTTAGCGGCGATGGAAGCAGCGCTCGCCCATGGTGATGTTGCAGCTATTCTGATGGAACCTGCTATGACAAATATTGGAATTGTTCTACCAGATGACGGTTACCTCAAAGCAGTTGGAGAACTTGCTAAAAAATACGGTGCGGTTTGGATTATTGATGAGACACATACGATCTCAGTTGGCCCTGGCGGTATGACCGCATTACATGGATTGCGGCCCGATGTGTTAACAATTGGTAAGGCGATTGCTGGTGGAATCCCGACGGGGACCTTTGGGATGACTCAAGAGATTGCGGCGCGAATAAAGGCGAAGGTAGAGCGCGAACTTATCGATACTGGTGGAATCGGTAGCACCTTGGCTGGTAACGCACTTAGCCTCGCTGCGATGCGAGCAACTCTGACACAGGTCCTTACCGACGAGGCCTTTCTCCGCATGGTGAAGTTAGGTTCTCTCTGGTGCGACGGCGTCGATGCCGCTATCAAAGAGTTTGATCTGCCCTGGTCATGCTCGCGCCTTGGTGCACGAGGCGAATATCTATTTCAACCGACGGCTCCTAGGACCGGTCGGGAAGCTGCGGACGCCGGAGACTTTGAACTGGAGCAATATGTCCACCTACGCTTGCTCAACGACGGGTTCTTAATCACGCCATTCCACAACATGGCGCTGGTTTCACCGGACACGACAGAATCAGATATCAATGCGCACACCGCCGCATTCCGGGCCATGTGTGCCGATCTGGTCTCTGCCTAGTGAATCTTAAGAACTTACTCCGCCCGCACAGAACTATCCCCAGGACTAGCTGGACTGCTCATTCTCCCTGGTCGCTCAGTATTTCGCGGGTGCTCATCCTGACCTTTGGTTTAACCATCTTCGGATTTGGGGAAGCCCTGCTTATTCAATCCACGCTTGGTAACGCCCCTTGGAGTGTGCTCTCGCAAGGAATAAGTCGTCACTCTTCGCTCTCATTGGGTTGGGCAACTTTCTATTTAAGTATTGTCGTCCTGCTCGGCTGGGTGCCGCTCAAGCAGCGTCCTGGATTTGGAACTCTCGCCAATATCGTGGTCATCGCTTTTTCTCTCCAAATCGGAACAGATATTTTTCCAATCCAACATCACACGCTCTGGATCCGTCTTGCATACGTCTTTGGCGGAATCGCATTAATCGGGTGTGGATCGTCGTTCTACATCACCTGTGGCCTGGGACCCGGACCACGTGATGGGCTGATGACAGGAATTCATCGCGTCACTGGAATCCGCGTTGGACGCGTTCGCTTATTTATTGAAATCATTGTCTTGAGCATTGGATGGGTAGCTGGTGGTCGTGTTGGAATCGGAACACTCTGCTTTGCGCTCTTTATCGGTAACTCGGTGGCGATCTGGTTAGGGCTGGTTCGCCATCTTGAAAATGCCATCCAACATCGCCGGAGTTAATTTCTTGGTAAAGGTATTTTGCTGGCTGGGGTGATAACTCCCAATCACTTTTAAGATCCGTCCATCAGCAGATTTCGTCACAAAGGTAGAACCATGGCCGAATTTTGGTCGTGGTGATGGAATCTCAAAATCCATTGATGAAAGTTGCGCGATCAAACCGGTCCAGGCAAAGTTTCCCAGCGCGACAAAGACTTTAGCGGTGGGCAAAAGCAGTTCAATTTCATTTGCCATAAATGGGGCGCAGGTGGCCTTCTCTTCATTGGTTGGCTTATTGCCAGGAGGCGCACAACGTACCGCGCAGAGAATGCGGGTGCCATAGAGCTCTTGTCCGTCCTTGCGGGAGTCACTTGTAGGTAACTTCGCTAAACCAGCGCGATACAGCGAGGCGAACAGAAAATCGCCGGAACTATCACCAGTGAATATACGACCAGTTCTATTTGCTCCATGAGCTCCTGGTGCTAGCCCCACAATAATGATTTCAGCTTTGGGATCTCCGAAACCGGTAACTGGCTTTCCCCAATAATCGTGATCGGCATAGGATTTTCGCTTGGCCAGGGCGACCTCTTGGCGCCAATCAACTAAACGCGGGCAGAGAGTGCAGGCGGTGATCGCTTTATCTAACGCTGCGATCGACTTATATCTTGGCAAGGCCCCAGGCGATTCCGTCGAGAATATCGGATTCCGAAGCCACGAACTCTTTTGCTCCGGTTAGCGTCATGACGCGAGATAAGACGAGGGAGCCAGAGGTAATTACATCTACCCGTCCCGGGTGCATATAACCAAGCGCAGCGATCTGATCGCGTGTCATCGATGCAAACATCTCGGCGACCTGGTGCACCTTGGCCGCTGGAATTCTGGAGAGGTGGATCGCATAACGGTCATAATCCAGCAGATCTAACGTTGCAGCTGCAACCGTGGTTGCGGTGCCCGCAACAGCAATTAGCGTTTGTGCTGCCGTGAAGTCAACATCCCCACTGGCATCGAGAATTGCGGAATCGATATCTACGATCGCTGCGGCGATCTGCTGCGCGGTCGGCGGTTGCGAAGTCAGATGGCGCTCAGACATACGCACACAACCGATATTTACCGAGCGGGCCGCTATAACAGCGCTATCCCCCAACACAAACTCGGTTGATCCTCCACCAATATCCACGACCAAGAATGGTGATAACTCTTGACCCAACTCTTTCGTAGCACCGAGGAACGACAAGGCGGCCTCTTCGCTACCCGGTATGACTTCGGGAGCAATTCCCAATATGCCTTGTACGCCGTCGATAAATAGATCACGATTTGTTGCATCGCGCGTAGCGCTGGTGGCGCAGAAGCGAATCTTCTCCACGCCTTTGGCACGAAGGACCGCTGCATATTCCGCGGTCACGGCCAAGGTACGTTCTATCGCTTCGGGAGCAAATGTCTTGTTCTTATCAACGCCCTGCCCCAGTCGAACCACCCGCATATCGCGATGGACTTCACGAAAATTATTTCCGTCGATATCTGCAATAAGCAGACGGAGCGAATTAGTTCCGCAGTCGATAGCCGCTACTCGCATGGGTTCGCCTTCCACCAATCCGGAAGCGCTGCAAGGGCTTCATCCCCCAGTGGATTAACGCCGGGACCCGCTGCAAGAGAGTGCGCAATCAACGAATGCAAACACTTCACGCGATCGGGCATTCCTCCCGCCGAAATTCCAGCAACTTCGGGGACATCGATCCCGAGGGCGGCACGGGCGGCCATGTAATCATCATGCGCAGCATGATATTCACCAGCGAGATCGTGATCGGTTTCTAAGCGACTTTGCATCTCACCCATCATTCCCGAACTCTCGAGAGTTGAGATCGCTCCGGTAAGTCTGGGACAGGTCGCATAATAAAAGGTTGGGAAGGGCGTGCCATCGGATAACCGGGGCGGCGTCTCAACTACATCGGGCTTGCCACAAGGACAGCGGTGCGCAATAGCATGGACATCTCGCGGAGTTCTTCCCAGCTGGAGTCCAATGGCAAGGAGATCTTGCTCGGTGGGTTTATCAGTCATTTACTTTGACTTGCACTCGTAATAGTTGAGACCAAACGCGAATACCAAGGGGTTCCGCCTGGAACGACTCCTTCGATCGGGGCAACGGGTACCGTTTGCGCCGCATTCGAAGCTGTGTTGGTCAGGACCACGTACTCACGCTCCCCAGGAAATACATAATGCAGACGTATTCTGGCCTGCGTTGCGACATAGGAGGGATCGTTCCAGAGCGTCAACTCCTTTTCAGCGGCTTGCAATGTCGCCTGCGAGGCTGCCAATTGTGCGCCATAGGCGCTGATCTGCGCGCGCTGTGTGAAGTAACTATGAAGAGGTGGAGCGAGGGTAATCGCTAAAACTAAAAGCACCGTGGCGAAGGCTAAGCTCCGCCCCGATATGCTTCTAAACATTTATAGCCTTGTAAAGCTATCCATTAAAACGTGGGAATGCCCCGCGTCCTGCGAAATGAGCCGAATCATCTAGCTCTTCTTCAATACGGAGAAGTTGGTTGTACTTGGCCACGCGCTCGGTTCGTGCTGGTGCGCCAGTCTTAATCTGGCCGCATTCCAATGCCACAGCTAAATCAGCAATGGTTGTGTCTTCTGTCTCACCAGATCGATGCGACATCATCGTGCGAAATGCGTTGCGATGTGCAAGAGATACAGCATCAAGAGTCTCGGTCAATGTACCAATTTGGTTAACCTTCACGAGAAGTGCATTTGCCGCATTCTCTTTAATTCCTCGCGCCAAGCGCTCTGGATTTGTTACGAAAAGGTCATCACCAACAATTTGAATCTTCTGGCCAAGCTCGGAGGTCATCTTCGACCAACCGGCCCAGTCATCTTCATCGAGGGGATCTTCAATAGAAACGATCGGATAAGAACTTACGAGATCGGCATAATAAGCGATCATCTCATCGCTGCTCTTCTGCTTTCCTTCGAATGAGTACTTGCCATCTTTGAAGAACTCGGTAGCAGCAACATCCATAGCTAGGCCAATATCTTTACCAGGCTTGAATCCTGCAGACTCAATCGCAACAAGGATGAGATCGAGCGCAGCGCGATTGCTATCGAGATTAGGAGCAAATCCGCCTTCATCGCCGACGCTTGTGACGAGGCCCTTCTGCTTAAGTACAGACTTGAGCGCGTGATAGATCTCGACGCCCCAGCGCAAAGACTCCTTGAATGATTCAGCGCCGATCGGAGCAATCATAAATTCTTGTACATCAACATTTGTATCGGCGTGAGCGCCACCATTGAGAATATTCATCATTGGGACGGGCAGGGTGTGCGCAGTTGGGCCGCCGATGTAGCGGAAGAAAGAGAGGTCAGCGCTCTCGGCTGCAGCGCGCGCAGTCGCAAGAGAAACTCCCAAAATTGCATTTGCGCCTAGGCGAGACTTGTTCTTTGTGCCATCGAGCGCGAGCATCTCTGCGTCGACGAGCCGTTGGTCCTGCGCGTCATATCCAGTAACAGCTGGTGCGATCTCATCGTTAACAAAATTAACGGCCTTCTCGACTCCCTTGCCACCATAGCGCTTTCCGCCATCACGAAGTTCTGCTGCCTCAAAAGCACCCGTTGAAGCGCCACTTGGAACAGCAGCGCGAGCGGTTGTTCCATCTTCGAGAAGTACTTCGACTTCTACAGTTGGATTTCCACGAGAATCTAGAATTTCACGAGCGTGTACCGCATCAATCAGTGCCACTGGGTTCTCCTTTTAGTTGTTATAGGTCTAATTCTAGCGAGTCGATTCCCAAGGCTTCTCCTCAGCTTCATACTCATGTATTGCCGAGATATAGCCTTTGGTAGCCGTTCGTAGCGCAATTTCGGCGTCAATCCCTAATTTCTGTGCCTGATCGATGATTCCAAGGAGCAACGCACCTAACTCTGCCTCGTCAGTATCGCTCTTGATGGTGACGGGATGGGCAACGGGAAGTGAATATCCATATTTATCTGCCCGATAGATCAATTTGGCCGCCAGCGCCATCGCGGGTTGGGCTAGTGGGACTCCATCAGTAGCTGATGTTCTGCCCTTCTCTTCACGCTTTTGCTTCTCCCAATTTTCCAAGACATCGTCAAAGGTCACATCAGAATCGGTAAATACATGAGGGTGGCGCCGAATCAATTTCTCCGAAATCCCCCGAGCGACATCGTCGATCGTAAATGGATCTTGCGAATCTTCCTCCGCGATTGCGGAGTGAAAGTAAACCTGAAGCAGAACATCGCCAAGTTCTTCGCGCATGGCGACGCGATCTTTCTCATCGACGGCTTCGGAGAATTCGTAGGACTCTTCTAATAGATATTTGAGGAGTGATTCATGGGTCTGCTCGGCATCCCAGGGACACCCCCCAGGAGAACGTAACCGATGCATGACCTCTTGCAGTCGAACTAGCTCTGAGGTCATGATCGCGTATGGACTACTTTGTTGGTGCTGGCGTTGGGGTGGTCGATGAAGCGGTTCCTGGTGGAACAACTGTCACCTGAGTGGCATCCCATGTTCCATATTTAGCGTTGACTTTCACGCCTGCTTTAATCGCGAGTTGACGAACTAAATCCTGAACTGCGGTGCTCGAATTAGCAGCCGCGGTACCTTGCTTCTCAACCAGAGCAGTCAAACCTTCGACGTAGAGAATCTCGCGCACATAGCCAGGGAAATCTTTGCTCGCGATACTCGATGAAACTTCACCCAACTTTAACTTCGCGGCGCTCCCTTGTTGCGTCAAGATTGCGGCTGAGCGAGTTTTCACTTGAGCCTCTGTTACCGTGACGTTGTTAGCGGCAGCGGTCTGCGCCAAGAGCGTTGAGATAATGTAAAAGTTGAGCGCTTCGGCATTAAGAGCAGGGCCGACGGCCAGCTGCATTCCAGTTGTCGAGACGGTCTTGCGCTCGGCGATAATCGCCTTCACGGTGCCATCGACTTGAGTAGCGCTGATCTTGACCTTGCCCACGCTCGCCGCGGCGGCAGAGGAATCTAGGAATATCCAAAGGCCGGCACCGGCACCCACTACGACCAATGCGCCAATGACGCCAGCAATTATCTTCTTCACGCGGGGCTCCCTAGAGATTGTTCAGGACTTCGATAGTCCAGGACAGGACAGAAGTATCGCCTACCGAGGCATTTTCTAGCCAATTTGGGGCGGCATCACGGGCCACCAGCAGGCTCGATGTTGCCTGCTTCACAAGGCTGCCTGGGTAAACCCGAAGCAAGCGGAGTTGAGCCGACTCCGGAAGCACGATCGGGGCGACTTTGAGGAACTTCCCTTGCCAGACTACCTCGGTCAAATTCTTAGCTTTAGCCAAGGTCCGCACCCGAGCCACTGCAATCAAACTCTGTGCCGGTTCTGGAAGTTCTCCGAATCGATCTTCTAGTTCTGCAACGATCGCACTCAACCCCGCGCTATCAACACAATCGGCAAGGCGGCGATACAAATCCAGGCGCAACCGTTCCGCTGGAACATATTCAACGGGTAGATGCGCAGTAATAGGCAATTCAACTTTGCACTCTTTGACCCGAGGATTTACATCTACATATCCCACCTTGAAATCCTCTACCGCTTCACCAACCATTCGCATATAGAGATCGAAGCCGACTTCGGCAATATGCCCAGATTGCTCTCCACCCAGCATATTTCCGGCGCCTCTAATTTCGAGATCTTTTAGCGCTACCTGCATGCCAGATCCCAGATCGGTATTTGTTGCAATTGTGGTGAGGCGATCGTGGGCGACTTCAGTCAGTGGCTTATCCGGGGAGTACAAGAAGTATGAATACGCTCGCTCACGACCGCGGCCGACGCGCCCTCGCAGTTGATGCAGTTGAGATAACCCAAAGGCATCAGCACGGTCGACGATGAGGGTATTCGCATTGGGAATATCAATCCCACTCTCAATGATTGTTGTACAGACCAAGATATCAAAGTCGCGTTGCCAAAACCCTAATATGACATCCTCAAGTTCGCGCTCACCCATCTGCCCGTGAGCAACCCGCACTCGTGCCTCGGGAACCAGCTCCTTCAGCCGCAACGCAACGCGGTCGATACTTTCTACGCGATTGTGGAGGAAGAAGATCTGTCCATCGCGCAACAATTCCCGGTGCAGCGCAGCTGTCACTTGCTTCTCATCGTAGGGTCCAACATATGTAAGAACCGGGTGACGCTCTTCTGGAGGAGTCGTGATGTTCGACATCTCGCGGATTCCGGTAATTGCCATCTCTAGCGTCCGCGGTATTGGGGTTGCTGACATTGATAAGACATCGATATTCGTTCGCGCCTTCTTGAGCTCCTCTTTATGCTCAACTCCAAAACGCTGCTCTTCATCAACAATGACTAGGCCGAGATCTCTAAAAATCACATCTTTGGAGAGTAGGCGATGGGTGCCGATGACAATGTCGATGCTCCCAGTGGCCAACCCTTCGAGAATCTCCTTCGATTCTTTCGCGGTATTGAAGCGCGAAAGCCCCGCAATTCGGACTGGGAAGCCGGCATAGCGCTCGGCGAAAGTTTTGAGATGCTGCTGCACCAAGAGGGTCGTAGGAACTAAAACTGCTACCTGCTTGGCATCTTGCACCGCTTTAAAGGCGGCACGAATCGCAATTTCGGTCTTGCCGTATCCCACATCACCACAGATGATGCGATCCATGGGATGACTGCGCTCCATATCGCGTTTAACCTCGTCAATAGTTGAGAGCTGATCGATCGTCTCTACAAATGGGAAGGCTGCTTCTAACTCGCGCTGCCACGAGGTATCTTGGGAAAAAGCAAAACCTGGAGCACTCATTCTCGCCGCATAAAGTTGAATAAGTTCGGCTGCTATCTGCTTGACTGCCTTGCGCGCTTTGCGTTTAGTGTTCTGCCAATCCGCTCCCCCAATGCGGTGCACCGTGGGTGCCTCCCCGCCTACATATTTCGTTACCTGCTCGAGAGTATCTGTCGGAACAAATAAGCGGTCACCTGGGTGACCCTTCTTCGAAGCGGCATATTCGATGACTAAATATTCGCGCGAAACCCCAGCAACCGTTCTCGCCACCAGCTCTACATATTGCCCCACGCCATGTTGCTCATGAACTACATAGTCGCCGGCTTTGAGTTCGATCGGATCAATCGCCTTCTTGCGTCGCGAGGGCATGCGAGCCTGATCTTTATTGGAGCTACGCACGCCGGTAATATCTTTCTCGGTAATAAGTGCACTCTTGAACTCGTGTGAGATAAACCCATGTTCAATCGGCGTTGCCACTACGTAGATCGCATCACGGGTCAGTCCCGAGGAAATATTCTTAAGCAAACGGACGGGAAGTCCCGATTGTTGGAACAACTTTGCATAACGCTCAACAATTCCAGGACCGGCTGCGGTAAATACGAGCAGGTACTTCTCTGTCAACCACTCTTGCAGATCTGCAACGAGCCCTTCGGTATGCCCCTTATATTCTGGAACGCCCTGCAGTGGTATTCCTGGCTCACTCTCGGAGTAATCGCTGGAATATGGATCGATTGCACTCCAATGATTCGCACGTTCTCGCAATTGGTTCAGGGTGTAATAGCCGCCGCCCGCCAGCTCTGCCGTGAGGTTGATAGGAGCCTGCGCACCATGAGCCGCATTCGACCACGAAGCATCGAGAAATTCCTTATTTGTCGCGACTAAATCCAGCGCTCGCGAGTTGATCCGTGGTTCATCAATAAGAACTATGTGAAAATTCACGGGCAGTAAATCCACAATCGAGGTGAGGTCGTTTCTTAAGAGACCCTGGAGCGACTCCATTCCATCTACGTATATCCCCTCGGCTAGCTTTGCCGTTAACTCTGCAACCTCTGGAAAGGCGGAGGTGAGATAACGAGCGCGTTCCTTAATCTTGGGGGTCAGCAAAATCTCACGACACGGATAGATCGTGACCTCGCCGGTTACTGGTTCATAAGTCCTTTGATCGGAGACGGTAAACCAGGCAATCTCTTCAATCTGATCGCCAAAGAAATCAACGCGGATGGGGTGATCTTGATCGGGCAGAAAGAGATCGAGAATTCCACCGCGAACCGCAAAGTCACCGCGCTTCTCCACGAGATCGGTTCTTATGAATCCTAAGAGAACGAGGTGGGCGATCAACTCGCTCATGGGAATCTCTTGATCGATATCGAGTGTTACTAGCGGAATTTCCAGTGGTGCGATTGGTTGAATCAACGCCCGCACCGAGGTCACGATCACCTTCGCACTGCCAAAGTTTGAGAGAACTTTGATGCGAGTAGCGACGGTGTCGCTCTTGGGGCTGAGTTTTTCGTGTGGCAAGGTCTCCCACGGCGGAAGTTCTACTACGGAGCCCAGACCAAGGTAGGTATCTAACTCATCTTTTAGTTCGCTCGCCCGCCTGGATGAGGCGGTGACCACGATCAGTGGCGAACGCTGACTTCGGGCAGCCAGCAAGAATCCAACGCTAGAAGAGGGGGCAGCGAGATGTTCGGCGGATTGATCAATCTCAATATCCGAGAAGGCGCGCAGCAGAGCGCTCATGACCACCTCCCCACGCCAAAATCCCCCAATTCCAAAGAGATGGGGGTACTTAATTAAGGGAATTCTAGCCCTCTGAGGATGGGATGATTTACCCCTGTAACAAGCCCCCACCGGTGTGGGCCGCATCGCTTAGCTAATCCGCGGAGGTAACGCGAGTATGAGCAATCCTAATCTCTCTACCGATCCGAAGAGTTACATCGCGCGCGATGATCAAGCGCTGCGCAGTGACGTCCGCAAGCTCGGTGAATTGCTCGGAGAGACGCTCGTGCGGCAAGAAGGCTCCGATTTATTGCAACTAGTCGAAGCGGTTCGTAAAGCGGTTCGCGAAGGCGGCGGTGAGGAGATTCTCTCCAAACTTTCTGTGGAAGATAGCGTGCAACTAGTGCGGGCATTTAGCACATACTTTCATCTCGCCAATGTTGCAGAACAGGTTCACCGCGCCCGCGTACTTCACGATGAGCGTGAAGCGAGTGGCTCCTGGATCTCGCGCGCAGTCGACCGCATCGTCGAGGCGCAAGCCGGCGGACAAGAAATTGCCCAAAGAGATTTGCAGAGTTGGATGGATGAATTTTCAGTGCGCCCGGTCTTCACCGCCCACCCAACCGAGGCTGCTCGACGATCGGTACTGAGTAAATTAGGAACGATCGCGGATCTGCTTGATGATAAGAAAGGATCGGTTCAAGAGCGGCGCTTAGCCGAGACCGTTGACCTCCTGTGGCAGACCGATGAACTTCGGTTGGGACAACCAGAGCCGCTCGATGAAGCAGTTAATGCGCTTTACTATCTCGATGATCTCTTCTCAATGACTGTTCCCGAAGTATTGGACGATTTTGCACGTGAACTATCGCGCCTGGGCGTAACAATCTCTCCTACCTCCCGCCCGCTCTCCTTTGGAACGTGGATCGGCGGAGATCGAGATGGCAACCCAAATATCACCGCAGCAATCACCCGTGATGCAATAACGCTACAGATCGGACATTTCATTCGCGCCATGTTGGCCGCGCTTGATCCGCTGCGCCAGGCGCTCTCGGTCTCAACTCGTATTGCCGGCGCATCGCAGGAACTACAAAGTTCGGTAGCGCAAGATTTAGATAACCTCCCCGAGATTGAAGCGCGCTTTCGCCGCCTCAATATCGAAGAGCCATACCGCCTTAAAGCCACGGCAATTAGGCACCGCTTAATTCTCACGCAGCGTCGCCACGCCGCCAACGCCCCACATCAAGGGGGTCGAGACTATGAAAATACCGCTGAACTCTTGGCAGATCTGGTACTCATGCGCGACTCATTACTCGCCCACAAAGGTGAACTCATCGCTCACGGCCACTTAGAGCGCCTCATACGCGCGGTTTCAACCTTTGGAATTACCCACGCAACGATGGATGTTCGTGAACATTCAGATGCACATCATCATGCCTTGGCAGAATTAAAGGCGAACCCGGATTCCATCGATGCATTGGCGCAGAACACCATTGATACCTTTAAAGCGATAAACGAATTGATTTTGAAGTTCGGCCCTGAAGTTATTGAGACCTACATTATTTCTATGACCAAGGCTCACACCGATGTACTTGCAGCTGTAGAGCTAGCAACGCACGCAGGTCTCGTAGTCGGGGGACATTCAAAGGTCGGCTTCGCGCCACTCTTGGAAACTGTCGCCGAATTGCGCGCGGCGGATACCATCTTGGATCTCTTGCTCTCCGATCCAAGGTACCGTGAGATTGTAAAGAGTCGTCACGATGTACAAGAGGTCATGCTCGGCTACTCCGACTCAAATAAAGATGCAGGTATCGCAACATCCCAGTGGGAGATACACAAGGCGCAACGCAAATTACGCGATGTTGCTATCAAGCACGGCGTAAAACTCCGGCTCTTCCACGGTCGAGGTGGATCAGTGGGCCGAGGTGGCGGACCTACCTACGATGCATTGATCGCACTTCCTTGGGGTTCGATCGATGGACAGGTGAAGATGACGGAACAGGGTGAGGTCATCTCAGATAAGTACTCGCTCCCGGCGCTAGCTCGCGAAAATGTGGAACTCACCTTGGCGGCCGCTTTAGAAGCAACTGTTCTCAACAGGGCCCCTCGGCAATCCCCCGCGGATTTGGCGCTCTGGAGCAATTGCATGGACCTCATTAGCGATAACGCCTTTGCCCGCTACCGCGCTCTCGTAGATCACCCAGATCTCCCCGCATATTTCTATGCCTCAACTCCAGTGGAACAGTTGGGAGATCTCTTCTTGGGATCGCGCCCGTCGCGCCGCCCAGATGCCTCAGGAGGACTAGGTAGCTTGCGAGCGATTCCTTGGGTCTTCGGGTGGACACAATCACGTCAGATCGTCCCAGGCTGGTTCGGAGTGGGTTCTGGATTGAAAGCTGCGCGCGAAGCGGGACAGTCGCCCGTATTGACCGGCATGCTGCAGGATTGGCACTTCTTTAGAACCTTCATCTCCAATGTCGAGATGACCTTGGCTAAAACTGATTTGGTGATGGCAGGTAAATATGTCGATCGCCTAGTGGATCAAAACTTGCACCACTTCTTGGCGACTATCGAAGAAGAGTTCAACCTCACCCGCACCGAGATCATGCTCTTGACCCAGAAGGATGAAATTTTGGGTGATCAACCGATCCTGGCGCGAACCTTGGGCGTCCGCGACGCCTATCTCGCTCCACTCCATTTACTGCAGATCTCTTTGCTGGAGCGAGTACGAAAAGGTGAGAGTCCAGATAGCACGATACGCCGAGCGCTGTTGCTGACGATCAACGGTGTTGCTGCAGGTTTGCGAAATACCGGCTGAGTTAGGCCGCGCCGTGACAGCGCTTGTACTTCCTACCTGATCCGCAAGGGCAGGGAGCATTCTTAGGAGTACCGCCGCTCTGTTGTGTTGAACCGTCCTCGTCCGCTGCGGTGTAACGCAACTGACTGACTTCGGCTTGTTCGGGAACTTCGAGTCCAGGGGCGGCGATAATGGGAGCGCCATTCTCATCGGTAGCCTCAACGTTCACTTCGACATGGAAGAGCAGACCGACTAACTCTTCCTTAATTCCATCCATCATTGCAGCAAATAGTTCATAACCTTCGCGTTGATATTCAACCAGCGGGTCGCGTTGCGCCATTGCACGCAGGCCGATGCCCTCCTGCAAATAATCCATCTCGTAGAGATGCTCGCGCCACTTGCGATCGAGAACCGAGAGCAGCACCTTACGTTCGAGTTCACGAGTAACAGCTTCAGTGAGTGACTCTTCGCGGGCTAAGTATTGAGCTCTAGCATCTTGGAGGACACGATTCAAAACGAGATCGGCATCCAGGTTTGCTACTCCTCCTACCTCAGCGGCGATAGATTGCGCTGTTACTGAAGATGGATACAAGACATTGAGCGCAACAAATAGCGCATCAAGATCCCATTGCTCTGGATAACCTTCGGCAGTCGCACCCTGCACATAAGCGGTAATAGTGTCTTCTAAAAAGTTCTTGACTTGTTCGCTAATGTCTGCGCCCTCAAGGACCTCGCGGCGCTCTGAATAAACGACGGTACGTTGTCGGTTCATAACATCGTCATATTTCAAAACATTTTTACGCATTTCGAAGTTAAGGGATTCGACCTGAGTTTGCGCAGAACGAATTGCATTTGAGACCATCTTCGATTCAATCGGTACATCATCCGCGATTCCAGCAGCTCCCAGGAAGCGCTCTACCAATCCGGAGTTAAAACGCCGCATCAGATCATCTTGTAACGAGAGGTAAAAACGAGATTCTCCGGGGTCACCCTGGCGCCCAGAGCGGCCGCGCAACTGGTTATCAATACGGCGAGATTCGTGGCGCTCGGTGCCAAGTACGTAGAGTCCTCCAGCAGCAACCACGGTCTCGTGCTCCAAAGCTACGGCGGCCTTCTGCTTTGCAATCTCAGCGGGCCACGCTGCTTCATACTCCTCGGGAGTCTCGGCGGGATTCAATCCGCGATGTTGTAGTTCGAAATCAGCCATAAATTCTGGATTTCCACCGAGCATGATGTCAGTACCACGGCCAGCCATATTCGTAGCGACGGTTACTGCACCAACGGTTCCCGCGCGCGCAATCACTGCCGCCTCGCGTTCGTGTTGTTTAGCATTCAATACTTCATGTTTGATGCCGCGGCGAGTCAGGACAGCAGAGAGCTCTTCAGATTTCTCAACGGAAACGGTTCCGACTAGCACAGGTTGCCCAGCCTTGTGGCACTTGGCGATATCGTCGGCTACCGCTAAAAATTTGGCAGCCTCGGTTTTGTAAATGAGATCAGATGAGTCAACACGAGCAGTTGGCTTATTTGTTGGAATTGGAATAACGCCTAACTTGTAAATCTGCATAAATTCGGCGGCTTCTGTCATGGCCGTACCGGTCATTCCTGATAGCTTCTTATAAAGACGGAAATAGTTCTGCAAGGTTATGGTTGCAAGAGTCTGATTCTCATCTTTGATCTCAATGCGCTCCTTCGCCTCGAGAGCCTGGTGCAGGCCTTCTGCATAGCGGCGTCCAGAGAGCATGCGGCCGGTATGTTCATCAACTATGAGTAGCTCACCACCCATAACCACATAATCTTTATCGCGCTTAAATAGCTCCTTGGCGCGGATGCCGTTATTGAGATAGCCAATCAAAGGTGTGTTAACCGCTTCATACAAGTTTTCAATCCCAAGAATCTTTTCTACCTTGGTGACGCCCTCTTCCAAAATGGAGACCGTCTTCTTCTTCTCATCAATTTCATAATGGAGATCGCGTTGCAATTGGCCGCAGATATTGGCAAATTCAACGTACCACTTGGTGGCCTTATCAGCTGGTCCGCTGATAATAAGCGGAGTTCTGGCTTCATCGATCAGGATGGAGTCGACCTCATCTACGATGGCAAAGTTGTGCTCGCGCTGAACGCAATCTTCCAAAGACCAAGCCATGTTGTCGCGCAGGTAATCGAAACCAAATTCATTGTTCGTGCCATAGGTAATATCAGCCGCATATGCTTCACGACGCTCGGCAGGCGTCATGCTTGCAAGAATTACGCCGACGCGTAGTCCAAGGAAGCGGTGTACCCGACCCATCCATTCGCTATCGCGCTCTGCCAAGTAATCGTTTGTTGTGACTACATGGACGCCCTTGCCAGTCAGAGCGTTGAGATATGCAGGAAGTGTTGAAACAAGAGTCTTACCTTCACCGGTACGCATCTCGGCGATATTTCCCAAATGCAGCGCGGCCCCGCCCATTATCTGGACGTCGTAGTGGCGCTGTCCCAGGGTGCGCATTGCAGCCTGACGGACAGTAGCGAAGGCCTCAGGGAGCAGAGCGTTGAGATCTTCCCCAGCGGCGTAGCGATCCCGAAATTTTTGAGTTTGAGCGCGGAGCTCTTCATCACTGAGCGCGACAATCTTGGACTCCCAAGAGTTAACCTCTTCGGCAATTTTCTCTAGGTTGCGAATCGCACGACCCTCGCCAGCGCGCAGGATTTTATCTAGAACAGCCACGAACCCTCATTTCAGAAATTTTTAACATCTACTAGCCCCCTATCGTATTAGGAAAAAACACGGGGTGAGACCCCGGCCGCGAGCACCCCAGACGGGGTTATTCCCTGCTCCCCTAGGGCTCTGAGCCCCTCTCGAATCGACGTTCCTGAAGTTACTAGGTCATCGATCAAGAAGGAGGGCTCTGGTATCGAGCCGCTGATTCGGGAAATATGCCTGCTCTCCACGGAGTAAGCCCCAGAGATATTGCGAACTCGCTGCGCCCGATTGAGATTGCTCTGATCTGCTACTTTGCGATTTACGCGCAAAGCCTCCCTTACTTCAACGCGATACGCGGTGGTTCTCTCGATCAACGCGGCTGCCCGACGGGCGAGCAAATACGAGTGACGGTACCCCCGCTTGCGATTTGCGAGAGCACTCGATGGAATTGGAACGAGCGCCAACACGGCCGATTGATTGAAGTTAGCTTTCGCACTCATAAAGGTTTCAACAATAAGCCTGGCCAAATAATTCCGCGCCTGCAAATTATTCTCTTCCTTAGTCAAGAGTATGAGCTGGGCCAACTCATCTCCATAATAAGCACCAGCCCATAATGGAACTCCATCTATTTCGCGCCAACCCATCACTCGATGGATTTTTGAGTCACATACGTTACAGAGAGAGGCGCCGGGTAGCGCACAAAGAAGGCAGATGCTCGGAAAGAGTAAGTGAAGAAGCGAATCCACAAGGCAAACTATCAGCTAATTTAAATATCATCCTCGTCAAAAGATAAGAAGGATGTGGATGATCCATCGTTGGGGTTAGCCGCAATGGGTTCAGCTTGAATCGGAATTCCTGGTGCCTTGGGTACTGTTAACACGAAGTGCGCTCCCTTGCCTGGAGCCCCCCACGCTTTAAGCATTCCTTGGTGCAATTTCGCATCGTCAAGGGCGATGGAGAGTCCAAGTCCGGTTCCACCACGCAATCGAGAGCGAGATGGATCAGCGCGCCAGAAACGATCGAAGAGCCGCTCCGACTCGCGCTCCGTAAAACCAATTCCGAAGTCACGAACGCCCACTGCAACTTCAATATCTGAATCCACAATCGTTATCTCTATCGCCCGTCCTTCGCTGTGATCAATGGCGTTGGAGATGAGGTTTCGCAAGACCCTCTCGATACGCCGCGGATCAACCGAGGCAATAACCTCATTTTCTGGGAAGAAGGTAATTATCTGCCCCGCATCGCCAGCTTGCATCTGATCGATGGATTGCATGACCAACGACTTGATATCAACATCTTTGAGCTCGAGTATCGATGCGCTGGCATCGAAACGACTGACCTCCAAAAGGTCTGTGAGCAGCGATTCAAATCGAGTAATTTGCGCTTGCAAAAGTTCGGCGCTGCGGGCGGCAGCGGGGTCCATCTTTCCCTTGTTTTCAGCAATAACTTCCGAGGCCATGCGAATCGTTGTCAATGGAGTCCGGAGTTCATGCGAGACATCAGAGACAAATCGTTGCTGAAGCCGCGAGAGATTTTCTAGGCGCGAAATCTGTTGTTGCATCGAGAGCGCCATCTCATTGAAAGAGATAGCAAGTCGGGCCATCTCATCCTGGCCCGAGACGCGCATGCGACGGTTCAAATCGCCCGCGGTCAATTGTTCGGCAATCTCTGCTGCGTCGCGAACGGGATTTATAGCTTGACGAATGACGTACCACGAGATTCCACCGATCATAAAGACGAGAAGGAATCCAGCAAATAGAAGGAGTCGGCCAATAAAGTCCACGATGGTCTGTTGCTCGGTCAGGAGAAAGACGTAATACAACTCGTAGGGCGATTGCGGTGGAATCTCTATCGCATTTCCAACAATGATCGCGCTTCTTCTGCTTCCGTCTCGATATCCAATCTCCCCACGAATCCATTTTGCGGTTCCCAATTTGCGAACCTGTACGCGTAAGGAGTTTGGGATAGAGGCAAGTTCAACACTTCCCGAAGCCCCGTTGAATGTGGCGTTTGATTTTTTTACGAGGGGAGACCCAATAAGTACTACTTCACGCGGTGTAGTAACCGCTGTCGGATCATTAGACTGCAGAATCTTTGCAACCACCGCTGGCAATTTGAGTGAGGGTAGGTAGAGCGTCGCGTCAAGCTGCCCTTGGTCATATTCATAGAGTGACTGTGCTTCGGAGAGCGACTCACCGGTTTTTTCACGGTAGATCCCGTTGGATATCTGGATAAAGAGGATGCTTCCCACAAGAGATATGAGAATGATGGAGAGTAAGAAAGTTGTACTAATGACGCGAAAGAGGATTGAGCTCCGCCATTTCACGCCTAGCCGATTCATACCTGGCTCGTTCCCGCCTTATATCCAACCCCTCGAACGGTTAATACGACTTGAGGATTATCAACGTCTTCCTCGACCTTGGCGCGCAATCTCTGAACGTGGACGTTTACCAAGCGGGTGTCAGCGGCATGTTGATAACCCCAAACTTCGCTCAGTAACGCATCGCGAGTAAATACTCGCCCTGGCTCTTTCGCTAAAGCGACGAGGAGATCGAACTCCAGGCGCGTGAGTGGAATCGTCTTTCCATTTCTAATGATGGTGTGCGCCACTTGATCAATGACAATGTCACAAATACGCAAAGTAGTAGAACTCTCGCTGCTTGAACGACGTAGACGCACCTTGATTCGGGCAACCAACTCTGCTGGATTGAAAGGCTTGATCATGTAATCATCAGCGCCGGCTTCCAACCCCTTCACGACATCGTAGCTATCGCCTTTTGCCGTCAACATGACAATCGGAACCATCGACTTTTCGCGGATTTTTTCACAGACTTCAATACCACTTAATCCCGGCAGCATGACATCAAGAAGGACGAGGTCAGGTTCATGCGAGTTGAAAATCGTCATAACCTGATCGCCAGAGTTGACTAGATCAACTTCGAAGCCCGAGCCGTTAAGAACGATTCCGAGCATCTCGGCTAAATCTTGGTCGTCATCGACAACCATAATGAGCGTCATTAGCTGCCATGCTCCCAGGAGTTGAGGTAGAGCTCTTGCGCAGGGGTAAGGGTGTCGATGGACGCTCCCATGCTGGCCAGCTTTAGGCGAGCCACCTCTTTATCAATTTCGGTTGGAACATCGTGTAACCCAGCTCCCAGTGATGCTGCGGTCTTAATCAACCATTCAGCGGTGAGCGCCTGATCTGAGAAGGACATATCCATAACCGAAGCAGGGTGGCCCTCGGCCGCACCAAGATTTACGAGTCTGCCTTCAGCGATAAGCAGCAGGCGACGACCATCAGCCAGTACATATTCATCTGTTGAATGGCGAATTCGCTTGTTCTTCTTGGTGGCGTTCTGCTCTAGCCACGCTACATCAATCTCAATATCGAAATGGCCAGAGTTTGCGAAGATCGCCCCATCCTTCATCACCGCAAAGTGTTCTTCACGGAGGACATCACGGTTGCCAGTGACCGTAACAAAGAAGTCACCGATCTTGGCAGCATCCAGTGAATTCATAACGCGATAGCCCTGCATCAGCGCATCGAGCGCCTTCGTCGGATCAATTTCAGTAATAACTACATTCGCACCCATGCCGCGAGCGCGTTCTGCCACACCTTTGCCGCAATATCCAAAGCCACACACAACAAAGGTTGATCCAGCAATCAGGCTATTTGTTGCGCGAAAGAGCGCATCTAATGAGGATTGCCCAGTACCAAATCGATTGTCGAACATATGCTTTGTATCGGTATCGTTGACGGCGATCATTGGGAATTTGAGAGCACCATCTTTAGTCATTTGACGGAGACGAATCACGCCAGTTGTTGTCTCCTCGCATCCACCCATAATTCCGGGGAGCAATTCGGTCCGTGTTGTGTGAAGAGTGTTCACCAGGTCGCAGCCATCATCGAAAACAAGATTAGGTTGAATATCGAGAGCCGAATTGAGATCGGCGTAATAACCTTCACGGTCCACACCATTATGTGCGAAGACATTGATGCCATACTCGTGGACGAGAGCGGCGGCGGTGTCATCTTGTGTCGAAAGGGGGTTTGATGCACAAAGTGCGAGTTCTGCCCCTCCAGCTTTCAGCGCCCGCATGAGATTCGCCGTCTCGGTGGTCACATGCATGCAGGCCGCAATACGAATCCCAGTAAATGGTTTCTCTGCAGCAAAGCGAGCCTTGATCTGAGCGAGAACCGGCATATTTCGTTCGGCCCACTCGATCCGCTTCTTGCCTTCGGCCGCCAGAGCGGAATTTGCAATGTTGTGGCTTACCGATGTTTCAACTGACACAAGAACTCCTTCGAAATTTCATGAACATATCTAATAACCTGCTGGACGGGCGTCCGTAGGGTTAAAGGTTACCCGATGAGGGCAAGTACCTGCTCTCTCACTTGAGCCATCTGCTCCGGGGAGTTCGCTTCCACATTGAGGCGGAGTAAAGGTTCGGTATTAGATGGGCGAACGTTGAACCACCAATCTGGACCTGTCACGGTCACGCCATCTAGCTCATCAATTTCATAATCGGACTGAAATGAGGCCTTAATAAATTCAACGCTGGCTGCTGGATCTTCAACAACGGTGTTGATCTCCCCGCTGGAGAAGTATCGATTGAGGGGGGCGAGCAGAAGAGAGAGTGGCTGCGCGCTATGTGAAAGTTCGGCAATTGCAAAGAGCGCTGCGAGGGCGCCAGAGTCGGCTCGCCAAAAGTCGCTGAAGTAGAAGTGACCGGAGTGTTCTCCCCCAAAGACCGCCCCGCTTTCAGCCATCATCTTCTTAATATACGAATGCCCTACGCGCGAGCGCAGTGGCTTACCCCCGTGCTCTAGAACTATCTCAGGTACCGCCTTTGACGAGATCAAATTATAAATAACGGAGGAGCCCGGCTTCCGCTTTAATTCACGGATCGCAATCAATGCGGTCAGCGCTGAGGGATTGACCAGCTCTCCCTTCTCGTCAACCAAGAAGCAACGATCAGCATCGCCATCGAAGGCCAATCCGATATCTGCCTTCTCCTTCTTTACGCGCTTAACCAAGTCAACCAAATTCTTTGGATCGATCGGATTTGCTTCATGATTTGGAAAATTACCGTCAAGTTCGAAGTAGAGCGGGACGAGATCAACGTTCAACCGAGCCATAAGTGCGGGAGCGGTGAAACCCGCCATGCCATTGCCTGCATCGACAACGACTTTGAGTCTGCGACCAGTAGAGAATTCATCGGAGCCAAATAAGCTGAGAAGAAAATCGATATATGCATCGAGCAATTCTTTTGTGCTGGTCCTGCCGATAGATCCCGGCTGCATGGGAACTCCCTGAACCATCAGATCTTTAATGCGCAGCAATCCCGATTCTGCCCCAATCGGGCGAGCCCCAGACTTCGCCAATTTAATTCCATTGTATGCAGCAGGGTTGTGACTCGCAGTAAACATCGCTCCGGGTAGGTTGAGAGAGCCGGAGGCGAAGTAGAGCATGTCGGTCGATGCTAGCCCGATGCGGATGGCATCAATGCCTTGAGAGTTCAAGCCGTCGGCAAATGCAGTGGCGAGGTCATCTGATGAGGGGCGCATATCTTCCCCAATTACGACCGTCGCTGGTTCGCGTTCCTCCATTAAAAAGCGCGCGAATGCGGTACCGAGTACAAAGGTGAAATCAGGCGTTATCTGCTCATCAACGAGGCCGCGAATGTCGTAGGCCTTTATCACTTTATCTAAAGCGTCATGGGTAAACATGGTTTAAATCTACTTGAGATTAGCGCCCTGGAATAAACCTAATTTGAGGGGAGCGCTCGCAAGTGGCCGCGGCGGCCGAGTTCAGGTTGAGCGGGTCCACTGGCGGTGGGAGTGCTCTGTTGATTTCCCACCTCACGAACCGCATTTGCGATCGCCATTAAGTCATCATCGCTCGGTCCCGCTGGATCTGACTCTGGCTCTAACTTAGTGACGCTCCAGCCATTGGGTAGCGTCAATTTCTCGCTATGTGATTGGCAGAGATCATACGAATGGGGCTCGGCATACATCGCAAGTGGCCCTAGAACCGCGGTCGAATCGGCGTAGATATACGTGAGAGTCTTTATGGCTGGCAAAGTGCAACTGGCGCGCGAACAGGTTCGACTGGATCGGTGTTGTGTTCGCATAATTGAGAGATTAGTGCCTCATCGCCTAGAAGTGTTGGATTTAGTGCAACCTAGTGGCGCGCCAAGGTTCGTAGATCTGCGTTAGGGATTTGACCCCGCGAAATGAGTTGGTTGGCCAATAAGGGCAGGTAGTTGAGTCCACCATCAGAATTTGAAATGAGTGCTCCACCGTAGACCGTATCTTTGGTCAGTGGGGTAAATGTGATTCCGGTTAAAGGCCCAGTTGGGTGCCAAGCTGCCGATAAATCCCCGGTTATTACCGCGGTATTGGCCTTACCTTTGGAATCAATCCACTGTGCCTTGATAGCCACGGAGTGGCCCATGAAGAAAAATTGACCTGAGGCTCCAGCAAGATTGATTTTAAAATTTGCGATCGGTGTTAATTGATTGGCCCAAGCAAAGTCCACTCCACCCGAAGTTCGCTTTGTCAGAATCGAAGCGAAAATGGGTTGATCAGAACTCACCTCTATTCCATAAGGAGTTGAGAGCGAGATCTTCGGCAACGGCAGGTCAACAACTCGCCCTTTTGCGACGGTGAGCGAATCGAAGCCAAGAGGGGTGATAACTCCCCCACCGGAGTGAATGGTCAGGTGAACGGTGGCACTTATATTTCCTGGAACGAGAAATCTCATAATGGAGGTGGCTTTGGTGGCAGAGCCAAATAACCCCGAGATGTAGCTGGACTTTGCCGGCGCTTCTACTGGTGTAACAAAACTCGCACCGAGTTCGCTTAATCCGTTTTTACGATGATCTAGTAGGAAAGAACTGACTCGTCCCGACTCGGTAACAACATGGAGCGCGATGGACTCTTCACCGGGAACGAGGCTGGCCAGCGGAAGATCCTTCGCCGAATTCGCCTTTATCTTGACTGAGATAGGGGCGAGCGCCACCTTGGAGCTATACGGAAATACTTGGACGAGAGAATCGCTTAAACCACTGTTGATAATCTCCAGAACTCCCTGGCTAGTCACCCCAGCGGATCCCCCGATAAACCACTGATCAATTCCACCTACTTCGCAGACCGCGTCGGCTGTGCTTGCGCCCGAAAGTGTTAAGAAAGCGATCTCCGAACCCGGGTTACCTCCCACAAAGGTTGGGGCGCTGGAACCGGTAATCACTGTAGATTTTTGAACTTTTAGATTTGCGCTACTTCCAGCGACAAAGCGGGTCGATATGTTCTTTGCAGGCAGGGAAATTCTCTCGGAACCACCGCTCATAGCGCCGGGACAGACCACCGCAGGGTAACTCCCGTCGAGAACGATGCGGGCCCTGGCTTCTGGAATCAAGGTGGAGAGTGTCAGCGCAGTTGCAATGAGGAGTGGAGGGAGAAGCGCAACTAGCAAATTCCGCAGCTTCATGGCTACACCAACTCTTCAAGTGGAACTTGGCGACGGCGGCGACCCGATGGAAGCGCCATCACAACAGCGATGAGCAGAGTGAGAAGTTCAAGGGAGATCAAGGCGCGGTGAGCAGTTCCATCAAAGAGGATCGTGATTTTGCCGGGAGTATTAACGGAAAAAACTGGTAAACCTGATGCAGAATGTCGAAGCGGATCGTTTGCTCCGTTATCGATTAAACGCCAACTTCGGTCGTACTGCTCAGCGAGAGTAATGGTTCCATATGTGACCGCATATCCCAGGGCTCCAATATCGCCCGAAGGAATTTGGTAATTCTTGCCAAAGGTATCCGTCAGCATTATTCGGGGTGAAGCGCCTACGATGCGCCAGACGACTCCAATTGAAGTAGCCGACATCCGGGTAAAACCGCCTACGCCATCAATGACACGAGCAGTTTGGGCGGAAACAGGCGCACGCAAAAAGAGATATTGAATTCCATACTGACCTAAGAGGCTGGCGGCCGTGACCCCCGAACCAGATATCAGCGCTGTAACTGCCTCCGTAATTTGCGGCGGGGTTGCGGTTGCTACATCCGCGTCGCCGATCGTCAATCGATTTCCGCGCGATATAAAGAATCTGCTCGCACTTGCATTTGAGGCTAGGACCAAAGTTTTAGGTTTCGCTGGACTTTGCGCTAAGGAGGAGACAAATGCTGGGACCGCATCACTCTGATCGGATTGCACAAGGGATGGGGACTGACCAAAGAGCACCCAGCCCGCCAGCAGCGTTGCGCTAATGAGTGAAAGTGCAGCCGAGCCAGCAACCGCCAGGTGGCCAATGCCGATATTTCGCAGTTTAAGATTTGGAGTCACATTTTCCACGGCCACCATCATCGGAGGAATGAGAATGATGGCGATCACTATGAAGACCGAACCCACAAATACCGATTCAGTAGCGCCGTGACCGGCAACATGCAACTCATTGAGCAAGATAGCTCCGGCGAGAATTGATGAACTTATCAGCGAGCTGTGCCGCATCGAGCGGATGAAGAAACTAAAGAAGATAAAGAGGGGGATAGGCGCGACTATCCACCACGGTGGAGATCCTTCTCCACCGGGATTTGTGAGGAGAGTTTGCAGCCTGCCGCCATTGGCAAGTGGAATGCCAGGCGCGACTAGAAATTGCGTGGGATGGATGAGCGCACCGAGCGACCAAGGTAAGGAGAGAAAGAACGTCGTTATTACTACCGCTCCACGTTTGGCAACGGGCCTAAAACTCGCACTCTCCACGAGATCGATCCACCCCGCAGAGTTCTCCGAACTTCTCGCCAGTGAAACTATTGCTCGCAGAAGTAGCGAAATTTGCAGAATGAGCCAGAGGGCAAGCAAGAGCGGGGAGAATGATGCGACGAGCGTTACCAAAAGGGTGATAGCGAAGACCCGACGCCACGAAAGTTCGGCGATATTGAACATCATTGGCTTGAGAAATATAAAGAGCGGCGCTAAGAGGTAGAGGACGAGAATCTCTATTCGACCTTGATTGAGTGAACTCCAGAGCAGCGGGGTGAGGATATAAACAACGCCACCAAAGGTTGAGGTGCCCTCTGAAATTCCGATACGTCGCAACGCATTGACGAAGATAATGAATGCAAGAGGTGGGGTGAGCAGAAATAGTGAGGTGATTAATAAGGAGAGATGACCGAAGGTAATAAATGAGGCGACGCCAAGGACGGCGAGCCAGGGCGGAGCAGAAGCGGCCGATCCCATTCCCACTAAATGCCACGCTTGTGCATAAATACGGAGTAGATCACCGCCACCAGTTGGAATGAAGCCCAGCGCTCCGCCAGAGAGCGAACCAAAACGGTCGCGCGCAGAAATAATAGCGAGAGCAGTTATTACAACCAAGGCTAGGGTGTCGGGCCTGCGGAAAACTCCACGAAATATCGAAGGCGCAGCAGAGGGCAAGGAATCTTGTTCATCGAACTCATCCGTAATAACTCCAAGATCGGAATAAGTTTGCGGAACTTTAATGTCGGAGGGCTCTTCCGCTCCCCTTAACTTCTGGAAAATTGTCGTGGTGACGCGATCTACTCCAGCGCGAATCTGACTTCCGCGCGGTGGGATATAAGCCCCCACAACAGCGGGAGTGAGCAGCCGCTTCTTGCGACGTGCACGTCGAGCCTTGATGAGATCAGTCGGGTGAATAATCAGAAGCGCAACGGCGGCAATTTCATCTCCGGCATATCCAGGCAGCTTTGCCAGCAGATCGAAGATAACGCGCAAAAAGCTGGTTCCAAGGAGTTGAAAGGTGACCCAGGGCAGCAGCCACCATGATGAGTTTGCCAGCATGACATAGGCGGCATTTCTGCGGTCGAGCAGCAAGGGGCGATGTAAGAATGCCTCCGATACATCCACAATGCGACGTTCACTTGCCGAGGCCTCTGCGTGGAAAGCGCTCGCCGCACCGACGCAGATCGCACTAAATCCCGCAACTCGCGCGCGCCAACCTAAATCGACATCGTCGCGGAAGAGTGCGAGATTTGGATCTAAGCCACCAATCTCTTCGAATGCTTCTCTCCGAACCAACATACCCGCTGTACTGACAGAGAGAACATCCTTTATTTCATCGTGCTGACCTTGATCTTGCTCGCGTGGTTCCAACCCGGTCCAACGCGCACCATTTCGCGCAATCGAGACTCCAGCCTCAAGAAGATGGTCGCGGTCGTACCAACCCAATAACTTCGGACCTGCAATAGCTACTTGAGGTCGATCATTGATTGCTTCTAGCAAGAGCGCAAGGGCATCCTTTGCAGGTGCGCAATCATCATGAATTAACCAGATACATTCATGTACAGAATCTGCGGGATCTCGCAATTTAGGAGAATGCGCCATAGCCATTTCAATCGCATCACCAAATCCAATATCTGGCTCGGCTTCGATGTAAGTAATACCGGCGGCGCGAAGCAACTTTGGCGAGGCATCGGTTGATCCCGTATCCACTGCGATGATCCGATTAATTCTCCGGGTTTGAGAAGAGAGCGATGAAATAACTTCTGGAAGCCAAGTAGCACCGTTATGTGAAACGATTATTGCGGTGACAAAAAATCGAGATAGATCAACCTCGTGTGATGCGTGCTCCGAAGATAAATTCGTTGCCATTATGCGGCACTCGTGAGCTCAAAGATATGCGAGTTAAGCAGAACGACGCTTAAGGCGACGACGCTCTCGCTCGGAGAGCCCACCCCAAATGCCAAAGCGCTCATCATGTCCTAGAGCGTATTCCAAGCACTCTGAACGAACATCACAGGAGAGGCAGACTCGCTTCGCTTCACGCGTGGAGCCGCCCTTCTCAGGAAAGAAGGCTTCTGGATCGGTCTGAGCGCAAAGGGCGCGCTCTTGCCAGGAGAGGTCAGGATTTCCATTATTGGAGCCGCCGAGGTTGGTGAGGCCACCCATTCCAAAATCTCCTTGAGCGGCAAGCTGGCGTTCTGACATACATACTCCTCAAACTTTTCGGTCCGACCATCAACGGTAAGTCCGGCTGGATGTAAAACGTCTTAGGTGAATTACACGCGTGTAATCCCTTTTCGTCAAGTCCAGCAGAGATTATTTCTCGGCAAAATAGCCAAAAAACTGGTTCTCGGCAATAAATCCGCCAGGAATTTCGTAATTTGGGGCAACAAATGTATTAATGAGGTGAGCTCCAGGACCGATGCGAGCCCCGCTCCCAATGACCGAAGAAAGAATTCTCGCGCCATTTTCAATTCTGGCAGCTGATGCTATGAGCGATCCCTCTCCGATCAGAGCAGATGCATCAATCTCTGCATCTCGTGCGACGAGAGATCCAGCCCCCTGGATATACGCACCTTGATCTAGAAGTTCATCGAAGGCGATCGACCGCGCCGCTCCCGAGATCAAATCGGCTGTAGCTTTTAAGAGCGCGGTAGGGGAGCCAATATCGAGCCAGTAAGAAGAATCTAAGTAGCCAAGTATTTTTGAACCGTCAGCAAGAAGCGCAGGAAAGACTTCGCGTTCAACGCTTACGGCTCGATCTCGCGGAATAGCGTCGATGACACCTCGGTTAAAGATGTAGCAGCCGGCATTAATAATGCTGGTGGGCGGGTTTTCCATCTTCTCATTGAAAGAAAGTATCCGGGAGCCATCCATTTCGACCACACCAAACGCTCGTGCATCAGCAACCGTTGTGAGATGCAGCGTTGCATCCGCATCCCCCGTCAGATGAAGATCCATCTGTGCCTGCAGATCATGACTGCTTAATACATCCCCATTGAAAACTACGATCGGCCCAGCGCCACTCAGAAGCGCAGCCGCGTTAGCTATTGCACCACCGGTTCCCAACGCACTCTTCTCGACGGCATATGAGATCTTGATGCCGAATCGTTCGCCACCTCCAAAATGAGGCTCAAAGATTTCAGCTAGGTAAGAGGTGGCAAGAACTATCTCAGTTATTCCGGCGGCTCGCGCCTTTGCAATTTGGTGCTCAGTAAATGGAATGCCCGCGACGGGGATCATCGGCTTTGGGGTGCGATATGTCAGTGGCTGTAACCGGGTTCCAAAGCCACCGACGAGCAAAATTGCCGATGTGGGTCGCGTGTGCTGCATCTTCAATTATCCAAGCATCCGCGCTGCAGCGGCAGCGATTTGCTGATCGGTTGCGGTGAGCGCGAAGCGAACGTGATGTGACCCAGCCTCGCCATAAAATCCACCAGGAGTTACCAAAATTCCCCTATCCGCAAAGAATGAGACCGAGTCCATGTCAGGCTCTCCTCGCGTACACCAGATATACAAACCGGCTTCGCTATCTTCGATGACAAAACCTAAAGAGGTCAGAGCAGGCCGCAGGACCTCGCGCCGCTGGGCATAGCGTGCTGCCTGTTGGTGCACATGAATCTCATCTCCCAACGCTGCCACCATCGCTGCTTGAACCATTGTTGGCACCAATAAACCCGCGTGCTTGCGAATCTCGCGAATTCTTGCAATTAAGAGTGGATCACCAATGATCATTCCAGCGCGGTAGCCCGCAAGATTAGAGCGCTTTGATAGTGAGTGCAGGGTGATGAGATTCTTGTTGTCACCATCTGCTACCTGAAGAATTGAGAGGGGTTGCGGACCATCTACCCGAGCGGGAAAATTGAAATAACACTCGTCACTGGCAATGACCGCGCCGCTTTTACGTGAGTAGGCAATTACCGCTTGCAACTCCTCGCGAGCCGAGATCCGCCCCGTTGGATTGGATGGTGAATTAATCCAAACCAGGTCTGAGTCGGGCCATGATCTCGGATCGAAATCAACGGAGTGATGCTCTGCTTTAGCCATGATTGCGCCCACTAAATATGTGGGATATGCGATCTTCGGATAGAGAACTGAGTTGGCCTCTAATTGTGTTGGTAAGTTCGCAACAACCTCTTTAGAGCCAATGCTGGGCAGAACATCAAACTCGCCGGTCACTCCCAAAATATTGGTTGCCCAATCTCGCATTGCCGCTCGCAGAGCTGGTGAGCCAATGGTGAGTGGATATCCCGGTGCATTTGCCCTTTCGACAAGTGCGGCCTGAATGAAATCTGGTGTGGCATCGACCGGCGTTCCTACTGAGAGGTCGATGGCTCCATCTTTATATTCCCGTGCGCGGGCGCCGTAGGGAGCCAAGACATCCCAGGGAAAATCCGGGAGTTTGATTCTCTACGCTCCAGCCTTAGGGAGAGCTACAACAGTTGGGTGATCGGTATCCGATGCTCCAACTTTGCTCGCCCCGCCGGGTGAACCAATAGTCTGGAAGAAGGCGGAGTTGATCTCGCTGTACTGCTTCCAATCCGCGGGAACGTCATCTTCATAATAGATCGCCTCAACCGGACAGACCGGCTCGCAAGCTCCACAATCAACGCACTCATCGGGTTGGATATAAAGCATCCGATTACCCTCATAGATGCAATCAACGGGGCACTCCTCGATGCATGATTTATCTTTGACATCAACACAAGGCTCAGCGATTATGTAGGTCACGTCAATCCTTTCAAGTAGCGGTTCCAATCAACTGCGGAACAATAATAGGTAGAGAATAGTGGATACCAGAGCGAAAAATTGGGTGAGGGGGTTCCATGAAGCCATTACCTGGGTTGGCTGAAATCGGGGAGCGCGTAAGTATCCGCCTCCATGACGCCGAAGGCGGCTTTCGTGACCTCCTAGGCCATCTGGTGGCACTTAATCAGGTCCGGAAGAAGGATGGCCAGATAGTCACCTTCGACCCAGACCGGATTTCACTCTGGAAAGTTGTTCCCTCCAATCCGATCTCTACCGGGATCATTCTCTATGACACCATGAGCCGAACCCAGCGCGAATTAACCATCAGCGATGGGAGAGCCTTGCGGATGTACTGCTGCGGCCCTACGGTCTACCGCGATGCCCACGTTGGCAACCTCCGCACCTTTCTCTTAGGAGATTTAATAACTCGATTGGTGCGACTTAGTGGCCACCAGGTGCGAAGTATTCAAAATATTACCGATGTCGGTCACATGAGCGAAGACATAAACTCCGCCGACGAGTTAGAGGACAAAATTCTTACCCAAGCAAAGGCCGAGCAAAGAGATCCATTTGATGTCGCGCGAGCATACGAAGCCGGGTTCCACCAAGATATTTCTCGTCTTGGCATTGGCGCTGCTGACATCTATCCGAGGGCAAGCGAGAGTATCGAGATGATGCACCGCTTGATTACAAACTTAATTGATTCCAATCATGCATATGTTGGCGGTGATGGATCTGTTTACTTCTCCGCCAGCTCCTTTGAAAGTTATGGCGCGATTAGTGGCAATAAATTAGCTGAATTGGTGCCCGGTCATAGATACGAGTACGAAGAAGATAACACTAAGAGATTTCATGCCGATTGGGCGCTCTGGAAAGCGGCGGGGAGCCGTACCGAGATGGTCTGGGACTCGCCATGGGGACGTGGCTTTCCCGGGTGGCATATTGAATGTTCGGCGATGTCACTGCACTACCTCAATAGCCATGTCGATCTCCATTTAGGTGGGATTGATCTGCGCTTTCCCCATCATGAAAATGAGCGCGCACAGAGCAACTGCGCATCGCGCAGCGAGGTGACCGATCAATGGGTGCACGGCGAACATCTCCTCTTTGAGGGAAGGAAGATGTCAAAGAGTAGTGGGAACGTCGTTCTGCTCGAAGATGTAATCCAACGCGGCTTTGATCCTTTGGCGCTACGCCTGGTCTTCTTAGAGAACAAATACCGCAGCCAGATGGATCTCACCTGGGATCAGATTGCAGCCGCCGATTCCACGCTGCACCGCTGGAGGAACAAATATCAGGAGTGGTCTAAGGTTGAAAGCCACAACGATCTTGAGGCGGTATCTGCAATTGTGGAATCAATCTTTGCGCTGCTCCGTAGCGATCTGGATACCCCGCGCGCACTTGTGAAGTTGCGGGCGATAGAACGCGATACCGCTATTTCAGAGCGTACCAAGGCTCAGGTTTTTGCAGCGACCGACGAATTCTTCGGCCTGGAGCTAACCCGGACCTTGGTTGCACCTGAATTAAGCAGCGCAATTCACGAGTTAATTGCCCTGCGAGAGCAGGCACGCCAGGAGAAGAATTTTGCACGGAGCGATCAACTCCGCGATCAACTTGCGACGTTGAAAATTAAAGTGACTGATGGTCCTGATGGACAGAGTTGGGAAGTTATTCCTTAACGCCGGCGAAGAGATCTAGCTCTCTGCCTGCCTTGTCATATGGCCCGCCCGCTTCACCTTTTACACGAATGTAATATTCGCTTCCAGTGATTCGAGTCGATAGCCGCTTTGAAAATTTAAAGAGATCGCCATGAAGGATCAGCTGCGTTTTATGCGCACGCAGCGCCGCCAATTTCTGCGGAAGGAATTTCTCGCCATCATATTTTGTCGTTACAACTCCATCTGCTTTAACAAATGGGAGAGCCAACCACTGCGCCGGTACATAGTTAAAGAACTTAATCAGAATCTGAATGAATACATTGCTGCTTCGCAGACTGCCGTGCAGCGCAGACCGAGGTATGGCGCTCCAATAGATCTTTGAAATCTCCCAAGGAGCTCCGGTTCCAAACGTTGGATCCGCTGCTAGCTCCGCGGCCCGCATTGCGATCTGGTGTGCTTTGATGTGGTCAGGGTGGCCATATCCCCCATGATCATCGTAGGAAATCAATACCTGGGGTTTGCGCTCCCGAATAATTTCTACGAGTCGAGTCGATGCTTCGTCGAGATCTGCCCGCCAAAAGCAGTCGGGGCGTTCATTGGGAGGCGTTCCCATCATCCCGCTGTCGCGATATTCACGCTCTGGGGCGCCTAAGAATTGAAAGTCAGTGACGCCTAATTCGGTCATAGCCGCAGCTAACTCACCCTCTCGGTACTTACCCAAGGAATCTTCCTTCGCCGCCGCGTGATGAGCTAACGATGGAACTAGGACTTCGCCCTCTTCCCCGCGCGTGCAGGTGACCAGGGTGACCGCCGCTCCTTCTGACCGATAACCAGCCATAGTGGCGCCGTTGTTAATAGTTTCGTCATCTGGGTGAGCATGCACCAAGAGAAGTCGTCGCGCAGGCAATTGGTTCATGGGCTCATTATGAATGATGAGATACCATCGTGCGAATGAACGAGGAAAAGATCCGCTTACCCCGCGATGAGCGCCGGGCTACGCTCTTAGCTGCCGCTTTAGAAGTTTTCACAGCCGTCGGATATCACGCCGCCGCTATGGATGAGATTGCGGATCAAGCCAGCGTGAGCAAGCCCGTTCTCTACCAACATTTTCCCTCAAAACTCGATCTCTATTTGGCCGTCCTAGATATCCACTGTGAATACTTGGTGGCAGATATCCGCGCCGCCGTGGGTTCCACCAAGGACAACGCCGGGAGAGTGCTAGCAACTGTTAACGCCTACTTCGACTTTATCAATCGCGAAGGTGAAGCTTTCCGCCTCCTCTTTGAGAGCGATATGGCCGTGGAGCCGCAAGTGCACGAAAGACTTAATCGGATGTCCTATGACTGTGCCATGGCTTTTAGTGAGGCGATCACGACCGATACCGGAATCTCCCAAGAGTCGGCGATGATGCTTGCGGTGGGACTCATCGGTACCGCACAGACCACGGCGCGCCATTGGCTTGCGCGTGATGGAAAGATCGATCGCGAGTTGGCGGTAAAGCTTGTGGCCAGTCTGCAGTGGCGTGGAATTTCAGGTTTCCGCAAGATCTGAAGAGCACTAAACTCTAGGCATGGGTAAAAAAGATAAAGATTCTAAGACCTCAATTCGCGTTGGGATTAGCGACAGCTCCCAAGAGCTCCACTTTGAAACCTTGCTGGGACATGAAAAGGTCGTAGCGCTCGCCAATGAGGCAATTTCGGGTGGCACTACTCTGGTGCTCGTTGATATTAAAGATCGCACAATCTTGGTGCCTGCCGGGAAGATCTCTTACATCGAAATCGGCGATACCTCTGATCAAAAAGTTGGATTTACCTCGTTATAACCCGGCGAGCATTTGCCTTCGACTCTAACTTTTCAAACTCCACAGGATCGGTATGGAACTCCGCTAGTTGATTGAGTTTTCCATTTCCGTGATAATCACTCGATCCAGTCTTTACTAAATCATATTGTCGCGCAATATTGGATAACAATTCGCGGTTCTCTAAGGTGTGATCGCGGTGAAACACTTCAATGCCATCGAGGCCAGCCGCGACATAACTTTCAAAGCTTGCGGCAGAAACTACTCGACCACGTAGCGAAGACATGGGATGCGCGATTACCGCTACTCCCCCTGCCTGCTTGATTAATTCGATGGCAACCTCTGGAGTCGGAGAGTAGTGCGCAACATAATATGGCGAATTATTATGTAGGACTTCCGCGAAGACCTCTTCCCTAGATTTCATATAGCCCTTTGCGACGAGCGCATCGGCTAAGTGTGGGCGGCCTAAGGTGGCCCCATCAGAGAGTTGCGCCTCGACATCCTCCATAGTTATTGAATAATCCGCTGCGTTTAGTCTTGCAATAATTTTGTGCATCCGGCCGATTCGATTATCTCGCGTCTTTGCCATCATCGTCATCAAAGCTTCTTCGTTCCTATCAAAGAGTAGGCCGAGCATGTGGACACTGATTCCGTCGGTCGTCTGACAAGAAATTTCTGAACCTAGAACAAGTGATAAGCCAGGGCGAAGTTGGTTGCTCGCTTCGTCCCAACCCGCGACCGTGTCATGGTCCGTTAACGCTATGGTGGTTAGCCCCGCTGCATGAGCTTTATTAATTAATATACTCGGCGTATCAGTACCATCACTGAAATTCGAATGGGTATGTAGATCAATCATTGTCACTCTTGTTCCGCAAGACAAAGATGGCGCATCCAATAAGGAGGCCGAAGATTCCCGGAATTGTTCCCGCCGAGGGCCTTTGATGTAGCCAGAACCAGGCGATGATGGCCGCGACTGGAACCTCGAAGAAGACGACAAGGGACACGACGACTGGCGATACTCTCTTGAGAGACATGTTGAAAAGAGTGTGTCCAAAAAATTGGGCTCCGATAATCAGACCGGCTAAGTAAATCCATTGCAATGCGGGAAAGTGCACGAGCTTTGAACCCGTAGATAAACTTACAAAGAGGGTTGTCACCGCGCACGAGGAAAAACATACAGTCGTATAGGTCGATGTTGCTAGCGACTTCTGAACTCCAGAACCAATGATCATGTAAGCAGCAGCAAGAGCGCTGCAGAGGATTCCGAAGAGATCGCCTTCAAAGGCCCGGGTAGATAGTGAGAAATCGACTCCGGTGATTAGGAGAAGCGAGGCGAAGGCGAGAAACATTCCACCTAACGACTGCGAGGATATTCGCGCCCCGCGAATTTTCATATAGAGCGCCGCGAAGATTGGTTGCAGCGCTGCTAGAGCGGTGCCGGCCGCCACCGAGGTAAATCGCATCGCGGCGAAGAAGGCCAAGAAGTGGGCGGCGAGGAAGATTCCAGCCAGCGCTGATATCGCGATCAGGCGACGATTCTTTCGCTCGAACATCTCGCCCGATTTGATGGCAAAGGGAGCCATGATGAGCGCTCCCCCAAGGTTGCGCCAGAAGATGAGGGTTGGGATAGGCATTGAACTCTTAGCAATCAGCGGACCCGATGATCCGATCCCCAAAATTCCAGCGAGGAGAAAGGGGATGTCTCTACCTTTTGGAAGGGCGGTATGGTCGTGCGTATTTACTGTCACAATTTAAAGATAAACCAGAATTGAGCAAGTACGCAGACTCCGACGAGGGCAATAATGGCGCCGTACAGGGTCAACGAACGCTTCCCTGCGGTGAATTCGCCCATCAACTTCTTATCGCGCGCGATGCCGAACATATATGCAAGAAGTGGAAGCAAGAGAATGGCATTCAAGACCTGAGAAGATATCAAAATCCAGATAAGTGATACCCCGGGGATCATAATTAATCCACCAGCCACTACGGTGATTGCTGCAAAGGTCATGTAGAAAAGCGGGGCCTCATCAAATTTATCATCGAGCGCTGCTGGGGAACCGGTCAAATCGCCCACTGAATAAGCAGTGGAAAGTGGCAATATCGAAGCAGCTAAAAGCGCGGCGCCGATGATTCCGATTGCAAAGATATCTTTAGCAAGGGTTCCAGCCAGTGGCTCCAGGGCGCGGGCAGCTTGCGAAGCATCGGTGATATTTGTAATGTGTTGTGCATTGAGAGTTGCGGCGCAAGTAACTATTACAAAAAATCCGATAATTCCGGTTAATGCCGAACCCACCCAGACATCGGCTCGCAATAATTTGAGGTCAGCTCGGGTAAGGCGCTTATCCACTGCATACGATTGAATAAAAGCTAGCCCCCAAGGAGCCAAAGTGGTTCCGAGGGTTGCAGTCGCTATGTTTACAGCGTCGCGAGTAAATGGCATAGAAGGGACGACCATACCGTGCAACGCAGATCCCCAATGAGGATGCGACATGAATCCGGCAACAACGTAAGAAATAAAGACAGCGGAGAGTACGAAAAATACGCGCTCCGCCTTTTTGAAGGTTCCACGTAGAACAAGCGAAGAGATCAAGAAGCCGGTGAGAGGAACAGTTATATAGCGCGAGATTCCAAAAAGTTGACCGGCAGCGGCAACGCCGGCAAATTCTGCTGTCATAGTTCCGACATTCGCCAATATCAATGCCACTGCGCTAAAACTTCCGGCACGAGCGCCATACTTTTGACGCACTAAACCGATGAGCCCTTGGCGAGTTACAACGCCGATGCGCGCGCCTAAATCTTGAAAGACTATAAGCGCAAATGTTGAAACGACAAGAACCCAGAGCATGCGATAGCCATATTTAGCTCCGAGTTGCGAGTAAGTCGTGATTCCGGCCGGATCATCATCCGACAAGCCTGCAATCACTCCAGGTCCCATGACCGATAAAAAGGCCGCAATTCTCAGCTTGCGGCCACTCGGAATAGTTATGTTGCTCATGATCGCGATACCCCGCCTTGCGTAAAGCGATTGCGATTCTGCGAGAGCGCGTCGACCAGATCATCGGCGAGAATCCGACCAATCGGCTTGTTCTTCTCATCAATGACGATAATTGAGGAACCGCGGTTATTGGAAAATTCTTCAACAACTTCATTGATCGGAGTCTCAATCGTGACTGCAGTGGGAAAGGGTTTAGCCATGAGCGTTGAAACTAGACTCGAAGGAGCGGCACCAATTAACTCTACGGTCTGAATGTGATCGAGGAGTTTGCCTTTGCTATCGACTACGACAACTCCGTCGGAGCTTTCACGTTCTCTATTTTCTACCAGCAACTGCAATGCAGTAGCCACGCTATCAGTGCTTTTTACAATCAAGATGTGAGTGGTCATTATGCCGCCCGCCAGCTCTTCGTCGAAAGAAACCAACTCGCGTAACTGCTTGGCTGTTCCAACTTCCATGGCGTCCAAAATACTTTCGCGGTGTTCTTCTTCAAGATCGCGCAGTACTTCGGCTGACTCATCCGGTTCCATGTGGGATAGAAGTTTCGCGGAGCTCTCTGCAGTTAAGCCTCGGAGCAGACCCTCAAGTTCGTCATCTTCCATCTCTTCGAGTACGTCGGCGGCTAGAGCTGGATCCAACATTTCAATGAGTGCACCCTGCTCTCGACCGGCAAGATCTTCAATGAGATCGGCTAAGTCGGCAGGTCGCAATTGGCTCAGCGCGGAACGAGTTGCAGAGGTGCGAACTACTCCCGTGGAATCTGTCAACGAGGCAACCGATGCCCAATCGAGGACGTGTTCAGGAGTTGGCCTGCGGGAAATTGATCCGGGAAAGAGTCGGCGCAAGAAGGACATAAAGGAGATATCAACTCCAACGACTCGGATCTCTTTATTAAAAGGTGCCAGGTAGAGATCAGAGGTGCGCACCACTCGCAGCCCATCAACATCAACGATCTGGTGATCCAGCACATCAGCATCGAGAAGTGATTCGCCGGGACGACGAGAAAAAGTTTCGAGATTGATCTTCGCCGAAGAGAGGGTGATCGAACTTGGGGTAAGAACCGAAATACGAGCCCCGTTGATAAATGACTTGCTATTGGCGATCTTGACTATCAAACCCGATACGGGTGGATATGTCTCTTCACCATGTCGAACGACAACATCAACGAGTCGACCGATCTCTCGACCATCGGGTCCAAAGACCGGACGACCGATCAACCCCGCGAGAGAGACGAGCGAATCTCGAACACTCTTCCGGGAGATCAAAAGATCGCTACGACCAACCAACCGCTTTGCAACGGTATTAATAGAGGAGACTGGAGGGCGTTTCACCCCGTCAGTCTACGGGCTCACCGATGGATCAAGGATTAGGTGTGCAGTGAAAGTGGTACCCCGACTAAGGAGCGGGGACGAATCATGATCGCGGATAAGAGTTCATCAAATGTTTTCTTGATCAGCCCGTCTCCAGCGTCGAGATACGCGGGGGTTCCATGATCTCCGCCATCGCGCAGTTGGATATCAAAGGGCACTTTAGCCAGAAGCGGAATCTGCGAACCCACCAGTGCGCTCAAGCGCTTCGCAGTTTCTGCCCCGCCGCCTGCTCCAAAGATCGCGATCGGCTGACCGCAGTGTGGACAAGGGCTTTCGGACATATTCTCGACGACACCAAGGATCCGTTGCTTCATCTGAAATGCAATTCTTCCAGCCCGCTCAGCCACTTCGGCGGCGGCGACCTGTGGAGTTGTCACGACAAGAATTTCTGAGCGCGGGATCAACTGTCCTAACGAGATAGCGATATCTCCGGTGCCCGGTGGTAGGTCGAGGAGGAGCAGATCAAGTGATCCCCAGTAGGCATCTGTCATGAGTTGCTCGAGAACTCGATGGAGCAGCGGGCCACGATATGCAATTGGATCTTCGCGATTTGGCTTAAACATCTCCATGGAAACTATTTTGACTCCGTGATTTTCTACCGGAATAAATGTCTGATCAAGCGCAGTTGGCCGCTTATCTAAAATTCCCATAAGACGAGGGATTGAGTGACCGTAAACATCCGCATCCAATATTCCAACGCTCAAACCACGGGCCGCTGCGGCGACAGCTAAGTTGGCGGTTACGGAGGATTTTCCAACTCCGCCCTTGCCCGAGGCAACACCAATCACGCGCGTTAAAGAGTCAGGTTGCGCAAATTGATTAAATTTTTCTCGGCCGCCGCGGAGTAACTTCTTAACAGCATCGCGCTCTTCGTCGTTCATTACTCCAAAATTAATAACGACAGAATTGATGCCTGCTATCGCCTCAACCGCAGATCCGATATCGGTCTGCAACTGATCGCGCATTGGACACCCGACAATTGTTAATTTAATGGCGATAGTCGCGATGCCATCGGCAAAGAGAACGGATTCCACCATCCCCAGGTCAGGCAAGGGACGACGAAGTTCAGGGTCATTCACCTGCGACAAAGCCTTGTGGATCTCTGCAATTACCTCTTGAGTCATAGGCGAACTCTACGACCCTATTTGGACGCGATAAGTGTGATCTTGACCGACTTGATCACAGTACCCCGCTGATACTTCAGGGTTACGGTGTCACCGATTGAATGTGCTCGAATCGCGACGATGAGATCGTCGGCGACGGCAATATCTTTGCCATCAATGGCAAGAATGATGTCGCCTCTTTGGAATCCTGCTTTAGCCGCAGGACCGCCAGGCAGAATTGCGTTCGAAGTATTGGCAATCTTTGCGCCGGGACCGGCAAAACTGGAATCAAGGGACATCCCAACTATTGGATAGTGTGAGGTTCCGGTCTTGATCAGTTGATCCGCGGTCTTTTTGGCTTGGTTAATGGGGATAGAGAAACCTAAGCCAATCGAACCTGGTTGACCTGAAATCGAGTTCCCCAGAGAAGCGATTGCGGAGTTAACACCGATGACCGCTCCGGTTGAATCCACTAAAGGCCCACCAGAATTACCAGGGTTGATGGCGGCATCAGTCTGAAGTGCATCGATGAACGAGCTTTCTCCCGCGGTGTTATCTGAGCTGGTTGTGACGGGACGATTCTTGGCAGAGATGATTCCCGTCGTCACAGTTCCTTGCAACCCGAGCGGTGATCCAATTGCAATAACAGGATCTCCGACCTGAACATTGTCGCTGTTGCCGAGAACGAGGGCAGGAGCTCCCGTTATATCGATTTTGAGAACGGCGAGATCATAGGAAGTATCGCGCCCCACAAGGGTCGCCGTGTACTGGGTGTTGTTGGAAAGTTTGACCGTGATGGGTGTCTTTGCGAGCACTGCTGCTTCGACCACGTGGTTGTTAGTCATGATGTATCCGCTTGACTCAATAAAGAAACCAGTACCTGTATCTGTTCCTGCAGTGGTACTCGAATCAACTTCTACAACAGATGGAAGGACGCGAGCGGCAATTCCGGCAACCGAGTTAGGTGCGCGACTGATAATTGAGGTGGATGTGACCATGTGATGCGAATTATCAAATGCAACTTTGCCAATCAGCGCGCCAACTAATCCGGCGATTAACGACATAGCCAAAGCCATGTACCAAGTGACTTGAACTACGCGCTTGAGAGGAGCTATAGGCGCAAAGTTAGCGGCCATCGATTGACCATCCGAAACCCACCAAGGGGTCTGCGTTGGGGTTGGAGAAGGATTGGGTACTTCGTTGACGATTGATTCCTCTTCAGACATTCTCACATTATAAGTCAGTTAAAGCTTTGTTGCCAGAAGTACTCCGCCGCCCAGCGGCAAAACAATGGAACTCCAACGCGAATCCTCTTTTACGGCGCGTATCCCGTCACGGCGCGAAATACTCTCAAAATCTCGCTGCGTGGGATCGGCCACTTTCCCGCCGCTGAGCACATGATCCACGAAGAGCATCCCACCGGGTCGGAGCAGGCGATACGACTCGTGAATGAGATCCATCAAATCGGATGCAGGTCGAATAACAACGAGGTCATAATTGTTATCTGCAAGTTTGCCGACAACTTCCATAATAGTTCCTGTGATTAAACGAAAGCGCTGAGTTGAAATCCCGGACTCTTCAAAGACAGATCGGGCAGAAGCGGCGTGCTCGCGTTCGGTATCGATAGAGGTAAGGACTGCATCTACGCCTGCACCGGCGAAGAGCCAGAGCCCACTCACACCTGAACCAGTTCCAATTTCAACGATGGATCGCGCCTTAAGAGATTCAACCGCAAAGCGGAGCAGACCACCGACCGCAGGAGATGGATCAAGGGTGCCTAACTCTTCAGCATTGTTGCGGGCTTGTTGCATGAATATATCTTCGCGAACGTAGGCCTCAGCAAATGCTGACATATCGCCGCGGTTACCGATCATGAGAGAGATGTTAGCCATTCGATGAGCAAACGGGTGCCAAATCCAGTTCCACCTTTAATAACTTCGCCAGAATCCACCTCAGATCGCGCTGGTCCTGCGATATCGAGGTGCACCCAGTTTCGCTTCCCAACGAAGTGCTCTAAGAAGAGCGCCGCGGTAACCGATCCGGCGCTGAAATGTTGAGCCGAAGCATCGTGATTGAGATCAGCTACTGGGCTGGCCAGTGAGGGTAGGTAATCATCTTGCAGTGGCATCGGCCAGACGCGATCTCCGATGCGCTCACCGATCTCGTGAAGCTGCGCTGTCAAAGAGGCATTGCGTGAATACATCGCACCATATTGTTTTCCCAGACCGAGCGTGGCTGAACCAGTGAGTGTTGCAATATCTAACAAGTAATCCGGTTTTAACTCCAGGTCCGCATATGCCAGCCCGTCGGCGAGCACTAATCGACCTTCCGCATCTGTGTTGATAATTTCTACGGTGGTACCACCGAACTGTGTGATCACATCTGAAGGGCGTTGTGCCGTTCCAGAAACCATATTCGCAGCGCACATCATGAGCGCAGTAATTCGCACGCGTGGTTGAATCTTCGCCATTGCAACAGTTGCGGTCAATATTGCCGCCGCACCTGCCATATCGCTCTTCATCGGAATCATCAGATCGTACGGTCGCTTCATAGAGATGCCGCCGGTATCGTAGGTAATACCCTTGCCAACCAATACAACATGAGGCCAGTTCTTACTTCCCGCTGGTTCATAGCGAATTTCAATGAGCCGTGGGAGATCGCTCGGAGATGACTTTCCAACTGCGCGCAATCCCCCGAATGCTTCAAGCTCGCGACCCTTTTTAACAGTGACGGTTAAATCTGGGTTCTTCGCTTGGCGAACGAGCAATTTAGCTTGTTCTGCTAGCCAGGCCGGGTTCTTGATATTTGAAGGAGTGTGAATGAGATCGCGAGTCCGCCAGGTTGCCTCTGCAAGAATGCTCGCGCGTACTGCTACATCTGAAAGTTCTTCATCAAATATAAACGCCGTGGCTCCTTTTTCGCGGGCATTTACATCGCTCTTGGAGTAATCGCTCTTAAGATTCCAACCGTATTGTGAAAGTGATAACGCAACCAGATGCGCGAGCGCAGCGTCGTATTCCCCGGAGTAAGTACTGAAGATTGAATAACCGGTTGATTTCACCTTCCGGCCGAGCGCGGCTCCGGCTTTGCGAGCATCCTCTGTGGAGTCGCTACCAAGACCGAGAATAAATAGCCGAATGAGCGTGCCCGATTGGGTAAGGGGTATTTCCAGTATCTCCCCAGCCTTGGCGGTGAAGTTAGGCCACTGCTGGAGGATCTCGGCATAAGTGTTTCCACTCTTTGCGAGAATCTGAGAGGTAATTTCGTTCGACTCTACTTCCGAACCGGTATCAGAGGCGTAGGCGGGAATAACTAGGGCGTTGAATTTAGCGAGCGCATCTGGCGAGATAGGACCAACCGTTGAAAAAGTTGGCTGAGGCAGATGCATGAGACGACTCTATTTCTTAACGAGTGCTACTGCCGCCTGAAGGGCATTTCCTAGATTGGTTGCCTCTTCGACGTTGAGTTCGACCACTAAGCGGCCGCCGCCCTCAAGAGGGATTCGCATCACTAGGCTGCGAGCCTCCTTGGTGACCTCCATGGGACCATCGCCAGTTCTTGGTTTCATGGCTGCCATGGTGAAACTCCCTTACTTAAAATCAATGAGGAACGTAGAGGAGAAGTATCTCGCATCAGGCCAGAGGTGGGAAATCCAGGGCCGCTAAGAGGCGCTTCTTGCCACGCTCGATGACCGCGCTGACCACCTTATTCGGGACTCCAAGCGTCTTTGCAATCTCAATTGCGGTCATCCCCTTGACATAATGGAGCGAAAGAATAAAGCGCTCTTCGTCCGGCAGGCTCGCTAAGAGTTCCGCAATAGACGGCGCCGGCTTCATAGAGGGCAGATTACTAGTAGGACTGGCAAAGTAGCACGGGCCTGCAAAAAGGCGCAGCCAACCTTGGTTATTGGGCCATTTGATAGCGTTCGCCATATGAGAAGAGGCTTCGGTTCTGGCGTAGCAACAATTGCAGCAAATGGAGACCTCCTCGATTGTTGGTTCATCCAGGTTGGCCTTGAACCACTCGCAAATCCAGCGGACCGCTCTGCACTTCTCGCCGCCGACCCATTGCGCGGAGTCACGAAAGAGGCAGTCGATCTCGAGATCGATTTGGATAGCGCACCTACCTCGGCTGCCGACGCTTACCTCCGGCTACATCTCTTATCCCATCGCTTAGTGAAGCCCCACGGTATCAACCTCGATGGAATCTTCGGACTCCTCACCAATGTGGCGTGGACTTCTGCCGGACCTTGCTCGCTAATCGACTTTGAATTAACCCGCGCCAAGTTGCGCGCAGCTCATGGCAATCTCACCGTTTATAGCGTCGATAAATTCCCGCGGATGGTTGATTACGTAATCCCAGAGGGCGTACGTATTGCTGATGCAGATCGGGTCAGACTCGGCGCGTATTTATCGTCAGGCACAACGATCATGCACGAAGGCTTCGTCAACTTTAATGCCGGTACTTTGGGTAAGTCCATGGTCGAGGGTCGCATCAGCGCTGGTGTAGTTGTCGGCGATGGCAGCGATGTTGGTGGCGGCGCATCCATCATGGGGACACTGAGCGGCGGTGGTAAAGAAGTAATCTCCATCGGCGAACGCTGCCTTCTTGGCGCCAACTCTGGTTTAGGAATTTCTCTCGGCAATGATTGCGTCATCGAATCCGGCACTTACATCACCGCCGGATCGAAGATCACCTTGCCCGATGGAAATGTTGTTAAGGCCCGGGAATTATCTGGCGCTAATAACTTGATCTTCCGCCGCAATTCTCAAAGTGGAAATCTTGAAGTTGTTCCAAAAGTAGGCGGCTGGGATGGGCTCAACTCCATCCTGCATTCAAATTAATTTCTAGAAACAGGGTTTCGATGCTAGTCACCTCGAAACCCTTTTGCTCGTTAGTAAGTATTTGGTGCGATCTCAAACCAAGACGAGGGAAGTTTTAGTTTCGATTTAAAATCCCCGACTGCTAATTGTGCTGTAACGCCAATACTAGAAGTAGCTGTAATCAACGTAGCGCTGTTCGTAACAGTTCTGGCGTTGATCGCCAATGAAACAACATCTGGCAGGTTAAAGGCAGTTGCGACATCTTTTTGGATCAGTACACGTTGCCAATGGGCATACAGCGGGTTCAAGAAAATATCCAAACTCCAAGGGTCTGGGACATTTGTTAGATAGGGGAATGCGGTCCCCCAGACATCCGCACTGGTCTGTGTCTGTCCACCATCAGATGAGAAGAAGTAAACCGAGATTGGTTTGCCCTGATAGTAAATTGCTTGGGCGCTAATCGGATCCGTTTCAGTTGCCGCCACCGCGGCTTTCCAGTTCACCCCAACTATTGCCTCTGATTCTTTGGCATACCCGATGTATGCCTGGTCGTACTTGGTGTTATAGACGTTGCAATTACATGCGGCGCGCAGAGTTAGGTGAGAAAGGGCGTACGTACGTGAAGCGATTGCTTGCGCTTGGAGTGCGGCGGGAAGCCAACTCGAAGACATCTCGCTGATACCAAGTACATATTGATCAATCGTCATTGTGTCAGTAATTTCGATTTTGCTACCAACAACTTTTAGTTGAAGTTGGCCATATTTTAATTGGATATTTCCGCCGGGAGTTGCAACTTTAATGACGGTAAATGGGTCGGGCTTGGGTCCGCTAGTACCAGCAATAGGGGCGGGCAATGAAGCGGTGCCCGTCCAATAGAAATTCCACATGCTTCGGGCTGGATATACCTGAGAGGCAATCCCCCTTTCATATCTTGCCGCTGCAATCTTTTTCCCGATAATTGCGAACTTATAGGTGCTCGCTGACGTTCCCGATCCACCGTTACTCATTGACCCATCAGGATTTGTGCCGAGATCCAAACCAGATTGTAAGAAACTAGGAGCAACCCCAACTGTTGCAGAAGAAACTGCGTGTGCAATATTTACCGAAATCAATTGTGTATCAGGAACTGAAACAACTTGCGTTCCGGGGAACCAATAATTCAGGATGTATTGCGCGCTCTGGCCTTCCATTGCTTGACCTTGAGCACCTATCTGACTCATACCGACTCCATGACCAAATCCTGAACCCGTTAATACAAAATGAGGTGGGATGGTTGTAGCGAAAGCTGGCGCAGGCATAAGCGCAATGATAAGAACTAAAAGCAAGCGCTTCATTTTAGATCAAGTTCTTTGGAGAGGTAATAAAGCCAATTCCCCAGGAGAAATGCATCGTTGCGAGAATTGCCGGCAGCATAATCTTCTCTTTAGCATCTTTACCAGTAACGAAAGATCCGATTAGATTTCCGAGCAAATACATTCCGGCTGGAAGAAAGAGAACTGGGTTGACTGTCGCTCCCAGAAGAATAGAAAGCACCGTAATCGCGACCGTTACGGGTGGCGCAAGATAGCGGAGGTTGATTGTGCCTTTGTGATTGCGGCTTACCGCACGGCGCCAACGGCCGTACTCAAAATATTGCTTGGCGAGTGCACGTAAAGTTGGTCGAGGACGATAAGTAACCACGAGTTCTGGATCAAACCATATTGTTCCCCCGGCTTGGCGCAGTCGATAATTAAGTTCCCAATCCTGAGCTCGGGTAAATCTTTCGTCATATCCACCAACTGCCAGCAACGCCGCTTTATCGAATACTCCCAAATAGACGGTATCGGCGGGTCCAGGTTTACCGCCCACGTGAAAACGGGCGGCGCCCACTCCTAAAGGGGAACGCATGGCTGTTGCAACCGCGCGCTCAAAGGCACCAACACCTTTGGCGGCCATGATGCCACCGACATTCACAGCACCGGTCTCGCTCATTTCTTTAACGGCGCTAGCAATGTAGGTAGGGGCAACTTCAGCATGGCCATCGATACGGCAGATAATTGAATACTGCGACGCGGCTATCGCCAGGTTGAGCGCTGCGGCGGTTCGACCCGTTGGGTTTTCGACCAAGACCACTCGCGGATCTTTCGCGGCAAGTGCCAGGGCTATCTCGTTAGTGCGATCGGTGGATGGTCCGAGCGCCAAGATGACTTCGAGTGGACCTTCGTAGCGCTGCGCCAAAATGGCGGTGATCGCATCGTCGAGGTAGCGCTCTTCGTTCAAAATGGGCAGGACAACGGAGACTCCGACAGGAGTTTGCTCTGAATTTACGTTCTTCGGGCTCATACAGCGCTCACGCTACCGTTTCGGAGCGTTACTATCGGCGTAATGACTCTCAAAATCTCTGTGATTGGCACTGGATACCTGGGCGCCACCCACGCCGCCTGCATGTCGAGCCTTGGCTTCGAGGTCATCGGCATCGATATCGACGCTGCCAAGATCGCCAGCCTTTCATCCGGAACGATTCCGTTCTACGAACCAGGCCTGCAAGAGCTCTTGCAGAGCGAGTTAAAAACCGGTCGACTTTCATTCTCGACAGACTTCAACGCGATCAAGGATTGCGATGTGCACTTTATCTGCGTGGGCACCCCACAGGTAAAAGATGGCCTGGCCGCAGATCTCACCTATGTCTTTGATTCTCTGGCCGCCATCGCGCCAGTTGTCAAAGACGGTTCACTGGTTGTTGGTAAATCAACGGTGCCAGTTGGAACCGCCGCCAAGATGCGTGAACTGCTTCTGAAAATTAATCCCAATACCGATTTGGCGTGGAACCCCGAGTTTCTGCGCGAAGGTTTTGCCGTTGAAGACACTCTTAATCCAACCCGTCTCGTCGTTGGTGTCACCAATTCTCGTGCCGAAGAAGTTTTGCGCGAGGTCTACGCGAAAAATCTGGCGGCGCAAACCCCGTGGGTTAGCGCTGATCTGCCCACATCCGAGCTCGTGAAAGTTTCGGCGAATGCATTTTTGGCAACCAAGATCTCATTTATAAATGCTATGGCTGAAATTTGCGAGGCCGCTGGTGGAGATGTCACTGTGCTTGCAAAGGCAATTGGGTACGACCCTCGCATCGGACACCGCTTCTTACAGGCGGGCATTGGATTTGGTGGAGGCTGCTTGCCAAAAGATATCCGCGCATTTATGGCGCGATCAGAAGAGCTCGGCGCGCAACAGGCGCTGGAATTCCTGCGGGAAATTGATTCCATCAATCTGCGTGCGCGCACTCGCATGATCGATCTCGTTCGCAAAGATCTTGGTGAAGATCTCCGCGGAAAGAAAATCGCAGTGCTAGGCGCGGCATTTAAGCCAGATAGTGATGATGTAAGGGATTCTCCAGCCCTGGATATCGCAGTTCAGATTCAGGCAGCTGGCGCGACAGTGACTGTGCATGATCCCAAAGCTATTGCTAATGCCCGCACTCGCTTTCCCGCGCTGGGATTTTCCGAGAGCATTGAAGATTGCGTAGCGGGTGCCGATCTCGTGCTCCACTTGACCGAGTGGAAGGTATATCGCGAGATTGATCCCTCGCTGTTGATCAAACTAGTGGCTAATCCCAAGATCATTGATGGTCGTAACGCGCTCGATCGAGATAAGTGGCGTGCGGCGGGCTGGACTTTTAGAGCGTTAGGCCGCAGTAACGCTTAAAAACCGGTTCGAGTATTGCGCTTAGCGTTGAGGTTCTTTCCCTTTTCGAGCGAAGCAACCCGTGCGCTCTCCATCAAAGCACCAACCTTTGCTGCAATAACCGTATCACTTGATCCCAAGATACGTGCTGCCAACAATCCCGCATTCTTGGAATTGCCAACTCCCACAGTTGCCACTGGTATTCCAGCGGGCATCTGCACAATCGAGAGCAATGAATCCATACCGTCTAAGACCTTGAGGGCAACTGGAACTCCGATAACCGGCAGGGTCGTTGCAGCTGCGATCATTCCTGGCAAATGTGCCGCGCCACCAGCACCAGCGATTATTACTTTATAACCAGCACCAACTGCTCCGTGGGCAAAAGCTAACATTTCATTTGGGGTGCGATGAGCACTCACAACATCGACTTCATAGCTGATTCCTAATTCATCGAGGACAATCGCCGCTTCTTGCATTGTGGGCCAATCAGAGTCAGACCCCATAACGATTGCTACATCTTTACTCATCAATGGCTCCGCTCAGATAATCGACCGCATGGCTTACCTCAGACCTTAAGTGTAGAAGATCGGAGCCGAGAAGGGTGACATGTCCAACTTTGCGACCCGGGCGCAACTCCTTCATGTATTGATGGACCTTCAGCGCGGGTATACGCGCCATCAGATGCAGGTAGGGGCGATACAAATCGCTGCTCTTATCTGTCTCGATACCAATCACATTGCCCATGACGGCATATGGGGCGAGCAATGAGGTATCACCAAGCGGCAGATCGAGCACAGCGCGCAGGTGTTGTTCGAATTGACTAGTGACCGCACCTTCAATGCTCCAGTGCCCGGAGTTGTGGGGACGAAGTGCAAGCTCATTAATAATCAGGTGATCGCCAACGACAAATATTTCGACCGCCATTACTCCGACGAGATCAATCCCTTGTGCAATCTGGAGTGCGATCTGCGCCGTCGCAGTCGCCAGCGCCTTTGATAGGTTCGGCACGGGAGTCACAGTTTG
>CAIZKO010000040.1 GCA_903933585.1 uncultured Actinomycetes bacterium
CAACCAATCAGCGCTCGCGTATCGCAATTCTCTCTGGCGCAAAGATCGTAATCACTGAAGTCGGTTCCTACGAATCGAATATGCTCGATATCGCTGCCCGCGCTGAAGTCTCGCGCGCTACGGTTTATAACCACTTCAGCGACAAAGAAGAGATGATGACATCTCTCCTTGAATCCGAAATTCGCCGCCTCTTTGAAGTTGCCAAGAAAGCACCATCAAAGCGAGATGCACTCTTCGCCCTCTCCATTGAAATTTCTAAAGACCCCGCGCTGCGCAAGATGGTTGAAACAGATCCGCTCGATATCGCCAAATTTGTCACGGTTACAGACCATCCACTTTGGTCACTCATTAATGAATCGCTCGCTGCACTCTTCGGCGAAACTTCCGGTCTAGTTTTGCACTGGCTCATAGGTCAGGTTGCTGCACCACTTACCCCTGCCGAAAGTTCATCGCAGGCGGACCAGCTCGCCCGCGCCCTATAACCAATGGCAATGCGAATAACTGAACTGCGCTTTCGCCTCTCGGAATACTTCAGTGACTCTGACACCTATTCGCGTGACATCGTCCACGCCGAGCTCGGCGGCCTTACGGTCAATGCGGCGCTCGCTCGCGGCTTTGAGGCCGGGGATGTCTGGAAGGCGATCGTCGCCCATAACCCCGAGATGCCAGCCAAGTTCCGCTAAAGCCATGGCTGACCTGCTGATTGAAATCCGAGTCCGGCCCAACGCCTCACGGAACAAGGTGGGTGGCACGGCGGGGGATCCACCGAGGCTCGTAGTCGCCGTCCAAGCACCAGCAGTCGACGGCAAAGCCAACGCCGCAGTCATCAAAGAGCTAGCGGCAGCCTTTGGCTTACGCGCGCGCGACTTCACCATCGTTCATGGCGAACTCTCCCGCGACAAGCGCTTGCTCCTTGGCAATGCTACGGAGGATCAAGTCGCCCGTTACTCCGAACTTCTTGGAGGCCAACCAAAACTGCTTTAGATGAATCACTATGTATCGCTAATTGAATTGTATTCTTTTCCCGGCAAAAGTTGACGAAGCCTTGACTTTCCCAAAATGGCGAAATAGATTCTCTTGATTATCAAACTAATTTGGGGACAACGTCGTGAAAAATCGTGTTTGGAAAATAGTAACTTTAGGTTTCATAGTTGTGGCAATCAACACACCTCTCATTACTTACGCATCAGCGTCTACAGTGGGACAAGCACCGGTCGATGCAACCGTTATTTCTTCAGGCAGCTCTACCTCAACTGGAATTTTCGTTAGGACAGTAGGAAGTGGACAGTCCACTCTTTTGGCTCCAAGTCCTCTTGTATCTGGATATTGCGAACTTATTGCTGAGTATGTGCATTTATCAACGTCAACTGTGAACAACCTTGCAGGGAACGCTGTGGTAAAGTGTCATGGAACCAGTATCCGAATTACCTCGATACACGTAACTTTGTATAAAGCAGGGCTTATCGACCATTTTTTGACTGGCCCGTACTCAGCGGGGTACGCAGATAGTGCTTCTCCTTATTATTACAGCATCTTCAAAACGCCTTGCAATAGTTCTACACTTTCCACGTATTGGTCAACGGCTTATGGCACCGGAACGTACCCCGATGGATCACCTACCCAAGCCACGGTTACTTCACCTAAGTTCCCGCTGACCTGCGGTACATCCTGGTAATAATGAGTTCCCAGTCATGAAGGATTGTATTAATTGAATATTAAAGACACATATATTTATGACGATCAAGAGTGCATTGATTTTGCTAGGCGTCTTTGGTGGAATTCTTCGTCGTTCACATTCGTAGAGTCAATTGGAAGAGAAACCGAAGCTAATTTTGTCGACAGGATTACTAAAGAGCTTTTAAGTTCAGATTTTCAGTCCCTTTCCGCCAAAGGTAACGAAAGAAGTGTCAACTTCCATGTGATCAAGAGGGCGGAAGGGCACTGGTATTTCATCGCGCATATTTCTAGGGACGATTCAACCTATAATCCTAATCTTTCGGAGTCGGCTCTGTCGCTTTATCCGTCAGAAACCTCTGTGGAAGACCACCTGAAGAATTGGATCTGGCTCAGTTTGTTTGACCAGGAATAAACTTGATTGTTTTCAGTTTGTTTTTGTAACTGTCAATTCCACTCTCCTACCGAACCCCCTTGAATTTCGAGTTCGTCCCAACGCCTCACGCAACAAAGTGGGAGGCACGGCGGGGGATCCGCCTCGATTAGTAGTCGCGGTCCAAGCACCAGCAGTCGACGGCAAGGCCAGGAGAATTCGCGGGTTGGCTTTTCGAACTTCTCCGGCCTGTGCCGCAATCTTCCGGCAACCGCGAAGAGGGGATCGGCGTGTCCTAGCCATTCGAACAGATGTTCGGTACGATATCCACACCCAACCAGAGCGGTTCCACACTTCCGCGAGAGCCAGCCTCCCGCCGTCGGTGGTCTTCCGTACCTTCTGGACCGTACAGATGAACTCATCTGAGTTAAGAGAGAAAGGCAGAAAATGGCAGCAGATAAAGCCGATAAGGCATCTGAAAAACAGTCGTTAGACAAAGCTAAAGCCCTAGATACCGCCCTAGCCCAGATTGAGCGTCAGTTCGGTAAGGGTTCAGTGATGAAGATGGGCGATCGTGGCCCACAGGTCATGGAGGTAATTCCTACCGGATCTATCGCTCTTGATATCGCTCTCGGCATTGGTGGTTTACCACGAGGTCGTATCGTCGAAATTTATGGACCAGAATCTTCAGGTAAGACCACAGTTGCGCTCCATGCAATTGCAAATGCGCAGAAGGCTGGAGGCATCGCCGCATTTATCGATGCTGAGCATGCTCTCGATCCAGAGTATGCCAAGAAGCTCGGTGTAGATATTGATGCTCTGCTTGTTTCACAGCCAGATACTGGTGAGCAAGCACTGGAGATCATGGATATGTTGATTCGCTCTGGCGCACTCGATGTCATCGTCGTTGACTCAGTGGCAGCGCTCGTTCCACGCGCTGAAATTGAAGGAGAGATGGGTGACTCTCATATGGGTCTCCAGGCTCGTCTGATGTCACAAGCGCTCCGCAAAATTACCGGTGCACTGCACCAGTCAAATACCACTGCGATCTTTATCAACCAGTTGCGCGAAAAGATCGGTGTCTTCTTCGGAACTCCCGAGACGACCACCGGCGGTAAGGCACTCAAGTTCTACGCCTCTATCCGTTTGGATGTACGACGTATCGAGACCCTCAAAGATGGTCAAGAAGCCGTTGGAAACCGTACTCGCGTCAAAGTTGTTAAGAACAAGATGGCTCCACCATTTAAGCAGGCTGAGTTCGACATCATCTACGGCGTTGGTATCTCACGTGAGGGATCGCTTATCGATCTCGGCGTAGAGGTTGGCGTTGTAAAGAAGTCGGGCGCTTGGTACACCTACGAGGGCGATCAACTCGGACAGGGTAAAGAGAACTCCCGTAACTTCCTGATTGATAATCCTGATCTCGCTAACGAGATCGAGAAGCGGATCCGCGAACACTATGTTCCGGTTGCTATCGATCCTGAATTAGTAGCTGCTATCGATGAAGCGACCGCAGAGGTTGATTTCTAAGCAGTGAGAGAGAAGATAGATGTAGTGGCTGATCCCTACTCTGACGCGATGTCGATGGCGCTCTTTGCCCTCGCCCCTCGCGCCAAGAGTAGGGCTGAGCTCCATGCCCAGCTCTTAAAGCGCGGGGTAGAGCCCGAGGTTTCCTCCAACGTTCTCGACTCCCTCGAACTACAGGGCTTGCTCAATGACCTCGAATTCGCGCAGATCTGGACCGAGTCACGCCGCCGCCAGAAGAAGTTAAGTGCTGGAGTTATTAGGCAAGAACTTCGCACCAAGGGCGTGGCGCAGGACATCATTGATGAGGTCATGGAGGGCAACGATCTCGATGCCGAATATCAGATGGCCTTTGAATTAGCAGAGCGCAAATATCGCTCCTGCTCTCATCTCGACCATATGGTGATCTACCGCCGCGTGCACTCCCTGCTTGCCCGCAAGGGCTTTAGCCATCAGATTACCGAGCGGATTATGAGAGAGCTCTTAGCCTCCTAAGATTGGCCAATGAGCGCCCGTTCCTTCGTCGTAGAAACTTACGGCTGTCAGATGAATGTGCACGATACCGAGCGGATCGCCGGCTTACTTCTCGATGCTGGTTATGTGGCTGCTCTCGAAGGCTCCACCCCCGACCTGGTTGTCTTTAATACCTGCGCCGTCCGCGAAAATGCCGATAACAAGCTCTACGGAAATCTCAGCTTCCTAGCCCCGCTCAAGAAGAGCAACCCCAACTTTCAGATCGCGGTTGGCGGCTGTATGGCGCAGAAGGATCAAGAGTCGATCATCAAACGCGCCCCCTACGTAGACGTTGTTTTCGGTACTCACAATATTGGTTCACTGCCCGCGTTACTCGAGCGCGCCCGCATCGAAGAGGCTTCGCAGGTCGAGATTAAAGAGTCACTCGAACACTTCCCCTCCACCTTGCCGGCAAGACGCCACTCGGCTTTTAGCGCCTGGGTATCGATCTCGGTGGGTTGTAACAACACCTGCACCTTCTGCATCGTCCCATCGCTACGCGGTATTGAGAAAGATCGCCCACAAGCCGACATTCTTACTGAAGCGCGAGCACTCGTTGAACAAGGCGTTGTTGAGATAACTCTGCTGGGCCAGAATGTAAATGCTTATGGTGTCGATCTTGGTCAACGTGGAGCATTCGCAGATCTGATTCGCCGCGTTGGTTCGATCGATGGACTCGAGCGGCTGCGATTTATGTCGCCTCATCCGCGCGACTTCACGCAAGATGTAATTGCAGCGATGGCCGAGACAAAGTCAGCAATGCCCCATCTGCACATGCCACTGCAATCTGGCTCGGACCGTATCTTGCAGGCGATGCGTCGTTCCTATCGTTCGGATCGCTATCTGAAAATCATCGAAGATGTGCGCGCGGCCATGCCCGATGCCGGAATCACTACCGACATCATTGTGGGCTTTCCGGGCGAGAGCGAAGAGGATTTCACCGCCACGCTAGAAGTTGCCAAGCAGGCTCGATTTACCGCTGCCTACAC
>CAIZKO010000041.1 GCA_903933585.1 uncultured Actinomycetes bacterium
AACGCCACATATCGTTGCTTGGATTGATGATGATCTCGAAAGCAGGCGACATTGGCACACCGCATGTTGGACCAAGAAGGATCAACGCAAGCCTCGCACCGAGCGCTCGCGAAATGCCCCTCGCTTCTAACGGTTGAGTAGGCGGACGAAGCGCTTGATAAATGCGTCGACAGCCGCGGTGCGTTTAAAGGTAGCGAAGTTAAGTGGGATCCTAAATCGTGTCGCGACCACTGCGCGCGTGTAAGTAAATTCTCGCAAGCCCTCTGGCCCATGAACACGACCCGAACCACTCTGCTTTACGCCACCAAATGGCATCGATGGGGTTGCTGTAAATGCAATGACCGAATTGACCGAGACCATTCCACAGTGCAATTGGCTGGCAATCGCCTTGCCCTGCTTCTTCGACCAAACCGATGCCGCCAATCCATATTGCGAGGCGTTAGATAGGGCAATTGCCTCACCCATAGATGCGACGCTGCGGATGGTGAGAGTTGGTCCAAAAGTTTCTTCGGCAACTGCAAGGCTATTTTCGGGAACGTTGGTCATGATGGTGGGTAGAACAAATGGAGGTTGAACCGAATCGACGCTTCCAACCAGGAATTCTGCGCCGCGGCTAGCCGCATCTTTAATATGTGAGTCAATGATGGCAAGTTGTTTTGGCATAGTTGCGGCGCCGTAGTCGCGCCCCACAACGAGCTCAGATGCCAGCGCCGAGATCTTTTCGCTAAAGCGCTCTGCAATCTCTTCATGTACATAGACTCGTTCTATTCCCACACAGGTCTGTCCTGCATTACCCATAGCAGCCCAGAGCACCGCGCTGGCGACTCGATCTATATCGACATCGCGATCAATAATTGCGGGATCGGTTCCGCCGCATTCCATCAATACCGGGGTTAATGTTTCGGCGCAGATCGCCGCAATTTTCTTTCCCGTAGCACTCGACCCCGTGAATGCAATTTTGTTAACCGCGCTTCTAGTGAGTGCTACGCCCGTCTCGGGTCCACCGGTAGTTACGAAGAATATATTTGCATCGGGTGCAATCGCATTAAACGATTCACCTAACCAGTGCCCGACACCCGGGGTATATTCACTGGGCTTGAAGATGACGGCGTTACCTGCGGCAAGTGCGTAAGCGATCGAACCCATCGGAGTAAAGACCGGATAATTCCAAGGGCCGATGATCCCGATTACCCCCAGCGGTTGATATTCGACATGAGCAGACATATTTGCCATCAGCAAACCCGGTGTGCGGTGTGAGTTGCGCAAGTACCGTTCAGCTTTACGTGCTGCCCACGAAAGGTGCTCGATGGCGATGGATATTTCTAAAGCGGCATCGCTGATGGGCTTGCCGGTTTCTTGGGAAACGATCGAAGCAAGTTCATCGATATGTAGCGATAAGTAATGCGCCCACGATCGGAGAATCGCTTTGCGCCCTTCAAATCCGAGCCCCCGCCAATTCTGCGAAGCGATGTTGGCGCGAGTGACGAGTTCATCGATGGTTGCGGCCGAGGTATTAGGGTATCGCCCGACTTCTGCCCCAGTGGCGGGGGAGTAGCTGATGATTTCGGTCGGCTGGCTCATGGGCTAAGAGTAAACTCCTTTTGTGAGCGAGTTAATTAGGCCAAGCACGGTCCTTCCTTCCACACGCCATCCCTTCACATTTATGACCTCAGATGAACTCACGCTGGTCGGTGAGGTGGCGACCCCCCTTGGGGAAATAACTGCATCCCTGCTCTGCCTCCACCCAAATCCCACTGGCGGCGGAATGATGGACAGTCACATCTTCAAAAAGGCGGCCAATCGCCTACCCGCCATGGCGGGCATTCAGGTCATTCGCTTCAACACTCGTGGCACATCGAGCGAGGCTGGCACTTCAGAGGGCGCCTATGACCACGGCGTAGGTGAATCTGAAGATGTAAGCGCTGCAATCAATTACTGTTTTGAAAC
>CAIZKO010000042.1 GCA_903933585.1 uncultured Actinomycetes bacterium
GAATCATAGTCAAAGCAACTGGGCATTCAAATAGCTACAAAATTGGATACCAAGCTGGTCAACAGCTTTCTGCTGCCAATAGTTTCTTCTACTTGGATGGTCAGCCAGTAGATATTTGCAATATGACAGTCACGACCGCTCAAGCTGGTACCCCTAATGACAACATCGACTGGCCGAGCATAAATGTTGATGAATTCAATCAAGGGTGCCTGGATGCGTATGCCGATACCCATGATGGATTGAGAACAAAGACAATTGTCACCGCAAGCAATAGCGACAATTCGAACAACCCAACTGGATCCTTAACTTCCGCACCTTCTAGCACTCCAAGCAGTGCAACAAATTCAGACATAAATCCAAGCCCGGTGGGGACCGATGCAACTGGAAGCATAGGCGACGGCAACACCTCCACACCTTCAAAATCTGACGCAACTGGAAGCATAGGTAATTAGGTGAAACTATCGTTACTGGCGAAAGTGATAGCACTTAGCATGGTCGGAACTTTAGGCATAGTTCAGCCAGCGTTTGGGGATGCTAATCCCACGGTGTCAATCTCATCCCCTTCAACTGGGACTACAGCGAAAGGTAAGTTAGCTATCAGCACTCGTTTTGCTGCAGATCCATCTGGCACCGCGACCATCAATGACATTGGAATTAGCATCGCAAACGCTCCAGTTAACTATACGGGCACCCTCACTCTTAATGGCGTTACGGCGGGATCCGGAATACTAGGAACAACAAATGTTGACGCCTATTGGTCAGATCAATATTGGAGTGGTTCTAGCGCCACATTCTATGTCGATACAACATCTTGGCCTGCTGGAAGTTATTCCATAGCGGTTACCGTTCTTGATACCAATAATCGAAGCGCTACAAGCACACCGGTGGTTTTAATAGTTCCAAAATTGGTAGTTCTATCTTTAACGGAGACACTTTCCATAGGTTCTTCTCAGAAGGTAACGGTTTCCCTGCCAGGTATAAATTCGCTTTCGGGAGGTCTCCTAAATTTGGAGTCGAGTAATTCGAAAAATGGTCCTTTCTCTACGGTTGGTGCCTTCTCAGGTTCTCTTCCCACTATGGAGATAACTACGCAACTCCCTATTGGTACATGGGTCAGAGCAACACTGACTGGCTCTTCTATGTTAATGGACGGCACATCACGTGTGATTCAACTTCTAGGAGTACAGATTCTGCATTGTTTCCTTCCCAGCACGGCTAAAGTAAATGTGAAAATAAGCGGCAAATGCAAGTTCGATTCGCCAGTGAATCAAGTGTCTGTTTCTCTAAACGTGAATTCTGGTAATGGTTGGCATTCACTCGGAGCTGGAAGTGCAAGAGGCTTGTTTTTTCCATTGTCAGTAGTTGGGAAATTTGCCGGCACCCTGAAGGTACAAGTCGCCAGTAAAGGTCTTTCTGGTGTGTACCAAGCATTTTCTTCGAACATAATTAGCGTAAAAGTAGACAAATGAGTCTAAAATTTGGCTGTATCATGATCAAGACTTGATTTACCCCGTCAATCATACGTCGTGACTATAAGAAATTTGCGAGATCACGCACGGATAGAACTAGTGATCGAGTGAATTCCTGACCATCGGCTCCGGTCGTTGGGCGATTAGGTCATGAACAGGGATATTGATTGGATTGGCTGGCCAAGTAGATGTCAGCGTGCATCTCTATCCTTGGGCTATGACTCTTCGTATTTCCCATACCTCACTCTCAAAGCTAGAAGCAGCGCAGGTATGGGTGGATTCTGGCTTCCTAGGAATGGAAGGAATTAGCGCAGAGGATATCTACGGGCCGCAGGGCAAACTCGGATGGCTATGGCCATACGAGTGGGACGATGCGGAACAGATGAAAGGTTCTCTTTGCACCAATATGGGTGGCGGAGTTCCAATCTCAATTATCGGTGCCTTGGTAGCAATCTGTGTTGATGAGGAAGATAAATAGTGTGCCAGCAAAAGGATAATTCTTTCTGCACTGAACTCGGCTCGGACGTTTCGAAGTGGAGTAGGCAAGCGCCGCTGGCAAAGCCAGCGTGGATAGATGATTCACTCGATGATCTGAGCAAAGCCCTTAATCTCGCTCAAGAGGGAGAGATTGATGAGGCACGTATGACTCTCAAGGACTCGGCTGATTTTGAATTGCGGAAATGGTTTAGCGTTCACGCGCAAAATAGTGGAGTCTGGCGGTACAAGGCTCTGAACGTCCCAACTCCGGAGCCTATTGCACCACTAGATCTAGAGACTAAGTTAACTAAATTTGAGGTACCGATATTCAATCGCGATAGCTATCACTGTCGTTACTGCGGTTCCAAAGTAATTGTAAAGAAGGAATTTAAGGAAATGCAGTTCTTGCTAGGCGAACAATATTTTCCTTTGAAGGGGGGAAATAAGGGTCGAAGTGGTTACTACCTGATGTTCTGTGCCACCCTGGATCACGTGTTTCCTCGCAGTTTAGGTGGGGCCACCGATGAAGATAATCTCGTTACTTGCTGCTGGCCGTGCAATTATGGGAAGAGCAATTACACCCTTGCGCAAATTGGCCTAGATAATCCTTTGAGCCGGATACCTGAAAAGCGGAAGTGATGACTAGTCTGGGTCGGCCATTGAAATCAAGAATAAGAATGCCATCCTCGACTGTTGTTTGCATATAAAGTTCTCACATGCGAAGTCACTTAACCACTGACGATCAAACTAGATTGGATTTATGATGGATATTGATATCGCTTTTCGTATGAGTACCGATTCAAACGGAAAAGATCCCGACACGCACAGTAAAACTTTAAAGGGTTATCACAAATTTTTGTGGTCCAAAGAACTCCCATCAGGAGAGATTTTTCGTCTCGAAGAAGGAGTTGCCAAGAGATATTTAACCTTTCATGGAGCCGCTGGCGAGCAATTTATGTCAAGTGATTCAATGGGTAATTCTTTTAGCCACCATAAAGGTAAGAAAATGTCAGCCGTGCTCAGTCAGATTGATCCTTCGCTTCTTAAAGAATTTCGAGAGATTAACTCAACTATCGGTGGATTTATTCTTTTCCCAGGAAACAAGATCGACGGGCTCGCAACAATCAACGGCCTCAGAGGATTAAATCGTAAAATCGCGGATCGATTTGATTTAACTCTCGAATGCATTAGGCGTCACTATCTATCTCTGGATAGCCCACTCCGAGAGGTCCTCGAGCGCTATGGCAATTTCTTTGATCTTTTTAAAGATTTTAGAAGCTATGTGGATTTCTTCCACCTAAATGATTTGGTTAGCCCAGACTATTCTGAGATAAGATTTTTTATTCTAAGTGAGCCACTCTTCGAATCTTCTGGCTTGCCTAGGGATGTGCCGGATTACCTTGAATACCGAGCTAACTCCATGAACTTTGTACGACTCAGGAATTTGAGGCTTTCGAACTGGGCCGCGAACCAAAGGTTTTAAAGTGCGTTGTGAGGGACTCGAACCCCCGACCCGGTGATTAAGAGTCACCTGCTCTACCAACTGAGCTAACAACGCGGGAAAACTAACGTGCGGAGCAGACCCTATCAGCACCACTTAAGGCTAGACAAAACGCTCCACACGCTCATTTTGCCCCTGATTTCAATCTTTAGGAGTGCTCTTTGTACCTTTCGTAGGAGTTTCTTATCTCTTGTTGTGCATCTTCGTGGCCTACCCAATCGCCTCCATGAACCTGCTTGCCCGGCTCTAGAGTTTTGTACACCTCAAAGAAGTGCTTTATTTCTTCAAGTTCATAAGAGGCAACATCTGAGATGTCACGAATTCCATTCTTGCGAATATCTCCAGCAGCTACACACAACAACTTATCGTCGCCGCCCTTTTCATCGACCATGCGGAACATTCCGACAACGCGACAAGACACGATGCAACCGGGGAATGTTGGTTCATCCAGCATCACCAGTGCATCAAGTGGATCGCCATCGAGTGAAAGGGTGTGTTTTACGAAGCCGTAGTCGTGAGGGAAACGAGTTGCTGTGAAGAGCATGCGGTCCAAACGGATCTCACCGGTGCGATGATCGATCTCATACTTATTGCGACTCCCTGCTGGGATCTCGATGACAACATCGAAAATCATCTCTGACAAGGCGGGCTCCTGACTAAGAACTGCTATGGGATCTGGGGTCGAGCGGGTACAGCTAAATATTGGGGTGATCGACGGGGCTCGAACCCGCGACATCTCGGACCACAACCGAGTGCTCTACCAGCTGAGCTACGACCACCATGGAGTGCTGATTGTACGGTAAATCGAGGGGGTTAAGAATCCAATTGCTACTAAACGGCTACCCCGAGGACCCGCAGTCCACTTCTCTTGGCCGCCTGTGCTTGCGCGCGATCGTAGGTCAAGAAAGTAATGTCCTGCTTCTTAAACCGCAGGGCGGATGCGATGTGGATGGCGTCCAGGGTGGCCTGATTCTTCCCACCCGAGGCCGTAACCGCTTCTCTGCCAATTTCGTCGCTAAAATCCACAATGTTGAAGCTAGCAAGATCTGCCTCAAATAAGCGGCTGGCGATGACGCTTTCACGCGCCCCCAGTTTGCGCCTGAGGTTGATCAAAGTTTCAGTTACCCCAATATTGGAAATCGCGAAATTCTCAAAGTTCGAAAGAATCTCTTCGCACTCTTCGGACTCAGATTCTTGAATATACCTTTTGAGGACTGCACTAGTATCCAGATAAACGAGTTTCACAGGTTTCGCTCTCGACGCATGTCACGCAAGATTTCAGTGCTCGTGGGCGAGGCGTTCTTCGGCTTGAATCCTTTGATTTTCTTCAGTCCAGATCGCGTGGCAGGCTTAAGCCATCCTTCTGCAGCGGCCTCTTTTAAATAATCGGGTAGCACGAATTCTTTCGAGAGGATGGGTTCAATCTGGCAGAGCGGTTGACCATGGTGAGTGATGGTGATTGATTCACCATTATTAGCGCGGTGCAAGATCTCGGAGAGCCGATCTTTCAATTCGCGGATGCCAATTTCCATGAGGGTACTTTATCAAATATTTGTGGCCACACTTTTGAATTTACGACGCCGGGGGAATTGCGGCTAGTTCCGCAAAGCTAGTTTGGAATGAAAATTGTCTTTCGGTAATACTCGAGCTCCTCGATGGAATCGCGAATATCGCCGAGCGCGCGGTGGTTGCCAGTCTTCTTGGGCGCAGCAAAGTAGACCCGGGGGTACCAGCGGCGGGCCAACTCTTTGACAGAAGAGACATCGACGGTGCGGTAGTGCAGGTAGTTATTGACCTCGGGCAGGAAGCGCGCGATGAAGGTGCGGTCGACTGAAACCGAGTTGCCAGCCAAGGGGGATTTCCCAGCGCCAGGGGCATACTTATTGAGGTACTCCAGAATCTGGGTTTCAGCCTCGGAGAGAGAGACCCCTTCGGCGATCTCGGTGATCAGACCAGAGGTGGTGTGCATCTCGCGGACAAAGTCGTTCATGCCTTCGAGCGCCTCGGGGGAGGCGTGGATAACCAGATCGACCCCTTCGCCCAGGATATTGAGTTGGGAGTCGGTGACGAGGACGGCTATCTCAACCAGAAGGTCCTTGTTGAGGTCCAGGCCAGTCATCTCGCAGTCGACCCAGATTAAATTCGGTGCTTCGCTTCCCATACCCGAACCTTAGGGCACAGCCCGCATGGGGTCGATTTCACTTTCCGTTCACCTTCTAGACACCTTGGCTCCATTATTTGACTCCCAAAAGGGTTAATCATTCCCTCGTGAGTTCAACAACTACCCAGATCCCCGCGGCCATCCCGCCAAAGCGGGAGATAACCACTAAGCCAAGATTCTCGGATCGAGTCTTCCGTGGCGTCGTGACATCGGGGGGATTGTCCTCGTTAGTGATTCTCGGCCTGATTCTGATATTCCTATTATTTAATGGTTACAACACGTTAAAAACTCAGGGTCTCCATTTTCTAACGAGCAGCAATTGGCAAGCAGCAATTAATGATTCCGGGCAGATCGATCCAAAAAATTCTCACTTTGGTATTGCTGCAATGCTTATTGGAACCATGGTTGTTGCTGTGATCGCAGTTGTTATCGGTGTACCGATCAGCGTTGGCGCTGCCATCTATCTAACATTTTACGCACCAGAAGCAGTGAAAAAAGTAATGGTTTCGGCGATTGATCTCATGGCTGCCTTTCCTTCAGTCCTGTTCGGTCTCTGGGGATTCTTCGTGCTCGAAGCTTCGGGCGAATACTGGGCGAAGTTACTCAGCAAGTACTTTTCCTGGATTCCATTCTTTAAGTTGCCAGCGCCGTATGTAACGCGCTCGCCATTCATCGCCGGCTTGGTACTTGCGGTTATGATCATTCCAATCGTTACATCCATCTCTCGCGAAATTTTCTCGCAGACTCCGTTGGATCGCATGCAGGCTGCTTATGCCCTTGGCGGAACTCGTTTTGCGATGTTGCGCGCAGTTGCTTTTCCTTATGCACGCTCTGGAATCGTTGGCGGAATCATGCTGGGCCTCGGTCGCGCGATGGGTGAGACGGTTGCGGTTTACACCGTATTAAATATTGTCTATCAGGTTAATTGGCACATCTTGTTTAGCGCCGGCGGCAACGTCGCGTCGATGATCTTGTTGAAGTTCGGAGAAGCATCTCCGTATGAGATTAAGGCCTTGATGGCAGCGGGCTTGGTCCTCTTTATCCTCACCTTGATCGTTAACTCGCTAGCGAATTTGATCGTATCTCGCACCGGAAAGAGCGGTCGCTAATGTCCACGATTGAAAAAGTTCCCACCCCTCCACCTCGTAAGCCTTGGGCCCCAACTCCCATTGACCGGGCGAAGACGGCTGGAATCCTAGCTGCGGCAATCATTGTCTCGCTGGCCGTGCTTTTCGTAACTCCACTCTCTGGAAAGTTGGCATTTGCCGCAGTCTTCTTCGTCGCCTACTTGAGTATCGATTTTGTGGTCAGCTTTGCGAAGGCCGGACGCGCCGCCGCAGTAGATAGCGTTTTCCGAGGTCTGGTCACCACAGCTATCGCGATCGCTGTTATGCCAATCATCAGTATCTTGGTGACGGTATGGGTTCGCGGACATCATGGTCTGCACTGGACACTCTTTACGAAAGATATGCATTCCAATTCCTTTACTGACCCCGTTGGTCAAGGCGGATTGCTCCACGCGATTATTGGTACTTTCTTACTCGTTTTTGTTGCGATGATTATTAGTGTCCCAATTGGAATTCTCACCGCGCTTTATCTCACTGAAGTTCGTGGCCGCTTTACGCGCCCCATTGAATTCTTGGTACAGGCTATGTCTGGCGTGCCTTCAATTGTGGCCGGCCTCTTTATCTATGCCGCAATTTTGATTCCTTTTACGAAGACAGTAAATGGCATTCAAGGCTCACTTGCTTTAGCAATCTTGATGATTCCAACTGTCGCTCGTACTTCGCAAGAAGTCCTTAAGTTGATTCCCGAAGATCTTCGTGAAGCTGGAGTCGCTTTGGGTGGTACACAGTGGCGCTCGGTGGCACTTGTTGTTGTACCTGCAGCACGCAGCGGATTGATAACCGCCATGATCTTGGGCGTTGCCCGCGTTGCTGGCGAGACCGCACCTATTCTTTTGCTCACAGGTGGCAGCGGAACTAAAAATTACAACGTTTTCAGCGGTTCTCTTGGATCGCTTCCTAACTACGTTTGGCAGGCCTTCTCGGCCGGTACGCCTGAATCGATCACGCGTGCCTGGGCGGGCATCTTGGTTTTGCTAGTAATTGTCGTCATACTTTTCACGGCTGCTCGAGTTCTCGGAAACCGAAAAGTGGGGAAGAAGTAATGGCACTTGAATCAGAGGAAAACCAGGGAGACGAGATGGAAACTACAGCCGCGAAGAATTCGCTATCGGATATCACCGCTGCACGCCTACAGAAGCAACCTGGCAACAGCGCACTTGGTGTTGGCCTCGAGGCCCGTGGAGTTCATGCCTGGTTCGGCGAGAAGCACGCCCTCTCTAATGTCTCACTCGACTTCTGGCCCGGAACCGTTACCGCGCTGATCGGCCCATCTGGCTGCGGTAAATCCACCTTCATTCGTACCTTGAACCGCATGCACGAGTTCATTCCAACAGCTGCAATGGCCGGAGAAGTTCTGCTTAACGGTGAAGATATTTATGCACCTGGCGTTGATGTTACAAAGATTCGCCTCAAGGTAGGAATGGTCTTCCAGAAGCCAAATCCTTTCCCATCCATGACAATCGCCGAGAATGTTTTGGCTGGACTCAAGTTGGCTCAACTCAAAGTTGAGAACAAAGATGATTTACTTGAAGAGTGTTTAGAGCGTGCAGGTCTTTGGTCTGAAGTAAAGGACCGCCTTAATACCCATGGTGGTGCCTTGTCCGGCGGACAACAGCAGCGCCTATGTATTGCTCGCGCACTCGCTGTTCGACCACAAGTTCTTTTGATGGATGAGCCTTGTTCTGCTCTTGACCCAGGATCAACTCTTCGCATCGAAGAGACCATCTCTCAACTCTCTTCAACCGTTACCATTGTTATTGTCACTCACAATATGCAACAAGCTGCTCGCGTATCGGATTACACCGCTTTCTTCTTATCTGACGGTGGCCCAGGACAGATGATTGAGGTCGGTTCGACTAACGAAATCTTCTCTCGCCCAAAGGATGAACGGACTGAGAACTATGTCACGGGACGCTTCGGATAGGCTATCTATTTCACCTGTTGTTCACCTAGAAAGCCCTCCCCGTTAACGCGGGGAGGGCTTTCTGTTTGCCTGAAATCTTTAAATTTCTCACTACGACCCTCCGACTCGCACGGTTCTTGAAAGGAACTCCATGAAGGTTTCAAAGACAATCAAGATTGCTGTAGCAGCAGTTGCTGCTCTCGCATTCTCCGCACAGGCTGCCTTTGCTGGCGGCGTTTCAATTCAAGCTGGTGGATCTTCATTCGATGCCACCCTTCTTAACACGTGCAAGGTTGCTTGGCAGACAAGCACAGGAAACACCTTCACATATAACTCTTCAGATTCAGGTACCGGCCAGAAGAACGAAGATGCTGGAATCTTCGATGCAAACTTCTCAGATTCTGGTTATGTTCCTGCTAAGTCTTCAGTATTGAACATCCCGCTAGTAATGGCTCCAATCGCGGTTATCTACAACTTGCCTGGATCAAAGCCTCTCTTCCTTTCAGAGAAGACACTTTCAGATATCTTCGCTGGCAAGGTTACAAAGTGGAACGATTCTGAAATTGCTGCCGACAACAACCAGTCAATCGCTTCAGTTGTTTATGCAAAGAATACTGATGGATCAGTTAAGAAGGATAAGACAGGTGCTCCAGTAGTACTTCGTACAACTTCTACTACCCGTCACTACACACTTCCGAACCAGACCATCCACCTCGTAGTTCGCTCTGATGCTTCAGGTACAACGAAGAACTTCGTTACCTTGTTCACCAAGACAAACGCAGATGTATGGACAAAGGCTGCTGACAAGACATTCGCAAACGTCTTCCCAGGTACCATCAACGGTGCAGGTAATATCGGACGCATCCAGGCGTACTCCGGTTCAACTGGTGTATCAGCCGGTCTTAACGCAACCCCATACTCAATCGGTTATGCAGAACTTTCGTATGCAACCGGCAAGCTACGCACTGCACTTCTTCAAAATGCTAACGGTGACTTCGCTGCTCCAACAGCTGCTAACACTTCAGCATTCGTCGCTGGTGCAACACTTGGCGCAACTGGCCTTTACACATTCAACTATGTAACAAAGACACCAGGTGCTTACATCCTCGGTATCGTTTCTTACGCACTGGTTGATTCAGCCAAGACAGGCGCTAGCGCTGCTGCAATGACAGACTTCTTGAAGTTTGTTGCTTCACCAGCTTGCGCAAACTCAAGCCCTAACTACGCAGCAGAGAGCGGCCCAGTTGCTGCCTACGTTGCTACCTTGTTAGCGAAGCTTCCAACCGCTTAATAGCAGTACCTTAAAAAAGCGCATAAAGAAAACCCGGTCACCTGAGGGGGTGGCCGGGTTTTTGCGCGCCTGGCAGGAATCGAACCTGCGACAACTCGCTTAGAAGGCGAGTGCTCTATCCGACTGAGCTACAGGCGCATATGGGTGGTCTAGGGCGACTTAAATAACTTCCGTAGGAAGCGGGGTAATTCTAACCGATAAGGTTGCGCCTATGGCTGAGTTCATTTACACGATGAAGAAGGCGCGAAAAGCGCATGGTGACAAGGTAATTCTCGATGATGTGACCCTGGCGTTCTACCCTGGCGCAAAGATCGGCGTAGTAGGCCCTAACGGCGCCGGTAAGTCCACGGTGCTACAAATTATGGCCGGACTACAAACCGCGTCAAACGGTGAAGCCTTCTTGAGTCCTGGCTATTCCGTTGGAATTTTGTTGCAAGAACCACCTCTTGACGAAAATAAGAACGTACTTGAAAACGTCCAAGAAGGTGTCGCCGAAACTATGGCGCTCCTCGCCCGATTCAACGAAATATCGGAAGAGATGGCCAACCCCGATGCTGATTACGACAAGCTCTTGGCTGAGATGGGCACGCTGCAAGAACAGCTTGATCATCGCAATGCGTGGGACCTGGATTCTCAATTAGAGCAGGCGATGGATGCATTGCGTTGCCCACCGGGCGAAGCCGATGTAAAAGTACTTTCGGGTGGAGAACGCCGTCGCGTAGCTCTCTGCAAACTTTTGTTACAACAACCAGACCTTCTGCTGCTCGATGAGCCAACAAACCACTTGGATGCCGAATCAGTTTTATGGCTGGAACAACATCTCTCTAAATACCCAGGCACCGTCGTTGCAATCACACACGATCGTTACTTCTTGGACAATGTCGCCGAATGGATTCTGGAACTCGATCGCGGCCGCGCCTATCCATACGAGGGCAACTACTCGACCTATCTCGAAACGAAATCTTCACGTCTGAAGATTGAAGGCCAGAAAGATGCCAAACGCGCTAAGCGTTTGTCGGAAGAGCTGGAATGGGTCCGAATGAACTCCAAGGGACGGCAAGTTAAATCGAAGGCGCGCTTGGCGCGGTATGAAGAGATGGCAGCAGAAGCCGACAAGATGCGCAAACTCGATTTTGAAGAGATTCAAATTCCTATGGGTCCCCGTCTCGGAAATATTGTTGTAGAAGTTGATAATCTCAAGAAGGGCTTTGGGGATCACTTATTGATCGACGGTCTTTCATTTACCCTGCCCCGCAATGGAATCGTTGGAGTTATCGGGCCCAATGGCGCAGGTAAAACCACGCTCTTTAAAACGATCCTTGGCCTGGAAACTCCTGACTCTGGCACGGTGAAGATCGGTGAAACGGTAAAGATTTCCTATGTCGATCAGTCCCGTGGCGGCATCGATCCGAAGAAGACCCTCTGGGAAGTTGTCTCCGACGGCCTTGATTTCATGAAGGTCGGAAATGTTGAAATGCCTTCGCGCGCCTACGTATCTTGCTTTGGTTTTAAAGGTCCCGATCAACAGAAGCCAGCTGGAATTCTTTCCGGTGGCGAGCGCAATCGCCTCAACTTAGCGCTTACTCTGAAAATGGGTGGCAACTTACTTCTCCTCGATGAACCAACCAACGACCTTGATGTCGAAACTTTAGGTTCTCTCGAAAATGCGCTTCTGGAATTTCCAGGCTGCGCCGTTGTGATCTCGCATGATCGCTGGTTCCTCGATCGCATCGCAACTCACATCTTGGCTTATGAGGGCGATTCGCAGTGGTTCTGGTTTGAAGGAAACTTCGAGTCATACGAAGAGAACAAGATCAAACGGCTGGGTGTCGAAGCTTCGCGTCCGCACCGAGTCACCTATCGCAAGTTAACACGTTAAATCACGGAATCGATCAGAGGGAGTCAAAGAATGTCCTTGCCAGTGCGCAGTGAACGTCCTTGGTGGCGCGATGCAGTTACCTATCAAATTTATATCCGCTCCTTTGCTGATGCCAACGGTGATGGAAAGGGCGATGTCGAAGGTATCCGCTCGCGTCTTCCCTATCTGAAGACCTTAGGCGTCGATGCCATCTGGATCACGCCTTGGTATCCATCACCTCAAATGGACCATGGTTATGACGTCGCTGATTACATGGATATCGAGCCGGATTACGGCACGGTGGAAGAGGCGAAGCGACTCATAGATGAGGCCCACGCCATGGGCATCAAATTCATTATCGATATCGTCCCCAATCACTCCTCGGACAAGCACAAGTGGTTCCAAGAGGCCCTAAAAGCGGCCCCAGGATCGCCGGAGCGCGAGCGTTACGTCTTCCGCGATGGAAAGGGGAAGAGCGGCGAACTACCTCCTAATAACTGGCAGGCGATCTTTGGAGGCCCAGCCTGGGAGCGAATCACCGAGGCCGATGGCAAGTTGGGTCAGTGGTATCTGCACCTTTTTGCAGTCGAACAACCCGATTTCAACTGGGATAACCCAGTGGTCCGCGAACACTTTGAAGAGGTCCTGCACTTCTGGCTCAAACTTGGCGTCGATGGATTCCGCATCGATGTAGCCCACGGCATGATCAAAGAAGAGGGACTTCCCGATGAGTTGCATGCAGCCGACCTGCTCAGTGCACAGAAGTCGCCATACTTCGATCAAGAAGGGGTCCACGAGATCTATCGTTCGTGGCGCAAAATTTTTGACTCTTATCCTGGCCACCGTATGGGTGTGGCAGAGGCATGGGTATCTAAGGAATCTCTCCCTAAATACATTCGTCCCGACGAACTCGCCAACTCATTTAACTTCCACTTCTTGGATTCTAAGTGGGATGTCAAAGAGTTAAAGAAGAACATTAAAGAGTCATTCGAACTCTTAACGACGACCGGCGCACCAGCATCATGGGTTTTCAACAATCACGATGTGACCCGATCGGTAACTCGCTTTGATCGGGGGCTTAAAGGTGGTGGCGTGGACACACCCGAAAAGCGTTTTGGTGATATCGCAAAATTCGATATCAAACGCGGAACCAAGCGCGCTCGCGCCGCAGCGTTGATGATGTTGGCGCTGCCAGGCGGTGCTTACATTTATCAGGGTGAAGAGTTAGCGCTTCCAGAAGCAACGGGAATTCCTAAAGATCGCTTAACCGATCCGCGTTGGAAGCTCAGCGGTTATACCGATCCTGGCCGAGATGGCTGTCGCGTTCCACTTCCCTGGAAATCCGAAGCAGCTGGCTCTCATGGATTTTCAAATAATGCGAAGTTGGGCGAGAGCGATTCGTGGTTGCCGCAACCAAAGCATTGGGGAACTCTGGCCGTTGAGTTGCAAGAGCGCGATCCAGAATCGACTCTCAACTTGTATCGCGCTGCACTCGCTATTCGCCATGCAGAAGCCGGTCTGGGCGATGGCACGATGGAGTGGATTGAGGCAGGATCGGAAGTTCTCGCATTTAGTCGACCTGGTGGATTTGCTTGCTATGTAAACTTTGGGAAGGCAATCACGATTCCCGCTGGAGAATTGTTGCTTGCATCAAATCCCATTCAGAGCGACATTCTTGAGACCGATACGGCAGTCTGGTTGCGAATTAAATAAACCATGAGCGAGCAGAATCTCTATGAGGCCCTCGGAGGTCACCAGACCTTCGAGAATTTGGTTTCGCATTTTTATGCTCTTGTGACGGTCGATCCGGTTCTGCGCCCGATGTACCCCGAGAGCGATCTAGGAGAAGCCGCAGAACGGCTGATGCTCTTCCTAGAGCAGTACTGGGGTGGCCCAACGACATATCAGGAGACTCGGGGACACCCCAGGTTGCGGATGCGTCATGCCGGCTTTCACATCGGGATCAGGGAACATGATGCCTGGCTCCGTTGCATGAGATCTGCCGTTGATGAGATTGAGGCGCCACCCGAAGTCAAAGCCCAACTCTGGAGTTATATGGAGTACGCGGCAGCCTCGATGGTGAACCAAGCCGAGTAAGCGGTTTTCTCACTCAATCGTCGCTTAAAGTTCACGCGAGACGCGGAAAATAGGTGGCAAATATCCAGCAAATTCGCGGGATGTAGGGCAAGATTTCGCCTAACGGCGCGAGCCACGCGCTGCTTTCTAGGGAGCAAGTTCAGTGCCACAAACTTTGGTTCTGAACGCCACCTATGAGCCACTAGGTGTCGTTACAGAAAGACGAGCGCTAATTCTCGTCTTAAATCAGCGCGCTATTGCCGTGGAGAATTCTGAAACTATCTTGCATTACTCCGGCGGCGAAGTTGTCCTCCCTGCCGTAATTAGATTACATAAATTTGTGCGAATTCCTTATCGTCATGCAGTTCCACTTTCCCGCCGCGCCATATTTGCCCGCGACGGAGGCAAGTGTGTCTACTGCACTGCTCCTGCTACATCGATTGATCATGTAATGCCACGTAGTCGCGGTGGAGCCCATGCTTGGGAGAATGTTGTTTCGGCCTGTCACAAATGCAATCATCAAAAGGCGGATCGAACTTTGAAGGAGATCGGCTGGCGCTTGCGCCATATCCCTCGTGAACCGGTGGGGGCTGCTTGGCGCATCCTGGGGACGGGTCATCCCGATGTGCGATGGCTCTCGTATTTACAGCCATACGGCGTGGAGCAGATGCAGGCCTCCGCCGCTTCTGCGTAACTTTTCCGCGCGGCGTCTAATACACTTCCGCCCATGGTCGTCCACTTCTTAAATCACCTCGTAATGTCCACTCAAGAGCCGGGTTCAAATCCAGGTTCGGGGCTCAAGTTGTATCAGAGCTTCTTGCTCTACATCGTGGCTCCCGTTGGGCTCTTTCTTGGAATCACCGCGATCGTGCTGCTTTCATCACGTCCAAAGAAGAAGTAACAACTCTTAGTTCTAAGGCTTCGACCCATCTCGTCGCTGAATTCGCAATTCGCGAGCAAGACTGTCGCGTCCCTCAGAGACTAAACGACGCAAGACCGCAGGTGTTTCTTTACCCAGACCATTGAGCCAGTTATCGGTCTTGTTAAGAGTCTCTTCAGCAATTACATATCGTGGGTAGAGCGCTGCGACTTTCTTGCTCGCCTGCTCATAAGAGTTGCTCTCCCACATGCTGATAAGCGACGCGAAATAAGGATCGACATAATCCTTCATGAGGTCGACCTGACGGGCGCGCATAAAGCCCCGGGCAAGGTAGGCCCGCTGCCAATTTGATAGCGGATCGTTGAGCAGGGAATTCCATGTTGCCGCCTTGATCGCCGCATCGGGTAGCGAAGAAACGGCTTCTTGATGGTTGAGCTCACCTCTGAATGTGGCATCGGTTTCCAAGATAGCGTCGAGCTCCTCTTTCGAGATAGCGCCTTTCTCTGCAAGTGTGATCGCAAAGAACCAGCGCATATCCCTATCGACTTCTAAGCCATTTAGCCCTTGGTGCAACAGAGTTCTAAGTAGCGTGATTTGCCCGTCGGTAAATGCGATGGATGCAAAATTCTTCGCATATTGCAGTTGACGATCGCTACCTGGTTCGGCGGCGAGAAGCAGCGTCTGCAATTCGCTCCCCACATGTGTACGCAGCGCATCGCGCTCTGCCGGATTAGAGGCGTGTTCTACGAGTTCGACGAGATCTGTTCCAAGTCCTGTGACTAAATTAATAAGAGGCTCTCGCTTAAGTCCCTTCAGTAAGAGCTCGGCGAAAGCAGCGCTGGGAAATTCTGCATCGCGCCACATATCCCAAATCGCCATCCAGCAGACGTAACGCGAAACCGCATTATCGATCTCGGTGAGATGATCCACTACGGTCTGCAGTGATCGCTCATCAAATCTAATTTTGGCGTATCCCAAATCGCCATCGTTGAGCAGGAGCAGGTCTGCGACCTTCTCATTTTCTAGCTCTGTAATCTGGGTGTGTTCTCCAGAAATATCCAGCGCAATTGTCTTGCGCAAGGTGAGTTTTGAATCTACTAAGTCATAGACGCCGAGATTGAGATGGTGGGGACGGATCTCTGTTGATCCAACCGGCATCTTGGGGGCCTCTTGTGAAACAGATACCTTTGTATATTTTCCGTCGGCCTCTGCAACCAATGGGCGAAGAGTATTTATACCTGCAGTCTTGAGCCAGGTATCACTCCACGCAGTTAAGTCACGGCCGCTCGCCTTACTGAGTTCAGTGAGCAAATCGGAAAGTTGAGTGTTCTTCCAAGCGAATTTTGCGAAGTACTCGCGCAATCCGGCCACGAAATTCTCAAAGCCGATAAAGGCGCTGAGTTGATGGAGCGCTGATGCGCCTTTGGCGTAGGAAATTCCATCAAAGTTGGCGTTAACCGATTCGATGTCATCCATGGCAACCGCAATGGGGTGAGTCGAAATCAATTGATCTTGCTTATAAGCCCAACTCTTTCGCTCGGCGATGAAGCTGGTCCATCCATCCTTGTATTTCGTTGCGTCAACCACTGCAAGGTAAGAGATCCATTCGGCAAAAGACTCGTTGAGCCAGAGGTCATCCCACCATGACATTGTGACCATATCGCCAAACCACATATGAGCCATCTCGTGCAGGATGATGCTGGCGCGCCTCTCGCGGGCGTGCTCCGTTACACGGCTGCGGAATATGAGTGATTCTTCGCGGAAGGTAATAATTCCAGCGTTCTCCATGGCACCGGCATTGAAATCGAGCACTGCCGCTTGATCGTATTTGTCGAATGGATACGCCAGGCCAAATACCTTTTCAAAGTACGCGAAGCCAGCCTTAGTAAGTCCAAAAATCTCTTCTGGATCCAGGCTCTCTGCCAACGACTTTCGGCAGTAGATGCCAAGTGGAACTGTCTTCTCACCGACATACTCATCGTGCACATGAGAGTAAGGACCTGCTACCAAAGTGGCTAGATATGTCGGAATCCGAGGAGTCGTAGTGAACTCCCAGAACTTTGAATCTCCATCGGGGCGAACTGATTTCACGGGATTATTGGAGATTGCCTCCCAATGCTGCGGAGCTAAGACCGAGAGCGTAAAAGTCGCCTTGAGATCGGGTTGATCGAAGCAGGGAAACATATTGCGAATATGGGCGGTCTCGCCCTGTGAATACAGGTAGGTCTCGTTATCAACGGGATCGACAGACTTTTGCAGGCCTTCGCCAGTCTTTGAATACGGCACTTCAACTTCGATGATCAGTTCGTTCTCGGCAGCGAGACTGGCCAAGAAGATGGTCTGGCCGTCGTATCCGTTGAGATTCACAGGCGAGCTATTGAGCGTTGCTGAAATAACACGAGTCGCAACTGCATCGATGAAAGTGTCATATCCCGGTTGGTTGCAATTGAATTTGACGGTACTACGTGCGAAGAAGGTATCGCCACTTCCGCTCACATCGAGAAATACTTCGTAGCTATCTACTGCAAGGTGGCTCGAACGCTCAAAGGCTTCGGAACGTGAAATGTTGATTCCAGGCATGTTCTTCTCTCAGACTCAGTGTGGCTAGGCTTACGCTCTTATTTGTGGATATATTCTCTAGGAAGGAGGTTACAAGATGATTGAGCGTCCCGATAATCGGAGCTACCGGTTACGCGGGGATGGCCAGACCCTCGCGCAAGAGAGCGCTTATAAGCGATCTTGGAGCACCTTTGGAATTGAGTTAGCGGGCATTGTTAATCCTGCGGAATTGTTCCCAGATACTTCTACACAAATTATGGAGATTGGGACCGGGATGGGCGAGGGGACTGCTCTCATCGCCGTCGCTTTTCCCGAGACCGGATTTATCGGCGTCGAAGTGCACAAGCCCGGGGTGGGCGCGCTCCTGGGATACATAGAGCGCTATGAACTAAAGAACTTGATGTTGATGGAAGAAGATGTTCATATTATTTTGCAGAACCATTTCGCAGATCAAGCGTTTAGCGCCTTCCATCTCTTTTTCCCAGACCCTTGGCCCAAGCGCCGCCACCACAAGCGCCGCATAGTTCAACCCGAGTTCTTGCAACTGATTCACGACAAACTAAAACCCGGAGGCTATATTCATATCGCCACCGATTGGGTTCCGTATGCGCAGTGGATTGAAGCGGTCTTTGCCGAGAGTCCACTCTTTAGAGGTGGCAAAATCGATCGTCCCGAGTGGCGCCCATTAACAAAATTTGAAGGTCAGGGCATCCGCAAAGGACATGTTGTGACCGACCTCAAATACTTTAAAAGAGATTAAAGCACGCCATCTTCTTCAAATTTAGAGATCAAGGCGATGCGGCGTACGTGCCGTGGATCGTTGGTAAACGGAGTCGCTAGAAAAAGATCTACGAGAGCCAGTGCGACCTCTTCGGTATGCATCCGTCCACCGATTGCAATTACATTGGCATCGTTATGTTCTCGAGCGGCGATAGCGGTTGCTTCATTCCAAACCAGCGCTGCGCGAATGCCTTTGACTTTATTGGCTGCCATCTGTTCACCATTGCCGGATCCACCGAGAACAATCCCAAGGGAACCCGGTTCTGCAGCGGTGGCGATGGCCGCCGGAATACAGAAGACGGGATAGTCATCGAGCGGATCGAAGGTGTGTGGTCCGTGATCGACCACATCATGCCCTTGCTCAGAAAGGTGCGACACAATCCGGTTTTTGAAATCGAGCCCTGCATGGTCGCTGCCGATGTGAATTCGCATGGGGGTATCTTCTCAAAAAAAAAGCGAACCCCCGCCGTAACTGACGGGGGTTCGCGCGATATTTATTGTTATTTGTGTTTTGC
>CAIZKO010000043.1 GCA_903933585.1 uncultured Actinomycetes bacterium
CGCAGCGCTTTCCTAAAGCGCCGGTTATTCGCCTCACCCGTGGATATCGCTCGACCCCCGAGATCATTGAGACCGCTAACCGCATCCTTAAGGGGGGAGCGTCTCACGGCGATCATGAATTAACGTCGGTGAACGAGCGCGGTGAAAAGTTAGAGCTCCGTTCATTTACCACGACGAGTTCGGAAGTTACGGCGGTCATCGACGCTATCGCGGCCTTAGATAAAACTCACTCTGACATTGCAATCCTGACTCGCACCAACAATGGACTCGACCCCTTTGAAGCTGCTCTCAAAGCGCGCGGTATCGAAACCCAATTAAAGAATAGCGAGCGCTTCTTCGACCGCGTAGAGGTTCGCGATGCGATGCGCGTTATTCGTAGCGCCTCGGTCCTGCCTACCGATGCCAACGATTGGTTGCACGATCTCGAATCGGTCCTTCGCCCCTTCGGTAACGCTGACTATGTCCGCGCTTTTACCACCCTGGGGGCGCAGATGAAGGAGGCTGGAGCGCCTAGCCTGCGCACCTTCTTGCGTGAATTGGAAGATCGTGCCGAGCAGAACAACCCACCCACCCTGCCTGGTGTCGTTCTTTCCACGCTCCACGCCGCGAAGGGATTGGAATGGGATCACGTCTTTCTGGTCAGCGTAAATGATGGAATTTTGCCGATGGGTACCGAGATCGAAGAGGAGCGTCGCCTCTTTTATGTGGGGCTTACGCGCGCCAAACGGACCGTCCACCTCAGCTATTCGGGCGAGCCCAGTGAATTCTTAACCGGGCTGATTAATTAGGTTGCGAGATGCGGGCCGCGCCCCGTACCCTTATCCAACTGCCACAGAGGCGGGGATGTACATCAACAAGGAGGCAGATGTGTCGATGACACAGAGAGCAACAAGCACTTCACGTGCTGCGCTTTCGCCTGCCGCCACACATACAACACACGCTCATTCATACGCCGCCAAGTTCTGGGCAACCAAGAATTTTGCAGCCTATGGACTGCGCGGAACCTGGAGTTCTATTCGGTAAACCGAATCGAGACCCACCAGGGGCCGCACATCCAATCGGATGAGCGGTCCTTTTTCTTTTACCCAGACAAAAACAGAGAGCAAGAACCAATAAGAAAAAAGGAAATGAGGAGGTGAGAACAATGGCTGTTCTCTTTAGTGAACTGTTGGTCCCTGGATGGGCTGATGGAGAGATGATCGGTTTAAGCGATGTCACGGGAGATATCTCCCTGCCCTGTCACAACGCCGCTGCAGATCTCTTCTTCGATGAAGCCCCTGCCCGCGTCGCTATGGCAAAGTCGCTCTGCGCGAGCTGCCCGATGCAAGCCGCTTGCTTAGCAGGTGCACTTTCACGGCAGGAGCCATGTGGAGTGTGGGGTGGAGAGTTATTCGTTGATGGATCTATCGTCGCTGCCAAGCGCACCGTTGGCCGTCCCCGCATGACACCAGTTGTTATTCCGGTCGTCGCCGTAGAGTGCGATGCGGATGAGGAAGCGCTCGCTAGTTAGGTGACATTGTCAACTCGATGGACTGGTTTATAGACACCCGCACTCCGGGTGAAAGCTCCAATGTCGAATATCTGGCGGGCGCAATGGTTCGAGCAAGTCATACCACTGCGATGACGCGCGCAATGGAGTTGTGCCAGTTGCACAATATTCGCCGATGGCGAGCGCAATAAGGCCTGACACAAACGCAGCAGCTGCGCTCGGGAGTTCGCTGCCAAGAAATTCATAACGATTTGATGTGCCGTTATCTCGTTTGGTAAGAGTTACACATCTCAAGCAGGGGGTTACCCCTGGCAGAACTAACGGTCCCACCTCAATCTCTCGGCCGATGGCTGGATTTATATGGAGATGCGGTGAACCTTCGCTCAACCACCTTTGTACATAATCCCATTGGATTGGCCCAGTTGAAATAATGAGATCTGGATACGCCTTAGCAACCTGTTCACTCCGCGCGATCCGAGCGCTACGCACCAACTCTTCGATGAACTCGCTCCGGACTTTTCCGATGTCGCTATTACGCACCGCCAATCCGCAGACATCATCGCCAGTCAATTGCGGGGGCAGATGCGTGCGACTAATCAATCGGGTATTTGTGAAGCCCGATGCTTGTAGAACAGCGAGTAAATTACGTGCGAGGCGATTCTCGCCTGAGATCAAGATGGTAGCTGCTGCGCGTGCGAGAAATTCCCCGCTTCCGCCATCACTCACTCCGGGGCGATGCGTGAGCAAGCCGCGCTCTATCTCGCTGCGCGCAGAGATTATCTGTTCGCTCAAATCACCCGAGGCTAAGCTGAGCGGAGCCGCGCCTGCTTCGATCAACCCTTGGCTTGCTAGCAGCTCGGCAAAATTCGACACTGTTGCGATATCGCAGATAAGCCCGCGCGCAATCTCTTGCACGGAACGCCGACCATCGAAGCTGCGCGCTAACTGAAGTTGAAGACCGGAGGAGATGAGAAGCCCGTGCGTGGGAAGGGCGAGGAGATAGCCGTCGACAGTCGGCGTCAGAGCAACCCCGCTCTTGAGCTTGAGATAGTTGAAGCCGGTACGCGCAAATGCCATCTGCGAAGGATGGCGCGAATAGGAGCGGCTCATTCTGCGCTTGCGCTCGGCTGGGGATAAAAAAATCGCCCTCACCGTGAGGTGAGGGCGATCTTGAACGAGCGAGCAAGCCTAGGTGTTAAGCCTTACCCAAGATGCGGTTGACCTTGGTGCCACACACTGGGCAGATGCCCTGTGCCATACGGCGACCAGATTCAGAAACCTTCACATGACCTTCGAAGGAACGCTTCTCTTTGCACTTAACGCAGTAGGCCTCGCCTTTATATTCTTCAGCCATAGTGACCCTCCTTTTTGCCACCCGCTCAAAGCTTCGGGAGCCTCCCCAAGCGAGCGTGTGTACATGCGCACGATACCTCTCGATGTGAGAGTTGAGGGGTAAATTGCGCTCGTTTATGCGTAATGTTCGCAGTTATAGCGGGAGTGTGGGCGAATTGTCCGATTTTGCGAACTTTGCGCTAGGCGTTGAGCCCGATCTCTGGAGTAGCCGACAGGCCAGCCTCAAAGCCCTCGAGGAAGGCCTCTGCTCGGACTTTCTCTGGGTAGCGATCCAAGTATGCGTGGAAGTCGCTGCCATGCCCAGGTACGCGTAGATGGACCAACTCGTGGAAGAGCACGCACTCAACAACATAGTCAGGAGCTCCGTTAAGACGGAGTGAGATTCGAATAGTGCCATCGCTGGTCGTACATGAACCCCAGCGCTCGCGCATGGTGCGCCAGGTGATAGCGGTGGGACGCTCGTGGAAATCAGGGAGATAGAGCTCGAGTAAGCGCTCGGCCATCTGCGCCAAGGAGGCGTCGCTGGAGCGGCTCTTCGCCTCGCGGCGCAGGACTATCTCAATCATCTCAGGGATGATCGCGAATTCATCCTTGCGGCTCATACGGTCGGGGATATGAATCTCGATAATTCCATTTTGGCGGAGCGCGCTAATGCTCCGCTTGCGCCGCGTGCTGCGTATGACGCGAAATTCCGGCAGATTATCGGGCAGAGCCTTGGTGCGGAGAAATTTCTGACTCTTCTTGGTATCGGAGTTCGCTGGATCTTTGAGCATGGCGGGCAGGCTATCGTCGAAGAGGGAGACCTGTTGAAAATTATCCACCGTAACCACGAGTTATCCACCCCTTCTCCACAGAGTTATCAACAAGATTCTGGTGAGAATTGTGGCATTTCTTTTTGGAAATCAGGGCTAGTTAGCATAGGTTTCACTCACCAAGTCCTCGGATAACCGTTTGATGTAGGCAAGGGGAAGGCAGACATCAGATGTGCGGCCGGGGATTTGGCTTTTCTCTGTGTGGCAGGTTTTAGAGCAGTCCAGAGAGATCATCTGGAACGGTAGTACTCACCAAAAACCCAGCAGGATCGGCGAGATCGCTCGCGGTCGGTAAGAGTGCAGAGTCTTCCCAGCGGTGATCTCGAATTGCAACACCACCATCGGAGCCGCCACTTATTGCATAGATCTCACTCCAGAAATGTGAACATTCGCGTGTTAATCGCGGAGATATTTGCAATCCCAAGAGCATTGCAAAGAGTTGCTGCGTCGGAGCGCTCTCAATGCGTGAGCGACGATAACTCTCTTGCAAGGCAGATAGCGATGGCAAGCGATCTTTTGCAGAGAGAGAAGTAACGTGATCGATCCATCCTTCGATCAGCGCAAAGGTAATCTCTAGTTTTGCCAGCGCCGCAGTCTGCGCCACGCTCTGCTCCGGTTGGAACATTCCTTGATTAATCGCCATCGTGATTGATTCTGGATTGTTTATGTCGAGTTCACCAGAGTTCATCGCACTCTCCGCTTGGCTCTGAATCGAATCGATATCCACCGTGATCCCACTGCCATAACTTGCGATGAGATCGCGTATGTATCCGCTGAGCCACGGTGTATGTGCAAATAATCGTTGGGCCGCGACTTCACGGAGCGCCATATAAATCGCTATCTCTTGCTCAGGAATTTCTAAACCTTCGCCCCACAGCGTGATATTTTGTGGAATTAAATGTGCACCGGATTTTTCAAAGAGCGGAATTGCAGCATCTTGCGAACCTGTCAACCCAATAGAGAGGGTCCCAATCGATTGCCCGAGTTGAGTCGCGATCAACTGCCCCATAAAGCCGCGCATAACGGGCAAGAAACCTTCTTGCGGACCCATCTCAGCGGGGCCCATCTCTTTCAAAACTTTGCCGAGAGCTTCGACCATTCCCTCAGCCAACGGTTCAACTAACTTCTGCCAACCAGTGATGGAGTGATCGATCCAATCTTTACGACTCCAAGCCACATCTGCATTGGCGACGGTTGCAGGAAATTGCGTCTGCTCTTCGATCCAGGTATTAGCGATATCAAGTGCCTCGTGCGCTTTGCGAGCATCGTCGCGTCCCACAGGAAGGTCATTGTGGGTCGCCAAGAATTTGCGGGCGGCATCACGCATGACGCTGGCCTGCAGCATCGGTGAACCCGGGCCACCGCTGGTTCCAGCGTTGAAGAAGCCTTCGCTAGGGAAGAACCCAAAACCGCTCACGACCGCCTACTTTCATTCCTGAGAGCCAAATTGCATCTATGAGAATATGAACAATATCCACTCTGACTATATTTCCGCGCGCGAGAAGGAAAAGTCTCGCGCCTGGGTTAAAGTGGGTCCATGACCCGTTTCGTTGCGATCTATCCCCGAGCTGCCAGCGCGCCGGCGACATCGACCGCCTTTGCAGCGCTCATCTGGTGGGTAGTACCGGTTGTCCTGGTCAGTTGCGCCATTGGATATGTCGTATGGACGACCAAATTCAAAGATAAGTTCCATAATGAGACTAATCGCTCGGTCGACAAGTTCAACCACTTCCAACAGACTCTGCGGGAGCCCAATTCCGAGCACTAGAGTATTTCCATGAGTTCTTTCCAGTTTCCCAATAATCCCTTTAACAACCCCCGCCAACCACGCCCCCCTCGGGAGCCAGGCGCACGTAAGGGGATAGGCCCGCTCGGTTTTGTCATCATCGCGCTTATCGTCATCATCACGATCTTGGTTTCGCTCACTGGTTTTTATACCGATCTCCTTTGGTTCCGCTCAGTGAGCTTCACTAGCGTCTGGAGTAAGACTCTCTTCTCCAAGATAGAACTATTTGTGGCCTTCGGGGTTATAACCTCGCTCTTCATTACCTCGAACATTGTCTTGGCTTATCGCCGTCGCCCGATCTACGTGCCAGTTTCAATTGAAGCCGATAATTTGGAACGCTATCGCGGGCAGATCGAACCGATTAAGCGTTATGTGGTCGCTGCTATTGCTGTCGTGCTCTTCTGGTTCGCCGGAACTTCAGGGTCAAAGCTCTGGGAGACCTGGTTGCAGTTTAAGAACGCCACCAGCTTCGGCACCAAGGATCCGCAATTCCATTTAGATATCTCCTTCTTCGCCTTTAAGTTGCCGATGTATGAAGCCCTCATCAAGTGGGGAATTTCGACCATTCTGATCACCTTGATCGCGACCGTGGGAATTCATTACGTCTATGGCGGGATTCGCCCACAGGAAAGCCACGACCGAACCACCGTTGCAGCACGCGTACAACTCTCCGTGCTTCTCGGAGTTCTCGTGCTCATCAAGGCCGTCGCTTATTGGTTCGATCGTTATGACCTAGCGCTACATCAAGGCAGCCTCTTTACGGGTCTGGGTTACACCGATGTCAATGCGCTCCTGCCCGCCAAATCGATTCTTGCCGGTATCGCAGTCATATGCGCCTTGCTCTTCTTTGCAAATATCATCCGCCGCTCCTGGGTTCTTCCAGCAGCAGGCGTAGTTCTCATGGTTGTCTCTTCGCTTCTGATCGCGGGTATTTATCCAGCCTTCATTCAACAATTTACCGTCAAGCCCAGTGAATCCAATAAAGAGGCGCCATATATTCAGCGCAACATCAACGCGACTCGTGCCGCATATGGGTTATCGAATATCACCGTCAAGGATTATCCGGCGGTCATTTCGACACAGCCTGGGCAATTAGCGAAAGACACATCGAATATTTCCAATGCTCGTCTGCTCGATCCAGATGTCTTATCCGCAACATTCCGCCAGTTACAACAGATCAAGCCTTACTACACCTTCCCTGATGCCCTTGATGTCGATCGCTATACGATCAACGGCAAGAAGCAAGATGTGGTTGTCGCAGTTCGCGAACTCAACATTGCAGGATCTCCAGCACAGAACTGGATCAATGACCATCTCGTTTATACCCATGGTTTTGGTTTCGTGGCCTCGCCAACAAATGTTGTTGATGCCGACGGAAAGCCCAGCTTTACCGTTGGGAATATCCCGCCATCCAAGGGGCTCGGTACATTCCAACCACGCGTCTACTTCGGGGAGAACGTTCCCGGATATTCCATCGTAGGTGGCTCAGCGAAGAGCACTCCCAACGAGTTGGATTACCCCGACGATACTCAAGCAAATGGCCAACAGAACTACACCTATGCGGGTAACGGCGGCGTCCCCATGGGAAGTTTGCTGACTCGCCTCCTCTTTGCAATCAAATACAAAGATCAGCAGATTCTGCTCTCCAACTTGATCAATAAAGATTCAAAGATTCTCTATAACCGCTCTCCGGCAGAGCGCGTCCAAAAGGTTGCGCCATGGTTGACGCTCGATGGAAATATCTATCCAGCGGTGGTTAATGGCAAGGTACTTTGGATCGTCGATGGCTATACCACTTCATCGGGTTATCCATATTCAGCGGTCGAGAATCTTGCCACCGCAACAACAAACTCAGTGACAGCTAACTCATCATTCGTAACCGCGCTTCCCGACAAGAATGTGAACTACATTCGTAACTCGGTGAAGGCAACCGTCGATGCTTACGATGGAACGGTCACCTTGTACCAGTGGGATAAGAGTGATCCAGTCTTGAAGACGTGGAGCAAGGCCTATCCAGGTACGGTGCTTCCAAAGAGCGCTATCAGCCCGGCCCTACTCCAACATATTCGCTACCCAGAAGGTATCTTCCAAGTACAACGCGATGTATTGACGACCTATCACGTTAGTACCGCTGCAGCGTATTACGGCGGACAAGATTTCTGGAAGGTGCCATCGGATCCTTCATCTCTTGGCGCTAATGCCCAGAATCAACCTCCTACCTATCAGACCTTGCAACTTCCAGGGTCTGCAACCTCATACTTCTCGTTGTCGACCGCATTCGTTCCCCGCGGTACTCGACAGAATCTGACTGCATTTGCCGCAGTCAACTCTGATGCTGGTCCAAATTACGGAAAGATTACGATTCTCCAATTGCCGCGCTCGACAAATATCTCCGGACCATCACAGGTCGCCTCGAACTTTGAAGCGAAACCTGACGTGGCGCAGACTCTCTCGCTCTTGCGTCAAGGTGGTTCCGACGTTGTACTCGGAAATATGTTGACCTTGCCGGTCGGCAGCGGATTGCTCTACGTCCAGCCGGTCTATGTGAAAGCAACCGCAAATGCCTCAGCGTTCCCACTTCTGCAGAAAGTCTTGGTCTCCTTCGGTGATCAAATCGGATTTGGAAATACTTTGCAGGATGCGCTCAATCAAGTCTTCGGCAGCAACTCTGGTGCGACAGTTAATTCATCCACTGGAACTGTTACGCCGGGAGGCAAGACCACTGGAACATCTACTCTGAAGCAGGCACTAGCTGCGGCGCAGGCAGCTATCGCGGCTTCAAATGCGGCGCTCAAGAATGGTGATTTCGCGGCCTACGGAACGGCGCAGAATCAACTCAAGGCAGCGATCGCTGCCGCAATTGCTGCGCAAGGAAAGTAGAAAGTAAGTAATACCGCTTTTAGTTCAAGCGCCAATAGCCCCGTTTTGGGTTATTGGCGCTTTTCTAATAAGATTGCACTACCGACGCGGGGTGGAGCAGCTCGGTAGCTCGCTGGGCTCATAACCCAGAGGTCATAGGTTCAAATCCTGTCCCCGCTACTACTATCTAATATCTAGTTATTAGATTTAGTTCTGAACTCCCCTCCACTGCGAGGGGAGTTTTTTTTATTGACTTCTCCGAGACAGAAAGTAATGTCATCGCTAATAAGAGTCCGTTGTGGACTTCTAAGAGGGGAGACGGGAATGGGTGATCTAGAAGGAGCGATCAACGCTCTAGATGTTGTTGCGGCTTTCGGTGCGGCCTGGGGGAATCATGATTTAGAAGCCGCCCTCGCCTTGATTACCGAGGATTGTCTCTTTGATGACACCGATCCCGCACCGGATGGAACCGCACATAGAGGTCGCACCGCCATCGCCTTGGCGTGGGCACCCATATTTGCAGATCTGAGCAGCCGATTTGAGCCCGAAGAAACATTTGCACTCGGAGATCGAGTGATTCAACTCTGGCGTTATTCATGGACAGGTGGTCACGTTCGCGGCGTTGATGTGTTTCGTGTCACCGATGGAAAGGTCGCTGAAAAGCTCTCTTACGTCAAAGGATGATTCGACTTGTAGAGTTCAGGCCATGAACTTTATAAGCGAACCCTCAGGTGAGGGATTGGTTGACCTATGCGCTTCTAACGTCATCGCGGCAATCACAGATGCATGGGCAGCTAGAAAATCAGCTCACATAGTTATCACCGGCGGACGTACCGGTCTGGCGATTGCGAAAGCGATCGACCAAGCGCTCTTTAGATTGCTCCGCGAAAATGTTGCCTTCGAAGGTTCGATGCTGCATATCTGGTTCTCTGATGAGCGTTTTACAACGGAAGATGATCCGGATCGAAGCGACACCATTTTGATTGCTGGCTTTGGATTGAGTAAATCGCACCTAGTTTTTCACCGCGTGGATGCCAGCGGTGATCTGGATGTCGCAGCGGCTAACTACGATGCCGAACTAGCTCTTGAACTGGGACATCAACCCTTTGATGCCGTCGTTCTCAGCATGGGCGAGGATGGGCATATCGCCAGCCTCTTTCCGCATACTTTCGACCCAGAATTCTCTGGTTCGGCGATAGCGGTCCATAATTCTCCCAAGTTACCGCCACTGCGAGTGAGCCTGTCGCTCTCACGTCTGGCAAACTCGCTCCATACCTACATCTTCGCCCTCGGCGAGGGTAAGGCTGCAGCGTTGCAGTCGATTGCTACGGGACCAGTCGGACTTCTGGAGAAGTGTTCACCTAACGGTCAACTGCAAATCCTCACCGACCTCTCGGCACCAACGAGCAACTAATTTAAGATCGCTTCACCGATAGGAGATCACCTTGAGCAATATTCAGTTAACCGTTGTCGGCTTGGGACGCATGGGGGCGAATATCGCCCGCCGCATCCAATCTCATGCCCAAACCCCGGTGAGCATCGCTGTTTATGATGTTAATCCAGAAACGGTCAAGAGCGTTGCTTCCGAAGGCTTCACACCTCTCGCATCACTATCCGATCTCACGCAATTTAACAGTACCGAGAACCCACAATTTGTCTGGGTGATGGTTCCTGCCGAAGTTACCCAACAGACTATTCATGCGATTGCCGAACATCTCGCACCTGGTTCTACGATTATTGACGGTGGAAATACTTTCTATCGCGATGACATCGCAAACGCCGCTTGGCTTGCTACTAGGGGAATCAATTTCGTTGATGTCGGAACATCAGGTGGCGTCTACGGCCTAGAGCGTGGTTATTCGCTCATGATCGGTGGCGATAACGCGGTAGTTGATCGCCTCACCCCAATCTTTAAGGCAATGGCACCTGGTATCGAATCAGCAGAACGTACCCCTGGTCGCACTGGTGAGCCAAGTAACTCTGAATATGGATTTCTGCATTGTGGTCCCGTTGGTTCTGGCCACTTCATCAAGATGGTGCACAACGGTATCGAATATGGTGCCATGGCGGCTTATGCCGAAGGTCTTAACCTGATTCACGCAGCAGCACAGGGGATCAAGCACCCCACCGCAGTCGGCGATCATGTCGAAACCAAGTATGACTTTGATATGGAAGAGGTCACCGAAGTCTGGCGCCGTGGATCTGTTGTTGCTTCGTGGTTGCTCGATCTCACTGCAACGGCCTATACCGAAGACCCAGAGCTCGCAGGGTATGAAGGATCGGTATCAGATTCTGGTGAAGGTCGCTGGACGGTTCAGACTGCGATTGATGCAGGAGTCCCTGCCAATGTGCTTAGCGCCTCACTTATGGGCCGCTTTTCATCGCGCGGGAATGATCTTTACGCCAATAAGGTTCTCTCTGCAATGAGAAAGAAATTTGGCGGCCACGTAGAAGCGAAGAAAAATTAGATGAATGCACGTAAGGTAGATCTGCAAGCGGCAGATGTTCTCGTCCTCTTTGGGGCGACGGGTGATCTGGCCAAGAAGAAGTTATTTCCCGCGCTCTACAGCATGGCACTTAACGATTCATTGCGTTGCCCGGTGGTTGGAGTCGCCTCCACTAAATGGGATCACGCTCAATTTGCGGCGAATGCCTTTGAAGCTATCCACAACGCCTTCCCAAACCCTGATCCCAAGATCATGGCCCAACTCGACGAGGATCTCTCACTTGTCGTTGGTAACTACGAAGATTCCAAGCTGTACGAAGATCTAGCGGATGCTCTTAAGGATAAGCAGAGCCCAGTCATCTATCTCGCTATCCCACCAGCATTCTTTGGCAATGTCACGCAAGGTCTGGCCAAGGTTGGGTTAACCGAGCGCTGCCGTCTTGTTGTTGAGAAGCCTTTCGGTCGCGATCTACATTCAGCGGTCGCCTTGCAAGACGTACTAGAAGCCGTTCTCCCTGAAGAGCGCATTTACCGTATCGATCACTACCTCGGTAAAGAATCCGTCGAAGATATCTTGATCTTCCGCTTCGCCAATTCTATCTGGGAGCCACTCTGGAATCACCGCTATATCAATAGCGTGCAGATTACGATGGCGGAAGACTTTGGCGTTGAAGGACGCGGTGCCTTCTACGATGGCGTTGGAGCAATCCGCGATGTCCTTCAAAATCACTTGTTGCAGGTTCTTGCTCTGATTGCGATGGAACCACCTTCAGATCTCACCTCCGGTCGCATGGAAGATGAGAAACTCAAAGTCTTCCGTGCCATGGCTGCGCTCAAGCCAGAGAATGTAATTCGCGGCCAATATGTTGGCTATCTCGATGAGGCTGGTGTAGCTCCTCGTTCAACGACGGAGACATATGCTGCCGCAATTATGCATGTCGATAACTGGCGTTGGTCTGGCGTTCCTTTCTATCTTCGTACTGGAAAGAACCTGCAAGAAAGCACCCTCGAAGTCATCATTGAATTTAAGCAACCGCCACGCCTTCTCTTTGCTGAGACGCAAGAGGGTTCGGCTAACTTGCTGCGATTCCGCCTGGGTAAGAACGACGGCGTGGATATCGAATTACAGGCCAAGTCGCCTGGCGATCACCTCAAGACCGAGCCAGTGAAGTTGACCGTTAACTTCTCGGCTGCGCTTGGTGAACGGCAAGAGGCATACGAGCGCTTACTCCGCGCCGCAATGGCAGGGGATCATATGCGCTTTACACATATCGATTCTGTTCTTGAGACCTGGCGTATCGTTGAAGGAGTTATAAATAACGAGCCGCACCTTTCGCCATACTTCAAAGGCACATGGGGTCCAGATAGCGCCGATGAACTTCCAGCAAATGGTTGGTTAGAGCTTTAAACTAATTCTTTGGTGATGGAAAAGCTGGCGTAAGCAATTCCATCGATCGCAACAACAAATGCTCCGGGGTTGCTTTCAATCGCTGTACCAATCGCATCGCAAAATGGAGTTGAAGCGCGCGCAATTACCGGCGCCGGTCCGATTAGTACTGTATGAAGCGTATTTTCATCTTGGACGCGCGCGCTATATCCACGTTCCTGGTTGTACATATAGTCGTTAGTCGGCAGAACATTTGCTCCATGTGCCTGAAAGAACTCCTGGGCCGCGATATCAGCAGGGGAGTTGGCTTCAGAGAGCACGGACAAGATCAGGGAGTTGATGACCTCTAAATGTAATTGAGTGTTCTTGGCGGAGGCGATGGGATTTGTTTCGCACATAAAGCCAACGACCGAAAAGAGCTCTTCTGGCTCGCGTTCTATCTCTACTTCAAGAAGGGGCTCCGCTTTAACCTTCTTCTTACCGAACCAGAGAAATCTCATGAATTCAGCGCCTCCAGAAAATCTTTATGGAGCAGAGTGTTGCTGGAAACTCCGTTGCCTCCGTGTGGACCAGACTTTCCCTCAAGGTTGGTAAATGTACCTCCGGCTTCGCGGACGATGATGTCGAGCGCTGCCATATCCCAGAGCGCTAACGTTGGTTCGACTGCGATATCTACGGCGCCTTCGGCAACGAGCATATGGGACCAGAAATCTCCAAAGCCACGAGTGCGCCAAATTTCATCTTGTAGTTTAAGCATTGCGGCCTTACGGGAGCCCCAACCAATGAGGTCAGAATAGGCGAGCGATGCGTGTTCAAGTCCACGCACTTGTGAAACTTTAATCTGACGGGGTTCTCCACCATTTTCGCTCACATAAGCGCCGCTTCCCAGAGCAGCAAACCAGCGGCGATATAAAGCGGGAGCGCTTACGACGCCAGCGACCACCTCACCTTCTGGAGTGCACAGTCCAATCAAGGTCGCCCAGGTAGGAATTCCGCGGAGGAAGTTCTTGGTTCCATCGATCGGATCAATCACCCAGTAGTGCTTATCAGCTGTCAGAGTTGGTGCCCCAAACTCTTCGCCCAGTACTAAATCATCGGGACGAGCTACCGCAAGCGCTTCGCGAATCTTCTTCTCTACCGCTTTATCTGCATCGGTAACTGGAGTGAGATCAGGCTTGGTCTCAATAACCAGATCGAGTGATTGGTAGCGATCTTTGGAGATCACATCGGCGAGGTCGGCGAGATGGTGCGCAAGCATAAGGTCTTGATTGAAATCTCTCATGGATTCAGTTTACCTTCGCGCAGAAGCCCGCGGAGATTGGCCAGCCGGGCTAGCGAGATTGGGTCAGTAATCATGGAGTTGAGGGCGCACTCTTCTTCATCGTGAGAGCAGTTTCGCGGGCAGTGTTCAATTGCCTCGGCAAATTCGCGAAAGGCGCCGATAACTCGGTCGCGCTCTACGTGAGCCAACCCAAAGGAGCGCACGCCAGGGGTGTCAATGATCCAGCCCGATTTATCGTTGAGCTCTAAGGCAATCGCGCTCGATGAAGTGTGACGCCCACGGCCCGTGACGTCGTTGACATCGCCCGTCGCACGGTTCGCTTTCTCGACGAGGGCATTAACCAGGGTGGATTTACCGACTCCAGAATGACCGAGTAATACGCTGCGCTTGCCAGCCAACGCTTTGCGCAGATCGGTGAGGTCGCCACCACGTTGAATCTGAATCGACTCCACATCCAGATCTTTGTATGACGCGAGGAATTCTGTGGGATCGGCCAGATCGCACTTTGTCATAATGATCAAGGGCTTAATGCGTTGATCGAATGCAACGACTAGTGCGCGATCGACGAAGCCATGACGGGGCTCGGGGTTTGCCGCGGCCAAGACGATTCCGATCTGATCGACGTTGGCTACGATCATGCGTTCCATGCCAGCATCATCTTCGACAGTGCGGGTCAACTCGTTGATCCGTGGTTCAACGGCAACGATGCGAGCCAAGGTATCTACCTTGCCGGAGGTATCTCCGACGATGCGCACGATATCTCCGACAACAACCGACTTCTTGCCGAGTTCGCGCGCCTTCATGGCGGTGACGACTACACGGGTATTTTCGATAAGGGCAGCGCTGCGACCGCGATCTACTGCGATGATGCGCGCGAGTTCGGCTGCAGAATAATCAGGACGATCTTTTGTTCGCGGACGGGAGGAGCGCTTGGGACGGATCCGAACATCATCTTCGTCGAGTTCGCGAGGAGTCATTGATTACCGCTCAACAGTTCGGCCCACGCTCCCGGAAAATCGGGCAGGGTCTTGCGCGTAGTCTCAATATTTTCTACATCGATTCCCTCGATGCGCAGCCCAATCATGGCACCTGCGGTAGCCAAGCGATGATCGTCATAAGTGTGAAAAGTACCGGCGTGCAATGGCTTTGGAATAATGCGCAGCGCAGATGGCTCCTCGATTACTTCGCCACCCAAGCTATTTATTTCGGTCGCCAGCGCCGCTAAGCGATCGGTCTCGTGTGTGCGCAGGTGAGCGATTCCGCGTAGATAAGAGGGAGAGTCCGCAAAGACGCAGAGCGCAGCGATCGATGGAGTCAGTTCACCAACATCGTGTAGATCGATATCGATACCATGAATTGCGCCGCCAGTGATAGATAAATCCTCGCCGTGGAATTCAACGTGTGCACCCATCTGGGTGAAGATTTCGCGCAAGTCATCGCCAGGTTGCGTTGTCGATCGGGGCCAATCGCGAATAATAACGGTGCCGCCACTGATCATTGCTGCGCCCATAAATGGCGCGGCATTAGAGAGATCGGGCTCAATGACTGAATCTGTACCGTGCATGATTGCGGGTTTCACGATCCACTCATTGTCACCGTCAACTACTTCGACGCCCTTTTCGCGGAGCATGGCGATAGTCATTTCGATATGGGGGAGCGAGGGTAGTGAAGTACCAACATGCTTAACAGTGACTCCCTCTTTGGTAGCAGGAGCTACCAGCAAGAGCGCCGAGATGAATTGGCTCGACAAGGTTGCATCTACTTCAACGGTGCCACCGCGCATTTGCCCATTGGCGTTGATGGTCATCGGCAATGAATAGCGACCGCCATGTTCAATCGAAACGCCTAAAGCTTCCAGCGCTTTGATGACAGGGCCGAGCGGACGTTCGTGCGATCTGGCATCGCCATCAAAGTGAATAATTCCCTTAGCCATCGCGGCTACGGGTGGCAGAAAGCGCATCACCGTTCCCGCATTGCCGACGTCGATGGAGGCTGGGCCGAAGAGTGGACCGGGAGTAATAGTTAAATCGCCATTGGCGGCGGTTTCGATCCCAACCCCTATCGCTTTTAAACCAGCGATCATTAAAGCAGAGTCACGGGAGTGGAGCGGCCGGCGCAGCACCGATGGTGAATCGCAGAGCGCCGCCAAGATTAAGGCCCGATTTGTCACGGATTTGGAGCCAGGAATTGTGAGCGTCGCTTTAACCGAGAGGTTCCCGCGGTAGGGAGCGCGCCACAAATTCGTCATACGGTAAGCCTACCTGAGATACCTTTACGCTCATGTGCGGTCGATATGCCCTTAATGCCAGCCAAGACGAGCTGATGGATGCATTTGAGATTTCAACTGGCTACGCGGGTCCCATACTTCCCGCGGACTGGAATATCACTCCCACGCGCGACATTTATATCGTCAGAGATAATCGTGAAGGGCAGCGTGAACTCTCAACGGTCTCTTGGGGCTTGATCGCCCCTTGGTCTGAGAACTCGACCGATGCCCTGCGTTCACAATCGCAAGCGATCAACGCCCGCACCGAGACGGTGCATGAGAAACC
>CAIZKO010000044.1 GCA_903933585.1 uncultured Actinomycetes bacterium
GCGAGAGTGGTGTTGGTAGCTGAATAGTTTCGATTAATTGTGAAATGACCCCCGCTGACGAGGTGAGGGTCATCCCGTTGAGATGTGACTGGTGAGAATCGAACTCACGACCTACCTTCCGTCAAAAAGTTGCTCTATCCACTGAGCTACAGCCACACCGTTTGAAAGTAGTAGGTGGTTAAATTCAAGATTCTGCAATGAGATTGAACTGTGGATTAACAGGAATTGTGTAGCGTGCTATTATTTTTTTGCTTCCGTCAAGAAGTTGTAGAGGCTCCTGATTAATAAATAATTGGGGGCCTCGCTCTTTTCGGCTTGGATTCGCCCAGCCCTAGAGTCAAAATTTTGCTCTTTCCGGTTCTAAATCCAGCCATATGCAGCGTTTTAGGGGTCAAAACCCACCTACTTGCCCCTGTCACCTCGGGGTACTATCTTTCGAACATATGTTCGAATCAGCCTCAAACCCAGCCAACCCAGGATCCGTCCCTGGGGTAGCTGGGGCTGCCCAGATGTCTGGGGCGCGGGTAATAGCGCCCCAGGGCGAGCCCATGGAGTTCATTTATAAGGGGCGGCGCTTTCATGTGCACGCGATTGTGTCGCGGTGGCGCGAATCTGGGGGCTGGTGGAACCGAATCGATGATGGTCGGTTGCAGAAGGCTCCACTTGAAGATGTGATCTTCGATGATGGGGGCAAGGCGATCTGGCGGGTCGAAGCGGCTCCTGAGGGGGCGCTGGCGACCTTTGAGATTGAGTTGGATGAGATCACCGGCAAGTGGCAGATACGCCCCACATCTAGACCCTCATGAAGATTCCCTTCACACACCTCTCGGTGGCGAGTGGTTACTCCTTTAAGTATGGCACCGCCTTGCCGGCTCGCTTGGTCGAACGAGCTGCAGAGCAAGGTGCTGGTGCAATTGCGCTGACCGATCGCGATGGCGCTGCTGGTGCGATCAGGTTTGCGAAGAGTTGCGAAGAGATGGGCGTGGCACCGATCTTGGGGGTCAATCTAAGTTTTCTGCAGAAGAAGTATCGCGTCACCATCTTTGCGCAGGGTGATGGGTTAGGTGCGCTCTATCGTTTAATCACCAGTATTAATTTGAGCGAAGATAAATTATTGACGTATAAGGTATTGAATTCGGCGGCGCAGTATTCATCGCAATTGATTCTCGCGCATGGCGTTGATTCACAGTTGGCGGCGGCAATTGGCGCGCGGCGTGGTGAAGAGGCGATCTCTATTTATGGTTCTGTAGCTGATCTATTTGCGGGGCAAGTCATTGAATGTACATCACACCTGCGGGCGGGGACGGGGCCGTTGTCGACAACGCATGCGGCACGGATGTTGGGCTTTGCGCGCGATAACAATCTGCCAGCGATTTTAAGTAATGCGGTGCGGATGCTCGATCGCAAGGATGGGCCAGTTGCAGATGTATTGGATTCGGCGCGCAAGTTGGTGCCGCTGCATTACAAACATGTAGAGCGCAGCAATAGCGAGGCCTATTTAAAGAACCCCGCTGAGATGGCCTGGGTGGGCGATGAGATTGCGCGGGCAGCGGGAGAGCGCAACGGCAATCGCTTGTTGGCAGATACCGAAGATTTGGCGCAGCGACTACGGCTGTCGCCGCGGCGAGATATTGGCCTGGGTGCGATTCATCTGCCACATGTTGCGGACCCCGCAGAGTTGCGACAACGCACGCGGGCCGCTCTCTCGCGTTATACAGGTGAGTTATCTGTAAAAGCGGCGGTGCGGCTAGAAGAAGAGTTAGAGACCGTTACAACGTTGGGCTTTGAGCCTTATTTCTTAAGCGTTGCGGCCGTAGCCGATATGGCGCGGGCCCGGGGGATACGGGTGGCGGCGCGCGGATCTGGTGCGGGTTCTCTGATCTGTTATCTGCTGGGGATATCTGGGGTAGAACCGATTAGCCAAGGGCTATTGATGGAACGTTTCTGTTCTGTCTTGCGGGCAGAGCTGCCCGATATTGATATCGATGTTGAATCAGATCGCAGGCTCGAAATATATAGCGCGGTCTTTGATCGCTATGGCTTTAAAAGTACGCAGTACAAGCCGGGCGATAATAGTTCGACCGCAACTGTTGCGATGGTCGAAACATATAAGGCGCGCCATGCGATCCGCGATGTAGGTGCGGCGCTGGGGATCGCACCGATGGAGATCGATCTGATTGCCAAGTCGATGCCACGCATCAGATCGCGCAATATTCAAAAGGCTTTGGAGAACCTGCCAGAACTTAAAAGCCTTAACCTCAACAGTCCGATACTGAGGACAGCGATCAACCTGGCTGCCAGGCTCGATGGCTTGCCGCGCCATCTGGCGATGCATCCCTGCGCCGTTGTTCTATCCGATCCGGGTCTGCTCGATTATGCGCCGATTGAGATCAACGCCAGTGGTTATCCCATGTTGCAATTTGATAAGGATGATGTCGAAGCGATTGGTCTGCTCAAGCTCGATATTCTCGGGGTGCGGATGCAATCGGCGATCTCGTATGCTTTAGATGAGATCAAACGCGTTGATGGCGTTGATCTTGATATCGATGAGATCGCGCTCGATGATGCGCCGACCTTCGATTTAATTAAATCTGCGCGCACTCTGGGTATCTTTCAAATCGAAAGCCCGGGGCAACGCGAGCTCGTCGGAAAGTTTGCGCCCGATACCTTTACCGATCTCATTATTGATATCTCACTCTTCCGACCGGGACCGGTTAAGAGCGACATGATCGTGCCCTTCTTAAATGGCAGACAAGGGCTTAGACCGCGCGACTTGATTCATCCTGATTTGTATGACGTGCTGCACGAGACTGAAGGCGTTGTTGTCTTTCACGAACAGGTGATTCGAGTTATCTCGATCATGTCGGGTTGTACCTTGGCGGCGGGCGATGAACGCAGACGCTTAATGGGTAGCCCCGAAGGACAGATAGAAGTACGCGATTGGTTCTATCCCGCAGCGCTGGCGCGCGGATATACCAACGCGGTGATCGATGAGGTCTGGGAGATCTTGCGATCCTTTGCCTCCTTTGGTTTCTGCAAGGCGCATGCCGCGGCATTTGCGCTGCCGACCTATCAATCGGCATGGCTCAAGACCCATTACATGGCTCCCTTTATCGCTGGTCTGCTCACTCATGACCCTGGCATGTATCCCAAGCGCTTGATCTTGGATGAAGCGCGGCAGTGGGGGATCGCTATCTTGCCGATCGATGTCAATAAATCTGATCGTAATTACAGGGTGGAACGGATTGACCTTGATGGAAGTGCACGCGCTCCTTACCTTGCTCCCGATCTGCTGAGTACCGGCAAGAGTTTGACCTTGCCTGATGCGCGGGGATATGCGATTCGCATGGCGCTGCGCGACATTTCGGGGATCAACGATGGCGAGCTCGCCGGAATTATTCTTTCGCGCCCCTATCTCGATCTCGCTGACTTTGTTGCACGCGCGGGGGTCAGCAGGCCGATCTGCGAAGCGCTGATCATGGTGGGCGCATTTGATGAACTACACAAACTAGATCAAGGTGAGATCAATCGTCGCGATCTCTTGTTGCACTTACAAGATCTTTATAAGTTGTCGAGCGTCAGCGTGCGCGGGACTGCAACCAATCAGATGGTTCTCGGTCTAACGCCACCACCGCTAGAGGCAAGTGGCTTGCCGCGTTTGTCATCTGCCGAAGAGGTACGCCACGAATTGGATCTGACCGGTATGGATATCTCGCGCCACATGCTCGAATTTTATGGAGAGTTCCTCAACCATGTGGGGGCGGTGCGCTCATCGGATCTGATTCACAAACGCTCCGGCGAATCGGTCTTGGTCGCAGGGGTTAAAGTTGCGCTGCAGATGCCACCGATCCGTACCGGCAAGCGCGTCATATTCCTGACATTGGATGATGGGCATGGTTGCAACGATGTGACCTTCTTCGAAGATATCCAGCAGAGCAGCGGCAATCTGCTCTTCACCTCTTCGCTCTTCTTGGTGCGGGGCGAGGTTAGGCGTACTGGCCCGCGCGGAATCTCATTGCGTGCCACGCAGGCGTGGGAACTGACCGACTCTTACGAGAAGTGGCGTAATCTGCGAGTTTATGAGCCAGAACATGGATGAGATCGCAACGATCCTTCATGTTGATATGGATGCTTTTTATGCATCGGTAGCCGAAAAAGATGATCCGACGCTACGCGGCAAGGCCGTTGTTGTAGGAGCCGGAGCTCGCGGAGTCGTCTTGTCAGCCAACTATGAAGCGCGCAAATTTGGAATTCGCGCCGCTATGCCAGTCGGGCGGGCGCAACGGATGGCGCCGCATGCGATCTTCGTGGTGCCCAACCACCATCGCTACAGCGAAGTTTCGCGCGGGGTAATGGAAATCTTCGAAAGTTACACGCCGCTCGTCGAACCGATCTCGCTCGATGAGGCATTTCTCGATGTAACAGGATCTCGCAAGTTGATGGGCGATGGTCCTGCGATTGGAAAGCGAATCCGCGCCGATGTATATACGCAGGCAGGTATCACTTGCTCAGTGGGAATCGCCACGACAAAGTTCATCGCAAAGTTGGCATCACAAGCCTGCAAACCGGATGGCATGCTTGAAGTAGATCCCGCTAAGGTCTTAGATTTTTTACATCCACTTCCTGTTAGCGCGGTCTGGGGAGTAGGCCCAAAGACAAATGATGAATTGTTACGTCTAGGTCTCCGCACGGTTGGCGATATCGCAAACACCCCACGGCAGACCCTGGTACGAGCGCTCGGTGAGGCGAGTGGAGTTCATCTCTACGAACTTGCATGGGGACGTGACTATCGCCCGGTGACGCCAGATGAACCCGATAAAAGTATTAGCGCTGCCGAAACCTTTGCACGCGACTTGGAAGATCAAGAGGAGATCTTGCGCGAACTCTTGCGCCTTACCGAGAAAGCAAGTTCTAGATTGCGTGCACGGCAGATGTCGGCGCAGACAATCTCCATAAAGGTGCGATTCGCCGATTTCAAAACCATCTCGCGCTCTAAGACAGTTGCGTTGCCGATTGATGGAATGCAGGAATGTTATGAGGTCGCAAAGAAATTGTATGTTGCTCTCAAACTCGATCGCGCCCGGATTCGCTTAATTGGAATTGCCTTAGAAAACCTGGTGGATTCGGATGGCGCTCCAGTGCAATTGGAGCTGGGGGAGCGCGAAAGCGGCTGGCGGGAGGCGACACGCGCTATGGATCAGGCGAAGGCACGCTTTGGGGATGCCTCGGTCCGTCCGGCACGATTATTTGAGCGAAGCGGTGAGGATTCTGAGAGGTAGCAAACACCGCTCTAGATAGCGAAGTACGGCGGGACTGCCCTATTCTTTGCCCCATGGCTCTCTCTGATCACGAACGCAAACTTCTTGCGGAGATGGAAGCTGCCTTCGAACAAGAAGATCCCCGCCTTGTCTCCACCCTTACGGGTAGCGCACGCACCAAGCAGGGAAGTCTGGTCTTTTATGGGATTTTCGGCGTACTCGCGGGAATGGGGATTCTCTTCGGCGGCCTCATTGCGAAGTTGATCGTCGTAGGTTTGTTGGGATTTGTTATAGCTCTCGTAGGCGCCTTCTTTATCTTTACCAATTTTTCAATTGGTAGAGCCGGTAAGAGAATGCCCAAGGCGAAGAAGGCAAAGTGGAGTGATCGACTTGAGGGTCGTTGGGATCGCAGGAACTACGATAATTAATTCTTAGCGCAAAAAGAGTTTTGTAAGCCTTTTCGCAGTGAAGGTAACGCCAATACTGATCATCACGACGAAATAAAGTACGTGCCACAAGATTCCCCAGCTCACCATTCCTAAGGTGAAATCTCGTACGAGTGAGATCGCTTGCCAGAGTGGAAGCGCTTTGAGAAAGCCTTGCAGGTAACCGGGATAAACGGTGAGTGGGTAGAACGAACCCGAGAATAAAAACATTGGGAGCATCGCAATATTTATCAGGTCCATCTGCTGAAAAGTTGAAAAGCAGGAAGTAATTGCCATTCCTACCGATGCGAATCCAAAGGCGATTAATACCGCTGATGGAATCGCCATGACGGCCCACCAATTTGTGATGAGTCCAGCCGGGACCACGACGCACATAAATCCAACTGCATAAGCAAAACCGCGCAGCAGCGCCCAGCTAATTTCACCCAGCGCCACATCAACCGAACCGAGCGAGGTCTGCAACATGCTCTGATAAATGCGATCAAACTTTATTTTCCAAAATACATTCCAGGTGGAGTCGTAGATAGCCCCATTCATGGCGCTCGTAGCTAGTAAGCCTGGAGCGATGTAAGCGGCATAACTCACGATATGACCATTTTGAAGTGGAATCTTCCCGATGAGATGGCCAAGCCCGTAACCGAAGGAGAATAGATAGAGCACTGGTTCGAAGAAGCCCGAGAGCACTGCCAGCCAAGCAGAGTTCCTGAATGCCATCAAACTACGTTCCAGCAGTACATGTGCGCGTCCCGAATAAGAACCTTCGGCGAAGTGGCCTCGGCGTGACTGCGCGATTGCGACGGCGTTATCCACAATCACTTGGTCAACCTGCGTTCAAATTGGCGGTGCGAGAAGGTAATTCCAAAGGTGAACATTGCAGCGATGTATCCGATATGAACCACGAACATCAGTGCGGTGATGTGATGACCATAGGTTAAGAATCGACCCAGTTCAGTTGTGTGCCAGAGCGGAGATAACCAGCCGATCCAACGCAGGTAGATAGGCATCGTTGATAATTGGTAGAAGGTGCCGGAGAACAAGAAGAGTGGCATCATGACGAATCGACCCAAGATCATGAAGAAGGAGTCATCGTTCTTGGCCCAGGCTGCAATGCCCATAATGAACGCGCCGAAGGAGGCCCCGGCAGCGAGTGAGGTGAGAATCGACAACCATCCCCGCGCTGAGGTGAATCCACCGAAGAGATAGACGATGATGCCATAAACAGTGACAGAGAAGAGAACGCGGGACATCGCCGCGACCAATACTCCATTGACGATCTGCTTGCCCGATATCGGGGTCGCATTCATCGCAAAGAAATTCTTATGCCACTTGAAACCTTCGAGGGTGGGGAAAACCGTTTCATCCATGGCATTTTGAATAGCGGCAGTCGCTAGAAGCGCCGGAGCCAAAAAGGTGAGGTACTTGACCCCGTCAACGCCGCCTGAGTGTGTGTTAATGAGCTTTCCTACGCCGACTCCGACTGCTAACAAATAGAGGAACGGATTTGCTATCGCAACAGAGAGAAGCGCAGGCAGATACTTCAAATAGGTCATAACGCGTACTTCGACAACAGCCAGCGCACCCCAACGTTTGACGCGTTCTGCATCGACGAGAACTAGTGAACCTTTACGTGGAGCCATCGTTAAGCCGCCACTCTTAATCAATCAAGGTGCGACCGGTGAGTCGCAAGAAGACATCCTCCAGCGAACTTCGACGCACGAGCGATGTAAGTGGGTGTAGACCTTTTTGACCAAGTTCGTGAAGTAGTGATTCGCCATCTTCGGCATACAGCAAGATGCGATCTGGCAGAACTTCGATGCGTTCGCACATCTCTTTAAGTTGTGGTGCTACAACTGCATTGCGATCAGAACCAAAACGAACTTCTAAGACTTCTTTCGTGGAATAACTTTTGATCAATCCAGCAGGGGAGTCCTCGGCCATGATTGAACCTTTATCCATCACCATCAGGCGATCACAGAGTTGTTCGGCTTCATCCATGTAGTGAGTGGTAATCAAAAGAGTGACGCCTTGCTCTTTAAGTCGAAACAAGCGATCCCACAAGATATGACGCGCCTGTGGATCCAATCCGGTCGTGGGTTCATCGAGCATCAAGATCTCTGGTTCGCTGACAAGTGCTCTGGCAATGGTGAGGCGACGTTTCATTCCACCGCTGAGCGCCTCTACTTTGACGTCGCGTTTTTCGACGAGTTGGGCAAAATCTAAGAGCTCTTCAATCTTGGGCTTGATGAACTTCTTGGAAAGTCCAAAGTAGCGGCCGTAGATGTACAAGTTCTCTTCAACGGTAAGCGCGTTATCCAGGTTATCCGTCTGCGGAACCACGCCCAAATGGGCCTTAATTTCGGGGCCAAACTTCTCTGGATCTTTGCCCAGAATGGAGATATCGCCGCTGGTACGAGTCAAAGTGGCGGCGATGATCCGCATGGTGGTGGACTTTCCGGCCCCGTTGGGACCTAGAAAGCCAAAGGATTCCCCCTTACGGACCTGAAAATCGATGCCATTGACCGCGGTGAAGTCACCGTAGCGCTTAACCAGGGCCTTCGCCTCGATGAGTATCTCTTGATTAGCCATAAGGGAGAGAGCCTAGTAGTCCGCCTCCACCTATGCGCTGGATTTTGCGCGTATCTCCCCATTTTCGCCGAGGGGGAGGAGTGGAGCGCAAGTGTCAGAAAGTGGGAAAAGGTGGTTGAAAAAGGGGAAAAGTGGAGTAAAGTGGTGGAAGTTGGTAATTCGGGGGAATTGCGAACGGAGATCGCGTTAAAAAGGGGAGAAAATGTTTCTAGGGACCCACGAGCCAAAGCTCGATGAGAAGGGTCGCCTGATCTTGCCCGCCCGCTTCCGAGATGAACTAGCCAAAGGCCTGGTCATTACCAAGGGCCAAGAGCGCTGTTTATACGTATTTCCCATGAGTGAATTCACCGCCATTACTGAGCGGATGCGCCAAGCACCGGTCACCGAAAAGGGCGCTCGCGATTACATGCGTGTCATGTTCGCCGGAGCCCACGATGAGGTTCCAGATAAGCAAGGTCGCGTCACTATTCCCAGTGGCCTGCGCAGTTATGCCGGTTTAGAAAAAGAGTGCGTTGTTATCGGTGCTAATACCCGATTAGAAATTTGGGGCTCCGCTGCGTGGAACACCTACCTCGCCGATCGCGAGAAGGGTTTTGCAGATGTTTCTACGGAGGTGCTACCAGGACTCTTCTGAGCTTCAAGTGGTCTGACCTCTCTTATTAGGCCATCGCCGACTTCATATTGACGACGCCACTTCCCCGGCGCCGTTCCCCCTAGATCCGTCGGTCGGCGGTGACCTAATCAGAGAGTCCGGTGTTTCAAGAGCAGTGCAGTCAGTTTTAAGAGTTAAAGAGAAAGGGGAAGCAGATGACACAGCAGCACATACCTGTTGCGCTTGCGCGTTGCATTGATTTGCTCACCCCCGCCATCGAATATTCGCTTAAGAACGATGCATCGACCTATGTCATAGATGCAACTCTCGGGCTCGGGGGACACACCAGGGCGCTTCTCGAAAAGTTTCCTGACCTCATTGTTATTGGCATAGATCGTGA
>CAIZKO010000045.1 GCA_903933585.1 uncultured Actinomycetes bacterium
GCGATCACGCCCCGACCCCAGATACAGCGGCGGAAGTTCGCTTGATCGATCTTCTCCTCGAGGCGCAACCCCTCTTTGAGTCAGCCCACGATCTGAGCGACGGCGGATTAGCCGCCGCGCTAACCGAATCCACGCTGCGCAACAACGTCGGTGCCTCGATCGAACTCCCCGCTGCCTTTATTCCTGGTGGTATAGCTGCTGGACTTTTTGCAGAAACCCCAGGTCGCGTCCTGGTTTCTGTAGATCCCAAAAATTTCGATGCGCTGCGAGCGCTGGCAAAAGATCGCGACATCCCGTTCCATCCCATTGGAAGATCGGGTGGAGATGCGCTTGTCATCAATGGCGCCACGATTCCACTCGCCGAACTACGCCGGGCTCACACCGAGACCTTCCCAAGGCTCTTCGGTTAAGGATCGATAATGGCGCGCGATCCCTTGGTTCTCTCCCAGGTCAAAGCGCTGCTCGATCAGATCAGCCAGATCGCTCCTGGACACGCCGTCGAACTTCGGGTGCCCCCTTACGCCGCCATTCAATGTTGCGAAGGTCCGAAGCACACCCGCGGAACCCCGCCCAATGTTGTTGAAATGGGCGCCGACGAATTCATCGCGTTGATCGATGGTTCACTGGAATGGTCAGATGGAATCAACGATGGACGGATTACAGCCAGTGGAGAGCGCTCGGATCTTTCGCAGTTGTTTCAGCTAGCCGCGCAGACAATTAGGATTGCAGAGTGACAAAGCGCCCCGACGGAAAACTCACCTTCGAGACTTTCGCCGCGGAAAAAGGGCCGCAAGATGAATGCGGAGTCTTTGGAGTATGGGCACCTGATGAAGAGGTCGCGAAACTAACTTTTTATGGTCTCTATGCTCTACAACATCGCGGTCAAGAGTCCGCTGGAATTGCCACATCAGATGGAAAGCGCATCGTTGTTTATAAAGATATGGGGCTGGTCTCTCAAGTATTTACGGAGGCCGATTTAAAAACCCTCACCGGTAAATTGGCGATTGGACACTGTCGTTACTCCACCACCGGTTCATCAACCTGGGCCAATGCGCAACCAACGCTGCGCTCTACCGATCACGGAACGCTTGCGCTGGCACACAACGGAAATCTAACAAACACCGGCGATCTCGCTGAGGCACTTGCAAAACTCGCTCTCAAGAGCGATAACGATATGAACGCAACCACCGATACCGAGATCATGACTGCGCTGATCGCGGCACAGAACGGGAAGAACTTCGAGAGTTCAGCGCTCGCGGTATTGCCAATGCTTAAGGGCGCTTTCTCGCTCGTCTTTATGGATGAGCACACCTTGTATGCGGCGCGCGACCGGAACGGCGTGCGACCACTTGTTATCGGCAAACTCGATCATGGTTGGGTGGTTGCATCTGAATCAGCGGCGCTCGACATAGTTGGGGCATCTTTTGTGCGCGAAGTTGAATGCGGCGAATTTATTGCGATTGATGAGAACGGTCTGCGCTCCACCAAATGGGCCACCCCAGAACCAAAGGGTTGTATCTTCGAATATGTATACCTGGCCCGCCCCGATACATCGATTGCTGGCCGCAATGTGCACACCACCCGCGTCGCATTAGGCGCTCAGTTGGCCCGAGAGCACCCCGTTGTTGCGGATTTGGTAATCCCGGTACCGGAATCAGGGACTCCAGCCGCAGTTGGATATGCGCAAGAGTCAGGAATTCCATATGGCGCTGGCCTGGTCAAGAATTCATATGTCGGCCGCACATTTATTCAACCTAGCCAGACGATTCGCCAGTTGGGAATTCGTTTAAAGCTCAATCCATTGCGTGATGTCATTGAAGGAAAACGGATCGTCGTAGTCGATGATTCAATCGTTCGGGGTAACACCCAGCGCGCACTGATTCGCATGTTGCGCGAGGCTGGAGCGCTAGAAATCCACGTCCGCATATCTTCTCCGCCTGTTAAGTGGCCTTGTTATTACGGCATCGACTTCGCCTCCCGAGCCGAGTTAATCGCTGCCGGTCTAGAAGTCGAAGAGGTCCGCCGATCTATCGGCGCAGATACCTTGGGCTATGTTTCTATGGAAGGTCTGATTGAAGCGACGACCATCGCAGAATCAAAACTTTGCACCGCTTGCTTTACCGGTACCTACCCGATCGATATCCCCGCCGACCTATCTGCTGGTAAGAACCTGCTCGAGATTGTTAGCCGCTTCGAATGACTTCGTATGAAGCAGCTGGTGTAGATATCGAAGCAGGTGATCGTGCAGTCGAATTAATGAAGGCGCATCTGGCAAAGGCGCGTCGCTCGGAAGTCGTAGGTGATATCGGGGGCTTTGCCGGCTTATTCGATATCTCTGCGCTCAAGAAATTTAATCGTCCCCTGCTTGCCACATCGACAGATGGCGTAGGGACCAAGACCGAGATCGCTCGCCTGCTTGGAAAGTACGACACCATTGGCGAAGATTTAGTTGCGATGGTCGTTGATGATCTGGTTGTCTGCGGAGCAGAACCGCTCTTCATGACCGATTACATTGCAGTCGGAAAAGTCTTTCCCGAGCGCATCGCTGAGATTGTGCAAGGCATTGCGGTTGGTTGCCAAAAAGCTGGCACCGCACTTGTCGGTGGAGAGACGGCAGAACATCCTGGGCTCTTAGCCGAAGATGAGTTTGATATCGCGGGAGCTGCAACCGGCGCGGTCGATTACGAGAATTTGTTGGGCGAACACTTGGTGCGCGAAGGTGATGTGATCCTTGCGATGCCCGCATCAGGTTTACATGCCAATGGTTATTCCCTCGTGCGTCATATCCTTAAAACCCAGAATCTTCCGCTCGATCAACACTTTGCAGAGTTTGGAAAGTCTCTCGGCGAAGTGCTACTTACGCCAACAGAGATTTATTCTCTGGATTGCCTGGCGCTCCACAAAGGGCTGAAAGAGAAATTGCATGGCTATGCCCACATCACTGGAGGAGGGATTGCCGCAAATACCGCCCGCGTGATTCCCGCCCACCTGGCCCCCATCTTTGACCGTTCCACCTGGCCTCTTCCCTTGGAAATGGAGTTTCTGGCCCGCCAAGGTGGGGTCGGGCAGGCCGACATGGAGAAGACCTGGAACTGTGGGATCGGGATGGTGGCCATTTTGGACCCCCTAGCCGCCGACCTAGCCCTGCGTAGCCTGGCCGCGCGCGGCATGAAAGCCTGGGTCTGTGGGAAAATTGAGCGTAGAACCGCTGCTGGTGGCGCTGCGTTGGTGGGTACTTACCAAGAGCGGTAACCTTCACCCCTGACGAAATTTAAACTTAAGCATTGATACATAGAAGAAGGAGGTCTCGCTATGGGGCGTGGCCGACAGAAAGCAAAAGCGACCAGAGTCGCACGCGATCTTAAATATTCCGGTCCAGATATGGATCTAGAGCGTTTGGCGAAAGAGCTCCACGGTGAAACACCGGTTAGCACAACGGTCACCGATGAGAGCGATGAAGATCCATACGCAGATGACAATTACGCCAAGCGCGCATAATTAATTCATCACTATTAAGAGCTGATTCTTAATATGCGCCCGACTCCTTATGTTGCATCGTTACGGGTGTATGAGCCGATGGATGCATTTGCGCCAGCAGAACAATTACGTTGGCAGGCAATTCCAATTACTTCATCGACCGGATACGACGAACAGATTCGGGCGTTGCGTCGATTGATCTCTTCAGAGCCACCTGCACTCACCGCAGATGGCGCGCATATCTTGGAGATCGAAGGAAAACGTTATGCATCTCCGTGGAGCACAGCTGCCCGTTCGTGGGCCGCGCTCGCAAGTTTTAAAGAGTCGATGCCACTCAATGTTGCGCGCTTCTTCGTTCCTTCCAATGTTGAAGAAGCAATTCTCATCAGTTCAGAGAGCGTCGAAGATAAAGTTCCACATATCTTTACCGAGACTTGGATTATTCCGCCGCGCTGGTTCTCGCTCTTCGAACCCACAGAGCGCATCCGTGGACATAACGAAGATGGCGCATTTACCGTTTTACGCACCTCAATTTCCAACGCGAAGAAGCGCTGTATGTTCACACACCAGAGCGTTGTCGGCGCTTTTGGCAACGGTCCCATCGAGCAAGAGATCGCCGATCTCTTGGAGTGGCTCACGATGTTCCACGCCGATTCGTTGGTCGAGTTGGACTACGGTGGGCTTGCCGGTTATTTGGAGCAGATCCTCAAAGAAGATGGCTTTGCCGGGCTAGAGGCAGATACCTCCATTGAAGATATCCAACTCTCCCTCAATGGCTTGTCGACTGGCGATGGAGCCCAGGCTGGTCAGGGGTATGAACGCTTGGTTTCTCGTTGGCGGAAGGTAGCGGCGCTCGAACAGGCCACCTAGCCTGCAAAAAAAACCTCGCTCCACCCCTTGTCATAACTACATTAAAACAGGAATACTGCACCCATATCGGTGCGAAATGGACATTTCGCCAAATCACCAACGGGGGCGACGATGAGCGAACAAGAGACTTTGCTGACCCCATCGGAGGTCGCGGCGCTCTTTCGAGTAGATCCCAAGACAGTGACCCGCTGGGCCAAGGCCGGCAAGTTAACAAGCATTCGCACATTGGGTGGGCATCGCCGCTACAAGGAATCAGAAGTAACAGCGCTTTTGAAGTCGATTCCAGGAACATCTTCTAACTAACTCATTAAGCGTGGCTCGGGACAGGATCGAACTGTCGACCTCACGATTTTCAGTCGCGCGCTCGTACCATCTGAGCTACCGAGCCAATAATTTAGATGTACTAGCGACCCAGACGGGACTTGAACCCGCGACCTCCGCCGTGACAGGGCGGCGCGCTAACCAACTGCGCTACTGGGCCTAACCTAACTTGCACTCGTATCACCACGGTTAGACCGTGCAATCGAGCTTGATAAGCGTAGTGACCTTTTAGAGCCCCTACTGCCTTACCGTGCCCCCAACGGGGTTCGAACCCGTGTTACCGCCGTGAAAGGGCGATGTCCTAGGCCACTAGACGATGGGGACCTTGGAAGGAGAAGGGTATCGGACTTCTAGAGCCCCTCAAAACGGATTAAAAGGGGCGGAAATA
>CAIZKO010000046.1 GCA_903933585.1 uncultured Actinomycetes bacterium
CCGTACTCGTAATCGGCGCTGGCCCCGCAGGTCTATCAGCCGCATATCAACTGCGTCGCATGGGCCACCAAGTAGTTGTCCGCGATGCCACCCACCAACCCGGCGGCATGATGCGTTATGGAATTCCTAAATACCGCCTGCCTCGCGAAGTTTTAGATGCAGAAATCAATCGCGTAAAAGAGATGGGCGTTATTTTCCAGCTCAATACTCGTGTCGATGATGTGCACGATGCGTTAGATGAAGGTTTCGATGCCGTCTTTATGGCGATTGGTGCCCAACTTTCAAAGCGCACTTACATCCCCGCCGGTGAATCAGCTCGCATCTTGGATGCCATCTCAGTACTTCACCACTTCGAAGATGGGCAGACCCCACTCCTGGGTCGCAAAGTAGTCGTCTACGGTGGCGGCAATACCGCAATGGATGTTGCTCGTACCGCAAAGCGCTTAGGCGCCGAAGAAGCGATCATCGTCTATCGCCGCACCCGCGATAAGGCACCAGCCAACGATCAAGAGATCGAAGAGGCTTTAGAAGAGGGCATCTTGATCAAGTGGCTTTCGACCGTTAAATATATGGGTGAAGATGACATGATGATCGAGAAGATGGCGCTCGACGAGAAAGGCTTCCCACAGCCAACTGGTGAATTCGAAACCCTAGAAGCCGACTCGCTGATCCTCGCCTTGGGTCAAGAAGTTGATTTCAGTCTGCTCGGCAACAACGTCGACCTTGATGTTAAAAGCGGTGTCATGGATGTCGATGGCAACATGATGACCAGCCACCCCGGGATCTTCGCCGGTGGCGATATGGTCGAAGGCGATCGCACCGTCACAACCAGCGTGGGTCACGGCAAGAAGGCCGCTAAATACATCGATGCCTGGCTGCGCCAGACACATGTAGAGCCAAAGGAAGAGAAGGATGCCGTCGCATTCGAAGATCTCAACACTTGGTATTACACCGACGCCCCACACGCAGTGCGCGAACGCTTAGCTGCCACCCGCCGGGTCTACGACTTCAGCGAAGTCGTTCAAGGCTTGGATGAATCCACCGCCCTCTATGAAGCCCGTCGCTGCATGTCCTGCGGCAACTGCTTCGAGTGCGATAACTGCTTCGGCGTCTGTCCCGACAACGCCATCAAGAAGCTCGGTCCCGGCTGGGGCTATGAAATCGATTTGGATTACTGCAAGGGCTGTGGCATCTGCGTCAGTGAATGCCCAGCGTCCGCGATCGAGATGGTTTCAGACCTGTAGTCCTAAAAGTGGGCTTCTCTATGAGAAGTGGGTAATAATTGTAGAAGTGGGAATATTCTAGTATCCTGCCCGCATGAGTAGTTTTACCGTGAGCGTCAAAGATAAAGGTCGCCTCCTCATCCCTGCTGCACTACGGGCGCAGGCCGGGTTGGGCAATGAAGTCGAACTAATTGCAACCCCACTCCCTGATGGTGGCTTTACGGTCAAGACTCGAAAGCAAATCCTGGAAGCATTGCGGAGTCCGACTACTGATGTTGTCGAACCCGAGGTCCTCATTGATTTTCTGCGATCTCGCGACGCGGCTGAGACCGACAGGCGCCATTTTTTGATGAATCCGGTTTTTCCTGACATTTCGGCAGAGCAACAAGCCGAACAAGACGCAGCAATTTTGGCAAAGCTGGGATTTAGTGGTTCAAAATAATCGTTTCGTACTCGACGCATCCGCACTCCTTGCTTTGATTTTGCAGGAACCAGGGCAGAAAGTTGTTCAAGGGATTTTCGACAATGGCCAAGCTCTTGCCACACCCATTGCGGTCGCTGAAACTCTGGGTATCGTCCGGCTCAAACGGGGGAAACCAGCACAAGAGGTATATGACGGCCTGATTGGATTTGGACTTACAATCGTGAATCTGGTTCCAGAAGACGCCTTAGAAATTGCTTTCATTCAAAGCCAGGGAGATATTGCCGCACAATCTATGGGCACGACTCGCACGTTGAGTATGGCCGACGCCGCCTGCCTCGCTCTGGGATACCGGCTCGACGCTCCAGTAATTCATTCGGATTCATTTTGGCCACAAATGAAACTTCCGGGGATTCGCTTAATTGCTTTCAGATAGACCGATCTGTCGCTTCCCCGCGCTAGCCTTGATCTCATGAGCGCATACTTTCGCAAGTCCTTCAAAGTTGCCCCTGGGGTCCACATCAACTTATCCAAGCGGGGGACTGGCGTCTCCTTCGGTGGCCGCGGTGCCCACGTTTCATTTAGTCCAACTGGTCGCGTCACCAAGACCCTCAACATTCCTGGCACCGGCATTTACTATCGCGATGTCGATACCCTGCATTCAAAGACAGCGCATGCGACTCCGACGACTCCAGATGTGAGCACCCCACATCCGGCAGAACAGATTGCGATGCGCGCTCCAGCGACCGCGTTACCCACAGCCCACCAAGTCGTAGCAGTCGAACACCATGGTTTTTACATCAGCCATGCCGCTGCCGCTTTCTTCTCGCTGCTTGCCGCCGCAATCATTGCTATCACCCACAAATCCCAGCCCTTAAACCCTTGGGAACCCGTTTTGATCGTCATTGGAGCGATCTCTTTGCTACTTTGGCTCCTTGACCTGACCCGAACCAAAGTTGAAAAGAGAATTCACCATGGATAGAGCAGTCCGATTAGCGCTCGCCAACTACGGAGTTTTCCGTGGCCGC
>CAIZKO010000047.1 GCA_903933585.1 uncultured Actinomycetes bacterium
ACCTCAATAAGGTGCCAGGCGATTGCTTCGCCCTCGCGGTCCTCATCGGTAGCCAGAATGAGTTCATCGGCGTTCTTCATCAGCGCTTTTAGTTCATTGACCTTGGCCCGCTTATCTGGGTTGATGACGTAAAGTGGAGCGAAATCCTCCGCAATATTGACACCCTCTTTGGCCCAGGCAATTTTTTTATATTCAGCTGGAATATCAGCAGCACGTTGCGGCAGATCGCGAATATGGCCAACCGAGGCTTCGACTACGTAGTCATCCCCTAGAAAGGCGCCAATTTTGCGCGCCTTTGCAGGGGACTCCACGATCACAAGCTTGATTCCCAAATTCATCAACTCCTAAAAGACCAAAGAGTGCAACAAGCTCTACCGCGCTATGCGATTGCGGTGGAAGCTTTTCTGTTGCGCACGAGGGCATAGATGATAACAAGGACAGCAACAAGAGCGATGAGTGCGCTGGCAACCTTGTGACCGCCGAGCGAGAAGGAGACGATTGCCGGTGTAATCAACAGTGCAACCAGGTTCATGACCTTGAGCAGTGGGTTGATCGCTGGGCCAGCAGTATCTTTAAATGGATCTCCTACGGTGTCACCGACGATAGTGGCGTGATGTGAATCAGAGCCTTTACCACCATGGTGTCCATCTTCAACCATCTTCTTTGCGTTATCCCACGCGCCACCGGAGTTAGCGAGGAAGACTGCCATCAAAGTTCCAGTACCAATTGCTCCAGCAAGGTAAGCACCGAGAGCGCCTACGCCGAGACCAAAGCCGACTGCAATAGGTGCCATTACAGCGAGTAAGCCTGGTGCAACAAGTTCACGCAGAGAATCGCGTGTGCAAATATCTACAACGCGGCCGTATTCAGGCTTCTCTGTCCCATCCATGATTCCAGGGTGTAGGCGGAACTGCTCGCGTACCTCGACGACAACTGCACCTGCAGCACGAGAAACGGCGTTGATGGCTAGACCCGAGAATAGGAATACAACCGAGGCGCCGATAATGAGACCAACTAGGTTGCGCGGGTTAGCGATATCCAAGATACCTTGGAATTGCAGATTGAGATTTGCTGCTGTCTTACCGGCATCGCTTACTGCTTTGAGGATCGCATTTGTAAAAGCCCCAAAGAGCGCGGTTGCTGCGAGTACAGCGGTGGCGATTGCAATGCCCTTGGTAATCGCTTTAGTCGTATTACCAACTGCATCGAGTGAGGTCAGGATCTGACCACCTTCACCGTGAACATCACCCGACATTTCTGCAATGCCTTGAGCGTTATCCGAGATAGGTCCGAAGGTATCCATTGCAACAATTACTCCGACGGTAGTTAGCAAACCAGTACCGGCGAGCGCAATCGCAAAGAGGCTAAGGACGATAGAACCTTGACCCAATATGAATGCACCAAATACTGCCGCAGCGATAAGAAGCGCTGAATACACAGCAGATTCGAAACCAATTGCGATACCAGCCAAGATCACGGTTGCAGATCCAGTATTAGAGGAGGCGGCAACATCATTAACTGGACGGCGACCAATTTCTGTGAAGAAACCAGTAAGAAGCTGAATGGCTGCAGCAAGAATGATTCCGATGAGAACAGCACCGAAGGTCAAGATGCGGGGATTCACATTGCTTGTCGCATGAGATGGATCCAAACCTGTAAGAAGTCTCATTGATCCTGGCAGATATGTGAACGTTGCAAATCCAACGAGGACTGCAGAGATAATTGCTGATAGGAAGAATGAGCGATTGATTGCCTGC
>CAIZKO010000048.1 GCA_903933585.1 uncultured Actinomycetes bacterium
CGAGCGATATCCACGGGTGAGGCGAATAACCGGGGCTTTAGGAAAGCGCTGCGAGAAGCCGAGCAAGAATTGTGATGTAGCGCCAGCAAAGGAATAAATGGTCTGCGCCGCATCCCCCACTACACAGAGATCATCGCGATTACCGAGCCACAAATTCAACAACCGTTGTTGCAGCGGTGAAACGTCCTGATACTCATCCACGGTGAAATATCTATATTGATCTCGGATACGTTCGCGCACATCGCGATCCTCTTCCAACATTCCAACTGTTAAGAGCAGTACATCTTCAAAGTCGATGATACGCTCTTGATGCTTTAAAGTTTCATAGGCCTGGTAAACCTTCGCAACTTCTGCAAAGTTCTCTTTGTCAGGGCGACCATTGGGAATGCGCAAGGTGCGTCCAGCACCGAGCGCCTCTTCTACATAATCACTCGGCGCGGTCTGCAGCGCCTTCGCCCATTCAATCTCGCCGCTGATCTCGCGCAGCGTCGCAACTCCGGGAACAAGTGAAGTGTCACTGCGACCCATGGCATCACCAAGGAAACTTCCCTTCGATGTCAGCAGCTTCGGAAAGCTACCTCCAAATGAATATGGCCAGAAATACATCAACTGCTTTAGCGCAGCGGAGTGAAAGGTTCGCGCTGCAGCATTGGGAACACCCAAGGTGCGCAAGCGCGCGCGCATCTCCCCCGCGGCGCGCGCGGTAAAGGTAAGTGCCAGAGTCTTTGTGGGATCTGTTACACCAGCGGCCACCGCGTAGGCGATGCGATGAGTAATAACGCGGGTCTTACCGGTTCCAGCCCCCGCAATGATGCAGAGTGGGCCGCGGATATTCATTACCGCTTCGCGCTGTTCGGGGTCGAGCCCTTGGAGAATCTCTTCGAGTTCCATACCGTGACCCTTAAGGGCGCCAAGTTTCTGCGCCGGGAAGCGCTGGGCGATCTGTTCCGTACCAGGCCTGAATCATGGCTCGCGCCACGCTGATCGATGGCGGCAAAAGCAGCGTGCCCTCCATAATCGCCGCATATAAACCATCGCGATCAAACCAGCGGATTTCTACGATCTCTTCTCCATCGGGGCGCGCATTTTCGGGATCTTGAATCGTCGCTTCAAATGCAATCATCAAGGATTGTGGGAATGGCCAGGGCTGCGAACCGAGGTAATGAATATCTGCAACAGTGACACCTGACTCTTCTAAGACCTCGCGGATGACGCATTGCTCAAATGATTCCCCCGCCTCGACAAAACCAGCGAAGGTAGAGAAACGAAATTCCGGCCAGACCGCCTGGCGACCCAAGAGGATTCGATCGTCCTTGTCTTTAACCAAAACGATGATTGCTGGATCGGTGCGCGGATAATGTTCATGGCCATCGTGACAACGACGAATCGATCCACCGAGCGCTGGATCCGTAGGAAGTCCACAGACCGCGCAGATGGGATGCTTGTGATGCCACTGCGCGACGGCTTGGCCATGTACTGCAAGACCGATCTCAAGGTTTGTTAGCTCTGCACTGATTTCGCGGAGCGTTTTGTAATCTTCAGCGCTGCCTAAGTTCTGCTCCGAGCACCAGAGAAAGTAAGAGGTATCCCCCTGTATTCCTAGGAAGACTCGCTCCCCATTTCCAGCAATGTCATCAGCGCCAAGGATCTTCAGTGAATTTCCGCTTGTGAGAAATTCGACGCCATTAAAATGAATAATCTCCCCTGCCTGCCAAGCAGCTTCCAGAGCCGCTGCATCACTACGAATATGCGCAGCGCGGTCCACGGTGGAGCGTGAAAGGGGCAGATTCAAGATTTTCATTAGGAGGCGACCCTACTAGCCTGACCCAATGAAGGTCATCTCATGGAATATCTTTAACGGCCAAGGGGCCAATCCCACCCTTCCAGTTCCGTCGCTTTCGGAGTCAATCCGCGAGACGATAGCCGCGGTCGGCGGTGAGCTACTTGCCGTTCAAGAGGTCGACGAGAATCAATCGCGCTCTGGCACCGTGCATCAAATGGAGGTCATCGCCGAAGCGATGGGTGCCGCGCATTGGGGTTATGCCCGCGCGGTGATCGGCACACCTGGCTTTGGGTGGCGCCGCCCCAACGAGAGCGAAAAGATCATTCATTCCGAATCTGAATTTCCGGGATATGGAATAGGCCTGGCTTCAACTATCCCAGTGAAGCAATGGCACCGCGTAGATCTACCAGCATCGTGGTTTGGCTTAGCACTCGCCTACCCCACCGATAAAGGTTTCCGTTTGAAGTACGCCAAGGATGAACCGCGGGTAGCAATCATTGCAGAACTCGAAAATGGTTTCACCGTGGCGGCAACACATCTCTCCTTTGTGCCATTCTGGAATTACTTTCAACTCTTGAAGTTGATGCGTTTTATGAAGAAGCTGCCGGGTGAGCCTCTGATTGTTGGAGATATCAATCTACCTTGGAAGATCCCGCAGACTTTTTCAACGTGGAAATCTCTAACCGCGAAGAAGACCTTTCCTTCGTATAAGCCATCGCTGCAATTTGATTACATCCTGTCGCAGCGAGATTTGAAGGCAACCACAATTGAATTCGCGCCATCCAAGATGAGCGATCATCTGCCGATCGGTATAAGCGTCGAACTAAA
>CAIZKO010000049.1 GCA_903933585.1 uncultured Actinomycetes bacterium
CTATTCTTACGGCTTTTGCGGCCGTATGCTCACCGCATGAATCCATATGTTCCGATTCTTGCCATTGGCGGGATTGGCTTCGGATTCGCAGCAATTTCCGTGCTGGCGGCGGCAATTACTGGTCCAAAGCGTTACAACCGGGCCAAGGCCGAGGCTTATGAGTGTGGAATCCAACCCTCTCCTGTAGCTGCAGGCGGTGGACGCTTTCCGGTTCAGTACTTTCTCACCGCCATGCTCTTTATCGTCTTTGATATCGAAATTGTCTTCTTGTATCCATGGGCGGTCTCCTTTAATCAATTGGGGCTCTTTGGCCTCGTTGAAATGGTGATCTTCATACTTACTGTGTTCGTCGCTTATGCATATGTATGGCGTCGCGGCGGATTGGAATGGGATTAAAGATGGGTCTAGAAGAACAGTTACCTGCGGGCTTCGCGCTCACCACCGTCGAAGGACTCGCTGGTTATATGCGCAAGAGCTCGCTCTGGCCGGTGACTTTTGGTTTGGCTTGCTGCGCTATTGAGATGATGGCAGCTGGCGGAGGTCGCTATGACCTAGCCCGTTTTGGGATGGAAGTCTTTAGACCTTCACCACGACAAGCAGATTTAATGATTGTTGCTGGACGCGTCTCACAGAAGATGGCCCCGGTAGTTCGCCAAATTTACGATCAAATGCCTGGCCCGAAGTGGGTTCTCTCGATGGGCGCCTGCGCCTCTTCCGGAGGAATGTTCAACAATTACGCCATCGTGCAAGGCGTTGATCACATTATTCCCGTTGATATTTATCTTCCAGGTTGTCCTCCTCGCCCAGAGATGTTGATGGATGCCATTCTTAAATTGCACGAGCAGATCAGCAATACCAAGCTCGGCGTAAACCGTGAAGCAATTATTCGCGAAGTGGAAGCCGCTGCGCTCGCTTCTAAGCCGACCTTCCAGATTCAAGGGCTCTTGAAATCATGACCATCGATCACGGATCATTTGGAGTTAAGGGAACTGGCGATACCTCGGGTTTCGGCGGTTTAGTTCGCAAAAGTCAAAGTTCGGATTCAACGGAGCGCCCCTACGGTAGCTACTTCGATGAGATGGTCGATGAACTCGAACGCGCCTATCCCGAGTTCAGCGCAGATATTGAGCGCGTCGTTGTAGATCGCGGCGAACTAACCCTTCATGTCAAAGCAGACCGCCTATTTCAGGTCGCCCAAGTCCTGCGCGATAATCCAGTTCTGCGCTTTGAAATGTGTCTCGGAGTCAATGGCGTGCACTATCCAGCGGATAAAGATCGCGAATTGCATTGCGTCTACCCATTCTTATCGATGACATTCAATCGCCGCATCCGTTTAGAAGTCAGCGTTCCAGATAGCAACCCACATCTGCCTTCACTCGTTGAGTTGTGGGGCGGAAATAACTGGCACGAACGCGAGACATTCGACATGTTCGGAATTATCTTTGATGGCCACCCTGGTCTTACGCGCATCTTGATGCCCGATGACTGGATCGGTCACCCACAACGTAAGGATTACCCACTCGGCGGAATCCCGGTCGAGTACAAGGGTGCGACCGTTCCACCTCCATCAGAGCGCAGGTCTTACCGATGACAACTCACGATCCATACGCATCATCGCGCGAGACGACAGAAGGTCGCGTTTACTCAGTTACTGGAAGTGATTGGGACTCTCTCGTTACAGAGATTGGCGCGACGAAAGAAGAGCGCGTTGTCGTCAACATGGGTCCACAGCACCCATCTACACACGGAGTACTTCGCCTCATTCTCGAACTTGAAGGCGAGACCGTTACCGAAGCGCGCGCCGGCATCGGTTACTTACATACTGGTATCGAAAAGAATGCGGAATATCGCACCTGGACGCAAGGAACCACCTTTGTTACGCGTATGGATTACCTGTCACCAATTTTTAATGAGACCGTCTTCTGCCTCGGTGTAGAAAAACTTCTCGGAGTTACCGATCAGATTCCAGAACGCGCTAGCGAAATTCGCGTGATGATGATGGAGTTCAACCGAATCTCTTCACACATGGTTGCTCTTGGAACTGGTGCTCTCGAACTGGGTGCGCTGACCCCGATGCTCTTCGCCTTCCGCGAGCGGGAAAAGGTACTCGATATCTTTGAAATGATCTCCGGATTGCGCATGAATATGGCCTATGTACGTCCCGGGGGAGTCTCGCAAGATCTACCCGATGGCGCACTGACCAAGATTCGCGAAACCGTAAAAGAGTTGCGCCAAAACTTTAAAGATAATGCCAAGCTCTTGATCGGTAACACCATCTGGATGAAACGTACTCAAGGCGTTGGTTATCTCGATTTAGCAGGTTGCATCACTCTGGGTATCACTGGCCCAATCCTCCGTGCTACTGGCCTGCCTTGGGATCTACGTAAATCTGAACCGTATTGCGGTTATGAAAACTATGAATTTGATGTCATCACCAATGATGGCTGCGATACCTACGGACGCTTCTTAATCAAGATGCAAGAGCTCGAACAATCACTTCGCATCATCGAACAGTGCGTGATCAGGCTGGAAAAGTCTGCTGGAGCGCCAGTTGTTATCGACGATAAGAAGATCGGATCTCCCGCCGATCTCACCGTTGGGCCAGATGGAATGGGTAATTCCGAAGAACACATCGCTCACATCATGGGGCAATCCATGGAAGCGCTGATTCATCACTTCAAGATTTCTACTGAGGGTTTCCGTGTTCCTGCGGGCCAGGTCTACTCGGCGATTGAATCTCCTAAGGGCGAAGTCGGAGTCCACTTGGTATCCGATGGTGGAACACACCCTTATCGCCTGCACTTCCGCGAACCTTCCTTTAACAATTTGCAATCGCTATCTGCAATGTGCGAAGGCAGCATGATCGCCGATGTCGTTGCAGCTGTTGCTTCAATAGATCCAGTGATGGGTGGGGTTGACCGCTAATGTCCTTTACCAATGAAGAACTCGCCGTGATGGATTCCATCATTGCCCGTTACCCAAAGAGTCGATCGGCGATCATGCCGCTTCTACATTATGTGCAATCCATTGATGGCTATGTAACAGCACGTGGAATTGAAACCATCGCCGAAAAATTAAATCTAGCGACCGCAGAGGTTACTGCCGTCTCAACTTTCTACACGCAATATAAGAGCGAGCCGGTAGGTGAGTATCACGTTGGTATTTGCACCAATACCTTGTGCGCCATCATGGGCGGGGATGCAATTTACGAATCGGTCTGCGATCGTCTAGGAATCAAGAAAGATCAAACTACTGCGGATGGAAAAGTTTCACTCGAGCGTATTGAATGTAATGCCGCTTGCGATTATGCGCCCGTCGTTATGGTCAATTGGGAGTTTTACGACAATCAAACTCCAGCCTCGGTTAATAATTTGGTTGATGCAATTCGCGAAGGTAATCCACCGGCTCCAACGCGCGGACCTTCCACCTTGCGCACCTGGAAAGAGAATTCTGCAGTCCTCGCCGGGTTATCTGATGGTCTCTCCGAAGAGGGCGTGCAAGCCGGCGCTCCATCACTCCTCGGGTTAAATATCGCGAAGTCGCAGGGTAAAAAATGAGCATATTAAAGCCGGTTCTTTCGGCGCATTGGGATGAGCCCGACTCATTTACTATTGCCGCTTATAAGCGCCACGGCGGCTATAAGCCGCTCGCTAAAGCTCTTAAGTCCACTCCCGACGAAGTCATTGCGCTAGTTAAAGAGTCGGGACTTCGTGGTCGCGGCGGTGCAGGATTTCCAACTGGAAGCAAGTGGGGTTTCATTCCACAGGGCGATAACAAGCCACACTATTTAGTTGTTAATGCCGATGAATCAGAGCCGGGCACTTGCAAAGATATTCCGTTGCTCATGGCGAACCCGCACGCACTCATTGAAGGAATCATCATCGGGTCTTATGCGATCCGCGCGAATCACTCCTTTATTTATATTCGGGGCGAGGTCGTACATGTTTTTCGTCGGGTGCAGAAGGCTATCGACGATGCATACGCAGCCGGACTTCTTGGAAAGAATATTTTAGGTAGTGGCTTTGATTTAGAGTTAACTTTGCACGCTGGTGCTGGTGCATATATCTGTGGTGAAGAAACCGCGCTGCTGGATTCCCTCGAAGGATTCCGCGGTCAACCACGTTTGCGTCCACCATTCCCTGCCATCGCCGGTCTTTATGCGATGCCTACAGTTGTTAACAATGTTGAATCAATCGCTTCGGTGCCTTCGATTATTGCCAACGGAGCCGACTGGTTCCAAGCGATGGGAACCGAGAAGAGCAAGGGATACACGCTCTATTCCCTCTCTGGCCATGTCACCAACCCGGGACAATTCGAAGCGCCATTGGGAATTACCTTGCGTCAGATTCTGGAACTCGCTGGCGGAATCCGCGCTGGTCACGAATTAAAATTCTGGACACCTGGAGGATCTTCCACTCCCATGTTTACTGCAGAGCATCTCGACGTTCCTTTAGATTATGAAGGCGTCGCAGCAGCAGGTTCCATGCTTGGAACAAAGGCGCTGCAAATCTTTGACGAGACCACCTGCGTAGTGCGTGCTGCGTTGCGCTGGGTTGAGTTCTACAAGCATGAATCCTGCGGAAAGTGCACCCCTTGCCGCGAAGGCACCTGGTGGCTCGTGCAGTTAATGAAGGACCTCGAAGCAGGTAAGGGCACTGAAGCGGATCTCGAAAAACTTCTCGACCTCTGCGACAACATTGCTGGCCGCTCATTTTGTGCGCTCGCAGATGGTGCAGTATCGCCGATTATCTCTTCACTTAAATATTTCCGCGCGGAATACATCTTGCACCAGACCAATGGCGGTTGCCCATTTGATCCGGTCGCTTCGACGCTCTTTGAAACGGCAGGTGCATAAATGACGCCCGAGCAAGCAGTTGTAGCGGTTGAAACCGTCTCCGCAGTAATCGATGGCGCAGAAGTAACTGTTCCAAAGGGAACTCTTATCATTCGCGCCGCCGAGCAGTTGGGCATCGCTATTCCGCGATTCTGCGATCACCCTTTACTTGCTCCCGAAGGCGCTTGCCGCCAATGCTTGGTAGATGTCTCTATCAATGGGCGCGCTTTTCCTAAACCACAAGCTTCGTGCACCATGCCCGTCGAAAATGGCATGGTCGTAAATACCCAACTGACCTCTCCTGTTGCCGCTAAGGCGCAAGAGGGAATCATGGAGTTCCTCTTAATTAACCACCCGCTTGATTGCCCAATCTGCGATAAGGGTGGCGAGTGCCCGCTGCAAAATCAGGCGATGTCTGCTGGCCGTCCCGAGTCACGCTTCGAAGGAGAAAAGCGCACCTTTGAAAAGCCAATAAATATTTCATCGCAAGTACTACTCGATCGCGAACGCTGCGTGCTCTGTGCGCGCTGCACTCGCTTCTCTGAGCAAATTGCTGGCGATCCATTTATTACCCTTAACGAACGCGGTGCGCTGCAGCAGGTGGGCATCTACGAGAACCAACCGTTTGAGTCGTATTACTCCGGCAATACGGTGCAGATCTGCCCAGTCGGTGCGCTCACCGGATCTTCCTATCGTTTCCGCGCTCGTCCCTTTGATCTGGTATCTGTAAATTCGGCCTGCGAACATTGCGCGTCAGGCTGTGATCTACGCACCGATATTCGTCGCGGTAAGACACTTCGTCGTCTTGGCGGCGATGACCCTGCAGTCAACCAAGAGTGGAACTGCGATAAGGGCCGCTGGGCTTTTAAATATTTGACCACACGTGAACGCCTCAAGACTCCACTCGTTCGTGGCGCCGATGGCGAACTCCACGAAGCATCATGGCCGGAAGCCATTGCTGCAGCTGCAGCTGGACTCAAGGACAAGCGGGTTGGTGTTCTCGCTGGCGGTCGTTTGACTCATGAAGATGCTTATGGTTATTCCAAGTTTGCACGCGTGGCGCTAGGGACAAATGACATTGATTTCCGTGCTCGCCCCCATAGCGATGAAGAGCGCGATTTCTTAGCAACTGTAGTCACGAATCTAAAGACGACCTACATCGATATTGATAACGCCGATCAGGTGCTCCTCGCGAGTTTTGAGCCAGAAGAGGAATCACCCATTGTCTTCTTGCGCATTTATCGCCAAGTGACAAAGCGCGGACTCGTTGTTACGTCAGATGCACCACTTGCTAGCCGTGGTTCTAAGAAACTTGCGGCCCATTTGGTTAAGGGTCTCGCCGAAGTTTCTGGCCTCACCGCACAGAGCGTGATCTTGGTTGGTGAGCGCGCCGCCGAAACTCCGGGTGCCCTCTCTGCAGTATTCGAACTTTCACAATCGACCGGCGCCAAGTTGGCGTGGATTCCACGTCGCGCAGGCGAACGCGGGGCGCTTGCCGCAGGTGCGATCGGAAACTTACTTCCGGGCTATCGCCCGCTGTCAGATGCCGCAGCTCGCGTCGATCTGCAGAGCGCATGGGGAGTGAAAACACTTCCAGAAGATCCAGGTCGTTCCACCTCTGAAATATTGGCCGCTCTCAACGATGAATCGCTTGATGCGGTTCTCATCGGTGGGGTCGATCCTATGGATATTTCGGCGCAAGCTCTCAATCAACTGCTCAATACCTTTGTCGTATCACTCGAAATATCTAACACCGCTGTTACCGCTATAGCTGATGTAGTTCTTCCAGTTGCGGCAGTGGTTGAGAAGAGTGGTTCCTACCTCGATTGGCGCGGAATCGCACGCAGCTTTGATAAGGGAATCGATGATGTCGATCTTCGCAGTGATGTGCGGATCCTTTCGATCTTGGCAGATGAAATGGGCAAGCCGATTAATCTTCCAACAGTGACCGCTACGACTCGTGAAATTGAATCGCTCGGCACTTGGGATGGCGTACAACCAGCGTTCGCAAAGCGAACAGCTAATCCAGCGAGTTCCGATGGGTTCACACTTGTCTCATGGCGCTTCTTGCTTGACCTGGGATCGTTGCAGCAGGGCGAAGCAAACCTAGCTGGTACCGCTAAGGATGCGCGTGCGCATATTTCTAGCGCAACTGCAGCATCTCTTGGCGTGACTGAGGCAGATTCAGTGGTTATTTCCAGTGAACGTGGATCAATTGAGCTACCTGTTTCAATACGCGCAATCGCAGATAATTTAATCTGGGTACCGCGCAACTCGGAAGGATCACAAGTAATTCCCGCGCTGGGATTCACTTCTGGATCAGTAAAGGTGGCGAAGCGATGAGTACAGCAGCTTTGCTTGGACAAGATCCCGGCTGGTTAATTTTAGTAAAGGGACTCTTAATATTTGTCTTCTGTGTTGTTTGCACCTTGATGGCGGTCTGGGGTGAGCGCAGAATTGTTGCTCGCATGCAGATGCGTCTGGGACCTAACCGCGTCGGCAAGTTTGGTTTGTTACAAGCGCTCGCCGATGGCGTGAAGTTAGCGCTCAAGGAAGATTTGATTCCAGCTGCAGCTGACAAAGTTGTATTTATCATTGCTCCGATCATTTCGGCCACTACCTGCTTTATGGCCTTCGCTGTCATTCCATTTACCGGCACGGTCACACTCTTTGGGCACAAGACCGCGATGCAATTGACCGATCTTCCGGTGAGCGTTCTTTATATCTTGGCTATTGCATCAATCGGTGTCTATGGAATTGTTCTTGCAGGATGGTCCTCGGGTTCCACCTACCCACTACTCGGCGGATTGCGCTCGAGCGCGCAGGTTATTTCTTATGAAGTCGCGATGGGACTCTCTCTCGTTGCTGTCTTTATTTACTCAGGAAGTATGTCGACATCAGAGATCGTTGCCGCGCAACACAAGTGGTGGTTCTCGGTTATCTTGTTCCCGTCCTTCGTAATCTATGTAATTTCCATGGTGGGCGAGACCAACCGCGCACCATTCGATTTGGCTGAAGCCGAGGGCGAACTCGTTGGCGGATTCCACACCGAGTACTCATCGCTCAAATTCGCGCTCTTCTTCTTAGCCGAATATGTAAATATCGTTGCGGTTTCGGCGCTGGCAACCACGCTCTTTATGGGCGGGTACCACGCGCTTCCTGGCCTTACATTTACCGAGGGTTGGTTGGGTGGTTGGTTCACACTCTTCTGGTTTATTGCAAAAGTTGTCTCCTTCTTCTTCCTCTTTGTCTGGCTGCGCGGGACGCTCCCTCGCCTGCGCTATGACCAGTTCATGAAGTTCGGATGGAAAGTTTTGATCCCGACCAGTTTGGTCTGGATCTTGATCCTCGCCACCTTGCGCGTGATGTCCCAGCGCGCAGTAAGCCGCATCATCGTCATGGGATTTAGCGTCGGCGTTGTCTTGCTCGTGGTGCTTATTACGACCATGTACGACCGAACTACCGCTAAGGCAAAAGCCGCTGCAGTGCTGCCAGATTTGCCGCTACCTTCATTCCCAATTCCTGCGTTACCTGGTCAATTAACGGTCAATCACTTGACGATCGACCAAACGCAAGTGGTTACAGAACTGGAGAACCACAATGGCTGATGAAGCGAAGAGTTTCTCGCAACAATTACTTGGATTCTGGGTCACCTTCGCGACCATGTTCAAGAAGGTTAATACCGTGCAATATCCAGAGGTTAAAGAGCCAACCGCAGAGCGCTTCCATGGTCGTCACCAACTCAATCGCTATGAAGATGGACTTGAAAAGTGCATCGGATGCGAACTTTGCGCCTGGGCCTGCCCCGCAGATGCGATCTATGTCGAGGGAGCCGATAACACCGAGGAGGAGCGCTTCTCTCCCGGAGAGCGGTTCGGTCAGGTATATCAAATTAATTATTTGCGTTGCGTCTTCTGCGGACTCTGCATTGAAGCCTGTCCAACCCGTGCACTCACGATGACCAATGAATATGAGTTGGCCGATGATGAACGCTCCAAGTTAATCTTTGAAAAGGATGATCTCCTTGCGCCATTGCGTCAGGGAATGATCGCTCCACCACATCCTATGTATCCAGATTCCAGCCATCTCAATTATTACAAGGGCGAAATCACGGGTTCGCATCCTTCGCAAGCCAAGGAGGAGCAGAAGTAAAATGTTACATAATAGTTTTCACTTCGCGCTTACGGTCGGCCGCACAGCGACGCCTGAGGCAGTGCAATTTTGGATCTTGGCTCCGCTCGCGGTTATCGCAGCTCTCGGAATCCTGGTGGTAAAGAAGGCGGTTCACTCTGCCCTCTTGATGGCCTGGGTTATGGTCACACTCGCGATCTTCTATATCGCCGAAGATGCTCTCTTCTTGGGAATTGTGCAGATCGTTGTTTATACCGGCGCCGTGATGATGCTCTTCCTCTTTATCTTGATGCTCGTGGGAATTGATAGCTCAGAATCATTTGTAGAGAACCTCAAGGGGCAGCGGATTCCTTCGATAGTGGCCGCCATTGGCCTCGGAGGTTTGCTGGTCTCACTTCTCGGTCGAGCGACCGTTTCCGCGCCTGCGGCTGGATTGGTAGCAGCAAATGCTGAAGGCAATGTGCAAGGAATCGCAAAATTACTATTTACCCAATATGTCTGGGCCTTTGAAGTTGTATCAGCGCTACTTATTACAGCAGCACTCGGCGCGATGGTCCTGGCTCACTCCCAGAAAGTTCGCTCGCCTTTCGCGCAACGCGACCTTTCGATTGCACGCTTCCGTAAGAGCTCACTGGGCGACGCCGCAGGGCTTCCCGCCTCTGGTGTTTTTGCTCGCCGTAACGCCGTGGATGTTCCCGCGCTCCTGCCAGATGGTTCGCCAGCGCCTACCTCGGTATCGCAAACTCTCCGCTCACGCGGAGACATTATTACTAGCGCACCGTTTGCTTTAGAGGCAATCGAAGAGCAGGAGGACTAAATGGATATTTCAAATTACCTCTACCTCTCGATCATCCTCTTTACGATCGGAGCGCTTGGCGTATTGATCCGCCGCAATGCCATCGTCATCTTTATGTGCATCGAGCTCATGCTCAACGCCTCCAATTTGGCGCTCGTAACCTTCTCTCGAATTCATGGCAATCTCGATGGACAAGTCGCATCTTTCTTCACGATGGTGGTCGCCGCCTGTGAAGTCGTTGTTGGTCTCGCCATCATCGTCACCATTTACCGCTCCCGTCGATCGGCATCAGTTGATGATGCCAGTTTGTTGAAGAACTAATGAGAACTAGCAGCCACTTGGTATACCTCATCGCTCTTCCACTCTTTAGCTCGGCGATACTTCTGCTCTTGGGTCGAATGGCCGATAAGTGGGGACATATCTTTGCAACTCTGATTTCCGCTTCAGCCTTTGGCGTCGGAGTCTTTGAATTCATGGCGATGCATAGCCACACTGGTGCTAATCGCGCTGCCACTCAAAAACTCTTTGAGTGGATCTCTGTAGGAAATCTCAAAGTAGATGCATCGTTATTACTCGACCAACTCTCTATCTGCTTTGTACTTCTTATTACCGGAGTCGGCACCTTGATTCATATCTATTCGATCGCTTATATGGATCACGATAAGGATCGCCGCCGCTTCTTCGCCTATCTCAACTTCTTTATCGCAGCGATGCTGCTTCTGGTCTTGGGCAATTCTTACCTCAATTTATATGTTGGGTGGGAAGGCGTCGGCCTGGCCTCTTATCTTCTCATTGGATTTTGGAACCACAATCAGACCTATGCGGTTGCCGCCAAGAAGGCATTTATCGCCAACAGAATTGGTGACGTCGGACTTTCACTCGCCATCATGATCTGCTTTACCCAATTTGGAGCCGTCTCATTCGATGGCGTTAAAGCGGGCGCTTCTCATGCATCACCTGCAGCGCTCACAGCTATTGGAGCGATGCTCTTGTTGGCCGCCGCCGGTAAGTCCGCACAATTCCCATTGCAATCCTGGCTGGGTGATGCGATGGCTGGTCCAACCCCAGTTTCAGCTCTCATCCACGCAGCGACGATGGTCACCGCTGGCGTCTACCTCATTACTCGCTCAAACTTTATCTTCGACGCATCATCAACAGCGCGGATACTCGTCGTAACTGTTGGAGTTATCACCCTTCTCTTCGGAGCGATCGTGGGTACCGCTAAAGATGACATTAAGAAGGCACTCGCTGCCTCCACTATGTCGCAGATCGGTTACATGATTCTGGCGACAGGACTCGGGCCCGTTGGATATGCCTTCGCAATCATGCATCTCTTGACGCATGGATTCTTCAAGGCCGGGATGTTCTTAGGCGCAGGCTCGGTCATGCATGGCATGGATGATGAGATCAATATGCGCAAATATGGTGGTTTGGCAAAACTCATGCCGATCACCGCGGTCACCTTTGGATTGGGTTATCTCGCGATCTTGGGAGTTCCACCTTTTGCGGGCTTCTACTCGAAGGACAAGATTATTGAGACCGCCTTCAATCAGGGCGGCGGTAAGGGAATCATCCTCGGCGGAGCAGCGCTCCTCGGTGCCGGCATCACCGCTTTTTATATGACCCGCGTTGTTGTTCTGACCTTTGCGGGTGCAAAGCGTTGGAAGGATGGATCTCATCCGCACGAGAGTTCGGTTTTGATGTGGGGACCAATGGTGGTCTTAGCGATCGGTTCGATCGCTTCTGGATTCCTTCTCAGCGCCGGGGGTGCCTTGGTTAACTGGCTCCAGCCAGTCGTTAACGCCTCTCATGCAGAGGGTGGAAAAGAATTAATGAAACCTCTCGTCGTATCGGTTCTCGCTCTGGGAATCGTGGCACTTGGCGCCGGATATGCGATTATCAAGTACCGCACCGTGCCCGAGGTCGCTCCCGAGAAGGTCTCCATCTTCACCAAGATCGCGCGCAAGGATCTCTATCAAGATATCTTTAACGATGCTGTGCTCGTAAAGCCAGGTACCGCGCTCACCGCGGGATTGGTTGCCACGGATCACCATGTGATCGATGGTGCGGTCCGGCTCGTGGGTTGGGTGATCGGCGAGGTTTCGGATGTGCTCCGTAAATTACAAAATGGCTACGTTCGCAGCTACGCATTGATGATGTTTGTCGGCGTCTTTATCGGTGCCCTGATCCTTTGGGTGGTAACCGCATGAACCTCTTGACGCTCACCATCATCCTGCCACTCTTAGGTGTGCTGGGGCTCGTTGCCGTTCCGAAAGAGAATACCAAGGCCATCAAGTTACTGGCATTGGCTTCGTCAGTTGTAACGTTGATCAGCTCTCTCTTGATGTTGACTAAGTACAAGTTCGGAGTTCAAGGTTTCCAACTCGTCTCGTCTCATTCCTGGTTTAAAGTATTCAATATCAATTACGCAGTTGGCATTGATGGATTGGCGCTTGTTCTCATTCTGCTCACCACCGTTCTGGTTCCTATCGTTGTTGTTGGCGGTTGGAACGAGGCCGAGAATGGTCGATGGAGCGTAAAAACCTTCTATATGTTGATCTTGATTCTTGAAACATTTATGGTCGGCGTATTTGCCGCGACCGATGTATTCCTGTTTTACGTGATTTTCGAGGCGATGCTCGTTCCGGTTTATTTCCTGATCGGTGGATACGGACGTGGCGAACGCGCTGCAGCAGCGCTGAAGTTCTTGCTCTATAGCCTTTTCGGCGGATTGCTGATGCTGGCAGCCGTTATTGGGCTATTTGTTATATCTATCAAACAAGGTCATGGCACATTTGATGTGACAGCCCTTTCTCATCTCAAGATCAGCCACAACACGCAAGATTGGCTCTTCCTGGGCTTCTTTATCGCCTTTGCAATTAAGGCCCCACTCTTTCCCTTCCACACCTGGCTTCCAGGTGCAGCGAAATCGGCAACTCCCGGCACATCCATCTTGGTGCTCGGTGTTCTCGACAAGGTAGGCACCTACGGGATGATTCGTTTCTGCATTGCACTCTTTCCAGAGGCAACAAAGACCTTCGCCCCTTACATCATCGTGCTTTCACTGATCTCGATTATTTATGGCGCCTTTCTGGCGATAGGCCAGAAAGATCTCAACTCATTGATCGCATTTACTTCAATCTCGCACTTTGGGTTTATCGTTCTCGGAATCTTTGCCATGACAAGCCAAGGATTAACCGGCGCAACTTTGTACATGGTCAACCATGGATTTTCGACCGCGGCGCTCTTTCTCGTCGGCGGCTGGATGATTGAGCGTCGTAAGTCGACGCAGGTGGAAGACTTTGGTGGGCTGCAACGAATAACACCGGTGATGGCCTGGAGCTTCTTTATCGCTGGTATGTCTGCGCTGGCTCTCCCAGGGCTATCGAGCTTTGTCAGCGAATTCTTAGTTCTCGTTGGAACATTCACTCGCTATCCACTCGCTGCGGTAATTGGAACAACAGGTATCGTCTTGGCCGCGCTCTACATTTTGCTTTTGGTACAACGCACCCTTCACGGACCGTTGCAAGCAGGAAATGAAGATACGCCAGATCTCAACTGGCGCGAGAAATTCGCACTGGCCCCAGTTATTGTGGCGCTCGTTCTGCTCGGTTTTTATCCAAAGCCCGCTATCCATGTGATTAATCCAGCGACCAGCCAAATTATGGCAGCGGCTCAAGTCACTGACCCGACTCCATTGGCAGGTAAATAATGCTTACTACTCCATCGCTTGATTACAACTTACTTGCACCAATCTTGATCGTCCTCGGTGGAGCGCTTCTTGGGGTATTCGTCGAAGGATTTGTCGGACGGGCTTATCGGGCCCGCATCCAAATCATTATCGCTCTGTTAACGACTGCGACCGCTTTTTGTTGGGTGATTTCGATCCACAATCTCATCTCTCAATCGGCCGCCGTAGATTCAGTTTCGATTGATGGCGGCGGCCTCTTCATGCAAGGTGCAATTCTCGCCATGGCTTTTGTGGCTCTCCTCTTCTTTACGCAGAATGATCACTTTGCACCGCAAGCATCAGCTCTTCCTGGATCACAGGAGGAAGCGGCTGCCGTGCTGGCCGGCGTGCAGATGACCGAGATTTATCCCTTGGTGCTCTTTGCTATCTCTGGAATGTTGCTCTTCCCTGTTGCCCACGACCTGATCACTCTCTTTGTGGCGCTAGAAGTCCTCTCAATCCCGCTTTACATCATTACCGGGTTGGCTCGTCGCCGTCGCCTCCTGTCACAAGAAGCGGCACTTAAGTACTTCTTGCTCGGGGCATACTCATCCGCCTTCTTCCTCTTTGGCGGGGCACTCGTATACGGATTTTCTGGGAGTCTTTCATTAGCAACCATCAGAACTGCCGCCGCCGCTCCTGGCGCAAATCACATCTTCTTACTTCTCGGAATTGTCCTGATGTCAGTTGGGTTGCTCTTTAAAGTTGGAGCGGTCCCTTTCCACTCGTGGACTCCAGATGTTTATCAAGGCGCACCAACTGCAGTCACAGGATTTATGGCTGCCTGCACCAAGGTCGCTGCTTTTGGCGCAATGTTCCGCATCTTTATTGTCGCATTTGCGGCGGTACAAAATGATTGGCGCCCAGTATTTGTTGCGATTTCAATTGTGACGATGGCTGGTGGCGCGATTGCAGCAATTTCGCAGCGCGATGTAAAGCGCACGCTGGCTTACTCTTCAATTACCCACGCTGGCTTCTTGCTCGCTGGAGTAATTGCGCTGAGCCAAGCGGGATTAACTGCAATGATGTTCTATCTCGTGGCCTATGGCTTTGCCACAATTGGCGCCTTTGGAATTGTGACCCTGGTTCGTGATTCAACGGGCGAGGTAAATGACCTCAATCGTTGGGCTGGGCTCGCCAAGAAATCACCAGGAGTCGCCACCGCTTTTGCGCTATTCCTTTTAAGCTTTGGTGGTATTCCACTTACCTCTGGCTTCATCGCAAAATTCTCCATATTTACCGCGGCATATGCCACCGGAAATATTGCGATCGTTGTAGTCGGTGTACTTTCGAGCGCGATTGCACTTTTCTTCTATCTACGCGTCGTCTTGATTATGTTCTTTAAAGAACCTACAGATGACACAGTGACGGTAGCTGTTCCATCGTTCTTGGTTACGACTGGAATAACGATCTGCTTCATTATCACCTTGGTGCTAGGTGTCTATCCAAACTTGCTCTTTAATTTGGCCAGCACCATGACCACGCTCGTTCCTTAATTATTCCCCAGGGACTTCTCTAAAAGGATTTGACTCACCACGGGGCTCGGGATGATCGTAAAAGTCCTTAATTATCGGATGCAACAAGTGTGGTTTGATCTTGTGCGTCGCATGTGGCGAGCCAGGGATTATTGCCAGACGACCGTCAGGTAGCGCTTCATATAAATCAACTCCATGGTATGGGCTAAAAGGTTCATCATCGCCGTTGACTACTAATACCGGGCAGGTGATTGTGGCCAATTCTGCAAGGGTGATATTGGGTTCGGTTGCCCATACATCATGAGCCTTTTGAATAATGACGCGGAGCATCTCTGGAGCATCAGGGGAGCGTTCGGCAAATTCGGCGCGATTATCATCAGTGATGATCACTTCACTATCAAGAGTAAGTTTTGAATCCCAGGTGTAATTGGCACCCGTAGCAATGATGGATAAAACCAAGTCGGGCCGTGCGATCGCAACCATGAGCGCAATGATTCCGCCGTCGCTATGTCCCAGTAGGTGGGTAGGTGCGCCAATCACATCTTCTATATAAGCGATTGCTTCATCACGTTGAAAATTAAAGTGGTAAAAACCTTCGCGCATCCCCGTTCGGCCGTGAGCTGTGCGATCGTAGCCATACACATGAAAGCGATCTGCAATGGCGGGAAGAATGTGGTAATCAAAGTTCTCGGTAGCGCTTAAACCGCCGTGCAGCAGCAATAAAGGCGCTCCATTATTTGGATATTCAACGCTCCAGGTCTGATGCCCGCGCAGATCGATGTAGGCCATGGCCTTAGAGCGAATCCATGATGTGGCGGTTGCCGCGGTCGAAGGTGAAATAGTTCCAGCCCCAGTCGGCGATGGTGCCGATTCGATTTCTTCCACCCATGAGGTAGAAGAGATGTAGGAAGAGCCAGCCAAACCAGGCGATCGGTCCGCTGATCTTCAATTTCTTAACTTGGATGATCGCCTTGTGGCGACCGATGGTTGCCATGGAACCCTTATCTTTGTAGAAAAATTCTTTTAGAGCTTGTCCCTTACTTACTCGGCGGATTTGATCTGCCACGAAACGACCTTGCTGCATGGCAACCGGAGCGACCTGTGGCAAGAAGCGACCATTGGCGCCGCGAGCTCCCGCGCAATCTCCTACCGCCCAGACATAGGGATAATTGGTAACTTGCATCGTCTGTTCGGTCTTAAGTCGAAATCCCTCGGTAGGGACGCTGAGGTCATAGATCGCAGGTGAACTGGTAACGCCGGCCGCCCAGACCATCACATGCGCCCGCATCGAGGAGCCATCCGCAAAGTTGATCTGCCCAAACTCCAACGATTTAACAGCTGACTTGAGCATGAGATTGACGCCCAGCTTCTCTAACTCCTTCTGCGCCTTATCGGTAAGCGATTGATCGAACATAGGTAGGACGCGCGGTCCTGCCTCAACTAGATAAACATCAATATTAGAAGCCGCTTCCGCCTGATCGTGGCGAAGCGGTCCCTTGATCAGTTCGCCGAGCGCCCCTGCCATTTCGACACCGGTTGGCCCGCCGCCGACAATCACTACTTTGAGGCGGGTGTCATCCTGGAAGCGGCAGAGATCTTCATAACGGCGCATAATCTCGGAGCGAATCATCAGCGATTCATGGATCGACTTCATTCCTAAGCCAAATTCATGGACTCCCGGAATTCCAAAGTCGGCGGTGATCGAACCCATCGCAATAACGAGGTGATCGAAGGGGATTACTTCGCTGCTATCGAGTTTGACGGTCTTGTTCTTGTGATCGATGGAGATGGGAGAGCCCATATGGAAACGGCCCCCAGTCTTACGGAGCGCACCACGGATGGGGTAAGCAATGTGGTCTGCCGCGATTCCGGCGGTAGCGACCTGGTAGAGAAGTGGAAGGAAGGTCTGATAATTGTTGCGATCAACGACGGTGATATCAGCATCGTGACCGAGAGCTTCTGCCGTTGCCAGCCCTCCAAAGCCTCCGCCAAGGATTACTACGCGGGGTTTTGCCATGTGGATCTACCTTTTTCTTCTCTCAGTGGAGCGCAAAGCGGTCACTGGTCAACTCGCAACCAACGCTGGTTTCGAATATCCGAATCTATCTACTGAGTCTACTGTTAATCAGGTGAACGCAACTCCTGAGATTCGTAGAGTTCTCGTAACCGGGGCATCGGGTTATGTGGGCAGTCGACTGGTGACCTCGCTGCTAGAGCAAGGAATCGATGTCCGCGTTCTTGTAAGAGATCGATCGAAAATTGTAGGCTTGCCTTGGTATTCGCAGGTCGAAGTTTCTGTGGGAAGTGCCACCAAGCCAAGAGAAATTTCCGCGGCGCTCGCGGGAGTACATACCGCCTTTTACCTGCTCCATTCCATCGGCGCTGGGGGTCGATTTGATCAGGTTGAAGAGGCGATGGCCCGCACCTTTGGTCAAGCGGCGCAAGAAGCTGGAGTGTCACAAATCATTTATCTCGGGGGAATCGCCAACGATGCGAGTCAAAGTCAACACCTAGCATCACGAGCAAATACCGGAGCATCTTTGGCAAAATTTAGCGTTCCGGTTTTAGAGCTACGCGCAGGAATTATTATCGGATCGGGATCTGCCTCATTCGAAATGATTCGTCATATGACTCATAGATTGCCGATCATGATCACGCCGAAGTGGGTCAGCAATCGCACCCAGCCCATTGCGATTCGCGATGTGCTTTATTACCTCGATGAGGTGGCAAAACTTAAAGAGCCACGATCTGGAATCTTCGATATCGGGGGACCCGATGTCATGACCTATGCGCAACTGATGAAGACATTCGCCCGAGTCTCCAAATTGCGACGACGAATAATTATTAAGGTTCCATTTCTATCGGTCTGGCTTTCGAGTTTATGGATTGGTCTCGTAACTCCAGTGCCAGTTGCACTAGCGCGTCCCCTTGTTGGCTCGCTTATTAACGAAGCGGTTATGGATGAAGAGAAGTCAATTTCGCTACTTATTCCGCCCCCTCCATCGGGATTAATCTCAGTGGAGCAGGCCTTTGAGTTAGCACTCTCGAAGGTGGAGCGGAACGAAGTTGCATCACGTTGGTCTGATGCAGATGCGATCATGCCGCCATGGCAGAAGACTCAATCAGATCCATCATGGGCGGGAGATGCCGAGTATCACGATAAGAGAACTGTTTATACCGAGGCCTCA
>CAIZKO010000050.1 GCA_903933585.1 uncultured Actinomycetes bacterium
AGAGAATTCCAACGGAACTTATCCGCATCGCAGCACCATTAGTCGTTCCCAGTCGTCCAGTTTCTGAGGGATCTTTTCCTGCTCGAAGTTCTTCCAGCGCCCGTTTTGTAGACGGACCTAACAAGCCAAAACGGCCGAGAGCTATCTGTTGAGTCTCCCACTCTTGCAAAGACTGAGCAATCTGCTCTGGAGAGATCACACCTAAATTTTCAATGAGCAATTCTGCGAAGAGCAAGGTCTGCTCCGTGTCATCGGTGATCGATCCTGCTTTGAGACCAGTTGCAAAAGGATGATCCTGCGGTGCATCTCTAAAAGTCGGCGGATTACCTAAAATTTCTAATGATTCTGAACGACTGAGTTCTTGAGTAGGCATGCCAAGAGCGTCTCCTAGGGCTAGACCCCAGAGGGAGCCTAAAGCTCTTTCTCTCATCGTGACATTCATCTGTTTACCTTACAGTTCTCCTGAAGTTAATTTACATACTCGACTCAGTTAATTCATTGCATTTATCCACATTTCGTACCATAAGACTATGGTTATTTTCGTGAGTCGATTTCGAGGGATTGTCTGGATAACCACATTTCTATTGTCCGGAGCGCTCCTAGGGTTAAATTTTGTCCCTGCACAAGCTTCCGTCATAAAAGTTGGAAACTTATGCCAGAAGTCCGGGATCACTCAGAAGCAGGGAAATCTGACTTATCAATGCCAGAGAAAGAACAACAAACTCACCTGGATATCGATAAAGCTGCAAGTAACAAAAAAAATTCCGCTACCAATAGTGACCAACGACGATTTCACTATATCGGCCGACAATGGTGATTTATCAGTCACGGTTTCTGCAATAAACCTAATTAAAATAATTGCGCAATTCCACGCCACATCTTTTGTTGCTCGATTTATGTTGAATGATGCAACTTTCGTTATCCCGCTGGCAGTCTCGTCCGATAATCTGGATGGTGATGGTGCGTTGAACATCCTTGAACCGAGTGCGGATTCTGGTACTTGGCAAGTAAGTCTCGCTGCAGTAAATGCATCCGGCCAAGGCAAATGGTCATCCTCGGAAGAATTCACTATCGATCCCTCTCTGCAATCCGTTAATGCCCCTGATTTCACACTTTCAATGCTCAATGGCAATCTCACCGCAAAAGTAGCGGCAATCGATGTTTATAATTCTGTATCGAATTTTCAAACATCGAGTTTTACAGCTCAATTTACCTCCCCCACAGGTCTGGTAAGCAGCGAGACTTATGAAATTCAGGACCAGAATTCTGACGTATTACTGTGGGTATCTACCCCATCGGCAGGTACTTGGTCTATATCTCTTGCAGGTACTAACACTCTAGGGGAAGGAGATTGGTCCCCACCAAAACAATATGAAGTCTCACCTCCGATAAGCCTTACGCCTCCCCCTGTTTTGGCCTGCGGCGTGACCCCACTTGAGTCTTACCAGAAACCAGGGTGGTCAACGAGCAGCGCTTCTCAATTGACTACGACGTGGATTTCTCCCGGAGTCCTTCAAGCGGATTGGTGTCCAGCCAGTGTTATTTCGAGTGGCGACGGTTACGGACCAATCATCTACACTCTGACGGTTGATCCCGGGGGCGAAACTTGCACGACGTGGACGAGCACCACCTGCATAATTAGCAATATCCCAAGTGGCCCCACCACAACCTATTTGATGGCCACGAATGAAATAGGTACGAACGTAAATGGCATATCAACGATCGCCAATTCGGGAGCAATATTCAATTGCATACAGAACGTTACTGATTGTTATCCAGGACCAATCAATGACGTCTTTCAAGCTTATGGGAATACCTTTGCTGGCCTAGGTGATTGCACCTTCGCCGCGGCTGCAGATTGGGAGCAACTCAATCTTGGAATCAATCCAGATGCCGCAACTATCGGAGCGGAGTTTAGCGACGCGGGCGGATCGTTAATTTATGGACTTACGCCCCAGGCTCTTTTTAACTATTGGCAGACTCACGGTATTGCTGGTGTAGTCATAAAAGGCGTGTCGAAGTATTACTCCGACCAAATAGATGTCCAAAACGGCATTAGAGATTATGGGGAGTTACTGGCAACTTTGACACTATCCCCGGGTCAAAATATTGCCGGGCAATCGACAACCGGAGGCGGACATATGCTCGTTGTAGATGGATTTACTCCGCAAGGTCCAATTGTCGTAACATGGGGAGCGACACTACAAATGACCTGGCAACAATGGAATCTGGAAGTGACCGGGATGTGGGGAATAAATAATTAAAACTAGATTTACTCCGCTACCAGCACCACTCTCGTCACATCCGTCGCACGAACGCGGAGAACCTGCTCTGCTTGTGATTTTGCACCATAGAAGACAAACCAACCATCTTTTAACTCGTAAGCGACGGCCTTGACCGTCTCATTTGGCTTATCGATGTAATACTCGATTTGGTAGGTAACTACTTCCATGACGGCTCGATTCTCTTTAGAGGTTAATGGTATCTAGAATCAAATTAACGGGTATAGGTGCAAAAATGTGAGGATAGAAGTCTCCCTCTCCCCCATCTTCCAAGCGGACTTCGATGCCGGCGTTTGCTAGTGCTTTTTGGCTTATAACCAGCACCACTAAGTCTTGGGCGGTTGCGCCATATACATAATCTTTGGTGCCCTCTAACTGAATAGCTGATGAAGCGTGAATGAATCCGACTTGTTCGAAGGATTTGCCTTTTGTGGATCGGTCGTAGATTCCAGTTCTTTGGGCCTGCTGCCAATCGGCGAGTGTGGTGACATGGTAAATCAGGTCGTCATGCGAATTTTCGGCGGCGGCCAGGTCCATGCCCGCAGTTTAACGAAGATGATTTTTAGCGATAGATGCATTTCTGGACTGAATGTCGCGTAGATACGGCAAGATGCACCCATGGACGCGGTGCTAGCGATACTGAGCGGAGCCTTTATCGGCTCCGTCCTTGGATTTGTTGGAGCCGGCGGGGCTATGACCTCCGTTCCGATTTTGCTCTACGTTTTTCACTTCACCCCCACTCAGGCGACAACCGCAGCGCTGGCCATTGTTTTGCTGGCGGCTCTCTCTGGAGCTATACCTAAGATGCGGACCCACGAAGTTCTTTACCGCGAAGCCTTCTCCATTTGGGGCATTGGCTTGGTGACCAACATTGGCGGTGCGGCTCTCTCGAAGCACCTCCCAAATTCAGTCATCACCACGGGCTTTGCATTGATCTTGATCTTTGCTGGCTTTGCCACCCGGCGCGGACCTATCAAGGTCGAAGATGAGAAGCGGATGACGGTAGGAGTCTTAATCGCAATCTCCCTGGTAATTGGCGCTATGACTGGGGTCTTTGGAGTGGGCGGCGGGTTCCTTGCGATTCCAGTACTGGTTCTCTTTTATAACACTCCGCAGAACAAGGCGGCGGGCACATCTCTCTTAATTATCTCGATCAACTCCATGACTTCCTTCTTGGGTCATCACGGGGTCTGGCATGAGGTTAAGTGGGGTATCCCTGTTGGGATTGGTGCCGTAGCAATTGTGGTCTCAATGGTGGCTTCTCATAACACCAAGCATGTACCGGTGGCTCTTCTTCGTCGCTCGTTCACCTATTTGCTATTTGCCCTTGCAATTTTTACCTTGGCCAAAACGTGGATCTTTCACTCATAAGGTAACCCAAGGTAATTTTGGGTAAAGTGCGGCGCGTGAAACTCTCCTACGAAACTTCGGGAAGCGGTGCCCCGTTGCTTCTTATTCATGGAATGGGTTCTGCATCAACGGCTTGGAAATCAATTAGGCCAGCATTACAAGAGAAATTTCAGGTCACGGCGATCGATCTTCCGGGGCATGGCAAATCAGATTTTGATCCGCATCAAGCGATGGATCCCTATTCGCTCGCCTTACTTATGACCAAGCAGATGGATGATTTAGGAATTGAGAAAGCGCACATCGCTGGGAATTCGCTAGGTGGGTGGATTGCACTAGAGATGGCGGCCGCTTTTCCAGATCGCGTATTAAGCGTTACTGGATTAGCGCCTGCGGGCCTGTGGCTGGTACCCACCACCCAACGAACGCTACTAGGCGCATCATCAAGAATCATGGCGCAATACAGTTATAAATTTGCAGATCAGATAGTGAAGCAAGAGTGGGCGCGCAAAATCGGTTTTGCAGAAGTCAGTCCAAGGTGGCGCGATTTTCCAAACGAGGTCATGGTCGATGCAGTTGTGGCCTATGGCGGCTCAGATGGATATTTCCCGGCGTGGGATGGAATGCTCACTCGTCGCTTCGATAAATCAATAAGCGAGTCGATTCCCGTAACAATTCTCTTTGGCGACAGTGACAATACCTTGCCGGCTCAGACATCGCAGGAACGCACCTTAGCTCCAGCGCATGCGCGGTGGATTACCTTGTCGCAATCTGGACATGCACCAATGTGGGATAGCCCGCACGATTGTGTAGCCGAGATAATTCACACCGCTTCCTTAGTCCCATGATTACCGTTGTTTACTTGTGGCGTATCCCGATTAAACGCGCGCCGCAAGCAATCTGGCATATGGCGGTCGATCGACTGTCGCTTAAGAGAGATAACTCTGTTGGGTTTTTTAAATTAATTGGAACCGGTACCGGCGAAACATTCACGCCGCGCGACGCAGACCCAACCCTCTGGGGATTGATCGTGACTATGGATGAAGAGAGCGTTGCTGATTTTGATGCCGGAACCGTCGTCACTGCTTGGAGGAAGTTCGCCCTTGCGGAGAGCCGGTATCTCGCCTCCCCCATCTCGGCACACGGTAAGTGGGCGGGGCTCCAACCCTTTGAGGTGGATTTCGAATTGGGAAAGACTTGGACCGGTCAGGTTTTGGCAATCACTCGTGCCAAGATTCGGTGGAGCAAGAACCTACGCTTTTGGCACGCAGTGCCACCAGTGATTGAAAGTTTGCGCGGTGGCAGCGGCGTCGAATCGGCAATCGGAATCGGTGAAGCCCCACTTGGATTACAAGGAACGCTTTCCATTTGGAGTGATGGCGCTGCCCTCAAAGATTTTGCTTACAAAGGCGAGGCGCATTCGGCGGTGATCCGAGAAACCGTCTCACGGCGCTGGTACTCCGAAGAGCTCTTCGCGCGCTTCGCGCTCCGTGAGGTTCGTGGCTCTGTTACTAGCACCAAGTAGGGCAGAATAAAGGCGTGACCATCCGCAACTTCCGCCCGCGCCAACAGGCACGTAGGTCAACGTCGCGGACACAAATGGTCGGGCTCTTCCTAGGAGTTCTTGCAGTTATCGGATTACAAATTGCCTATCCGCTGGCGCATGGAACATTGTTGCGCGATATAACCCTGGCAACCGTCTTCGTTGGCGCCGCAACGATGGTCTTTCATTCGTACCTCGTTTACGGCCCGCTCTTTGCCACAACATTTACGCTCATTACATTTATTTATTCGCTAGGAATCGAAACCCTCGGCGTTAAGAGTGGTTGGCCCTTTGGGCGCTATTACTACGACCATTCGCTCGGTGTACAAATATTTGGCGTTCCCCTTCTCGTTCCCTTTGCTTGGATGATGCTCACTTATCCGCTCTTGATAGCTGCGCGTCGCGTCGCCGCACATTGGGTCTTTCTCTACGGAGGAATCGGTTTAATGATCTGGGATCTCTTCTTAGATCCGCAGATGGTCGATGCAGGACGATGGAGTTGGAAAACGGTTGGTCCGCACACTCCCTTCGAACCGCAGATCCCACTCTCTAATTCGGCAGGCTGGCTCTTCACGGGAATGGGTTTAATGGCTTTGCTACACAAAGTATTGCCGCGCGGTCACCGCAAGAAATCCATAAGTTCTCTGGCCCCTGACATTTTGCTCTTCTGGACTCTTTTCGGCGGAGTCGTGGGCAATATCTTCTTCTTCCATCACACTCAGATCGGAATTTTTGTAGGGTCTCTCTTCTTTATCTACCTGATCCCTTATATGTTCCAGCTTCGCTTTGGCCGGCCAGATACCGCATAGCCCATGATCCTTCTCCTTGCACTCACCGCAATTCCTTTGCTCTTTACCGTTGCCAATTCTCTTTCGATGCGCGTTGTACACAATGGTCAAGCCCAAGAGATCAAAGGTGCGGTTTCAATCTTGATACCGATGCGCAATGAGGCTGAGAATGTAGATGGCGTACTAACTGCCGTGGCAGCATCGACGCTCATTCCGGATTTCGAAATTCTTATCCTTGACGATCATTCCGAAGATTCCACGGCCGCTCTGCTCCGCGGTTTTCCTGGAGCAACAACCTATGCCGGTATCGATCTGCCTGAGGGTTGGCTCGGCAAGAACTTCGCCTGCCACCAACTCGTGACCCACTCCAAAGGTGAATATCTAGTCTTTATCGATGCCGACGTGCGTGTCTCCGGATCGGCGATTGCCGCGGCGATTGCCTATATGGATTCGCTGGGCTGGGACTTTATTTCGCCCTATCCCCGCCAGATCGCCGTCACATTCTTTGAACGCTTGATTCAGCCGCTGCTGCAGTGGTCGTGGCTCGCCGCGGTCCCCCTGCGCTTTGCAGAGCGTGCAAAGTTCCCATCGATGATTATCGCCAACGGTCAGTTTATGATCGTGAAACGCCAGCCCTACATTGCGGCGGGTGGCCATAAAGCGATCAGACACGAAGTATTAGATGATCTCGAACTAGCCCGCCTTTTAGTAAAGAGTGGCTTTAAAGGCGGAGTCGCTGATGCTAGTGATGTCGCCGCCTGTCGCATGTATACAACGCAAAGCGAACTCTTTGACGGGTACACCAAATCGCTCTGGCGCGCCTTTGGATCTCCGATCGGTGCGCTCGCGATGAGCCTCTTCCTGTTTCTCACTGGCGTACTTCCGCTGCTGCTCGCTCTCGCGGGGTACCGAACCGCGTGGCTTGGGTATTTTCTTATTGTGCTCTCGCGTTATGTCGCTGCACTTCGAACGCGATCGACACCGAGCACCGCACTCTTGCATCCACTTGCTATCGTGACTCTTATCTACCTCATCATCAAATCGTGGTATCAAAAATCAACGGGCCAACTAACGTGGCGCGGGCGGAGCGTGGCTTAATTGTCCAAGATAGTTGTGATTGGTGCAGGAGTAGGTGGCATGACCGTTGCCGCCCGTCTTGCAAAACAAGGACACGAAGTCTCGCTCTACGAAGCTTCGGGTCGTACCGGAGGCAAGTGTCGTACCGAATGGATCGGCGATTATGC
>CAIZKO010000051.1 GCA_903933585.1 uncultured Actinomycetes bacterium
ACCTCTCTATCTGATACTCGGTTGGGCTGCTGTCATCTTCTTGCCCGAGTTCTGGCAACACGGCGGAGTCGCCGTATTCATCCTCATCACTCTCGGTGGCCTCTGCTATTCACTCGGTGGAATTGTCTACGGACTTAAGAAACCAAATTTCTCAAGAACCTGGTTTGGATTCCATGAGTTCTTCCATGCGCTTACCGCCGCAGCATTCATCCTTCAATTTATAGCCGCAGGAATTGTGGTTTACACGCACCATTAATAGAAAAGTTAAGGAATACAGAGTTGATGCCCTCCCATAAAAGTAATTTAGATGCTCATGCCATTTCAGAGTTCTTGGCATCACGGCGTAGCACAAGAGATTTCATCAAAGATAAGCCTGTCCCCCAAGAAATCATTGATCAACTCCTGGTAGATGCAATGACCGCTCCAAGTTGGTCGAACACTCGCCCCTTCAAGATTGCTGTTGCATCGGGAGATGTGCGCGATCGAATCAGCAAAGAATTCCTTAACCGCTGGGATGCGCTTTCAGTTGGACGTCATGGCAATTTACTAGCCAAAATCAAACTCATCACCTCGCGTTATGGGTTACCCACCAGCAATCGCAAAATGGCTAAACCCTACGTCGCAGAATTAAAACCACGTGCGCATCGCATCGGTGCCGAACTTTACAAAGTTCTAGGAGTTGAGCGCGGCAATCGTGAGGCACGTGATGCTGAATGGGCCAAGAACTACGAGTTCTTCGGCGCACCAACCGAACTTTTCATTTACATCCATAAGAGTTTGGGCATCTGGTCTGCATCAGATGCTGGCCTCATGATGGAAAACTTGATGCTATCCGCACACGCGCATGGACTTGGTACATGCGCCCAAGGTGCTGTCGCTATTTGGGATGATGTCGTTCGCAAGGAGTTCGAAGTTTCTAGCCATTACCGTTTGCTAACGGGACTTGCGATTGGGTATCCAACGGATGCTCCAGTTAACTCGTTCGGTGCAAACCGACTCGACCCTGCAGAAATTACAGCCAAAGAAAAGTAATTCCAAATAATAAAGGCCCCGCACAATTAAGTGCGGGGCCTTTCTTTTGTAATCTAGATTTATCGAACTTCGATGTCATCCAAACGAATTGCTTCTCCTGAGCCTTGTGCCTCAAATGGAGTGAAGTCATATTCATCGTAAGCAGCGTAGACCGCAGCCTTTGCTTCCTCTGTTGGCTCAACACGCACGTTGCGATAACGGGCAAGTCCAGTACCAGCAGGGATGAGCTTTCCGATAATGACGTTCTCCTTGAGACCGAGCAGTGGATCGCTCTTCTCGGCGAGAGCGGCATCGGTAAGAACCTTTGTGGTCTCTTGGAAGGAGGCCGCTGACAACCATGACTCGGTTGCAAGTGATGCCTTCGTGATACCCATAAGTTCTGGACGACCTGATGCTGCCTTGCCACCAGTGGTGACAACGCGACGGTTCTCGTTTTCGAAGCGACCGCGCTCAACGAGCTCACCAGGAAGAAGATCGGTATCACCAGGTTCAAGCACTGTAATGCGCTTGAGCATCTGGCGAACGATGATCTCGATGTGCTTATCGTGGATGGATACGCCTTGTGAGCGGTATACATCTTGGATCTCGTTAACGAGGTGAACTTGAGTCTGACGAGGTCCGAGAATACGTAGGACCTGCTTTGGATCGATAGCACCGAATACGAGCTGTTGCCCGACTCCAACGCGATCGCCATCTTCAACCTTGAGCTTCTGACGACGAGTGATTGGGTATGCGACCGGCTCGCTGCCATCTTCTGGCGTAACGATGATCTTCTTACCCTTTGCATCTTCTAGGAAACTAACAACACCGGCGGTCTCAGCGATTGGCGCAACACCCTTAGGGGTTCGTGCCTCGAAGAGTTCCACGATACGTGGCAGACCGTGAGTAATTTGGGTTTCACCAGAAAGCATGGCGCCTCCAGTGTGGAAGGTACGCATGGTGAGCTGAGTTCCAGGCTCTCCAATGGACTGCGCTGCAATGATTCCAACTGCTTCGCCGACATCAACGATCTTGCCTGATGCCATGGAGCGGCCGTAACACATTGCGCACTGACCAACCTTTGAATCACATGTAAGAACGGAGCGGACCTTAACTTCATTAACGCCAGCGCTAACAAGAATGTTGATGTTCTTGTCGCCCAAGTCGGTACCTGCAGCAAGGATTGTCTTTCCGCCAACTACAACGTCATCAGCCAAGTTACGGCCGAACATTGCAGTTTCGACGTGCTCATCGCGAACAAGTTCGCCCTGGGCATTGGTCGCAGCGATCTTCAGAGTGAGACCACGATCGGTTCCGCAATCCTCTTCACGGATGATGACATCCTGAGCCACGTCGCAGAGACGACGGGTTAGGTAACCCGAGTCAGCGGTACGAAGCGCGGTATCAGCAAGACCCTTACGGGCACCGTGTGTTGAGATGAAGTACTCGAGTACAGATAGTCCTTCACGGAAGTTTGATTTGATTGGACGAGGAATAATTTCACCCTTTGGGTTAGCTACCAGTCCACGCATACCAGCGATCTGACGAATCTGCATCATGTTTCCACGAGCGCCGGAGTAGACCATCATCCAAACAGGATTGGTCTTAGGGAAGTTATCTTCCATCTCCTTGGCAACTTCGTTGGTTGCATTGGTCCAAATTTCGATCAGCTCTTGGCGACGCTCATCATCAGTGATCAATCCCTTTTCGTACTGTGATTGCACCTTGTCGGCCTTAACTTCGTAGCCTTCGAGGATCTCACGCTTACGTCCAGGTGTGACAACATCTTCGATACCGATTGTTACACCGGCGCGAGTTGCCCAATAGAAACCAAGTGACTTAAGAGCATCGAGCGTTACTGCAACTGTGACCTTTGGATAACCTTCTGCCAAATTATCAACGATCAAGCCAAGAAGTTTCTTGGTGACGTCGTAATCAACGAATGGGAAATCTTCAGGAAGGATTTCGTTGAAGAGTACGCGGCCGAGTGTGGTCTCCTTAACAACAGGAACTCCATTCTCGTCCATGCGAATCTTGATGCCGGCTTGTAGCGAGACGCTGCCTTGATCAAATGCCATCAGACCTTCAGCGAGACTTCCGAATGCGCGGCCTTCTCCAACTTGGTTCTCACGAAGTGAGGTCAAGAAGTAGAGACCAAGCACCATGTCCTGTGTCGGAGATGTGATTGGGCGACCTGATGCGGGAGACAAGATGTTGTTGCTCGACAACATAAGTACGCGAGCTTCAGCTTGTGCTTCTGCAGAAAGAGGAAGGTGAACAGCCATCTGGTCACCATCGAAGTCGGCGTTGAACGCGGTACATACCAATGGGTGAATCTGAATTGCCTTACCTTCGACCAGTTGTGGTTCGAAAGCTTGGATACCTAGACGGTGCAAGGTAGGTGCGCGGTTCAAGAGAACTGGATGCTCAGCAATTACTTCCTCAAGAACATCCCACACGACTGGACGAGCACGCTCGACCATG
>CAIZKO010000052.1 GCA_903933585.1 uncultured Actinomycetes bacterium
AACTCTTTGCGGGATATACCAAATCGCTCTGGAGGGCATTTGGTTCACCTCTTGGTGCTTTCTTGATGGCTTCCTTCCTATTCGTGACAGGCGTTCTTCCAATCCTGCTCGCCTTATCGGGAAATCGAAACGCATGGCTCGGTTATTTCCTTCTCGTTCTCTCTCGCTATGTCGCAGCGCTACGTACCCGATCTACTCCCAGCACTGCGCTCTTACATCCGCTTGCTATCCTGACTCTTATATTTCTTCTCTTCAAATCTTCTTATCTCAAAGCGACAGGCCAATTAACGTGGCGCGGACGGAGCGTGGCTTAATTGTCCAAGATAGTTGTGATTGGTGCCGGAGTAGGTGGCATGACCGTTGCCGCCCGTCTTGCAAAACAAGGACACGAAGTCTCGCTCTACGAAGCTTCGGGTCGTACCGGAGGCAAGTGTCGTACCGAATGGATCGGCGATTATGCATTCGATACGGGGCCTTCGCTACTCACGCTTCCTGCAATTTACAAAGATTTCTTTCTCAAGACCGGTCCGCGCTTTGAAAGGGTTTTGACAAGCACCGCCGTCGATCCGTCATTTACTTATAATTTTGCCGACGGGAAGAGTGTTGACTTTGTTAACCTCGATCTTCCCAAGACCTGCGCCGCTATCGATGCAGCGCTGGGGGTTGAAGCAGGCAACGCCTGGCACACCGTCATGCAGCGCGCAGAGATTATGTGGGACATCTCGCGAGTCCCCTTCGTGCAATCTGAACTCACTTCTATCTGGAGTCTGCTCAAACGCCGCGATTTAATTCGTGGAATTCGACAGATCGCACCGTACAAATCGCTGCGCAAAGTGACTGGGGAATACACCAAAGATCAGCACATTCAAATGATCATCGATCGCTATGCAACCTACACCGGCTCTGATCCGCGCCAGGCTCCAGCTGCGCTTTTAACGATTGCATTTGTGGAAGCCAGTTTTGGGGCCTGGCATCTGGCTGGTGGTATCGGCCAATTGAGCGTGGCGCTGGAAGATCGCTGCCGCCTGCTCAAGGTTGATATCCATCTCAACTCCCCCGTTGCGCAGATCAACACCGCAGGTGGCGCAGTTACCGGCATAACTTTGGCGAGCGGCACAGTCATTAGCGCAGATCTCGTTGTCGCCAATGCCGATGCTGAGATCGTATATAACCAGCTCCTGGGACCAGAGGTGCGTCAAGCAAATTCAGAACGCAAGAAGTTAAAACGTGCGGAAAAATCTCTCGCTGGATTCTCGCTTTTGCTAGGACTCGACAATTCCAAGATCGATGGCCCCGCTCCTGAGATCAACCATCACTCCATCTATTTTCCAGCAGATTACGATGCCGAATTCGATGCCATCTTCACTAAACATATTCCGGTGGCCGATCCCACCATCTACATCTGTGCGCCTCATGACCCGTTGATGGTTAGACGCGCGGGCACCGAGAATTGGTTTGTACTTGTAAACGCTCCCCGCCACGATCCTGCATCAGGATGGGATTGGAGCCACGGCGGCGCGGAGTATGCGCAGCAGATCATTGCGAAGCTCGATGCTCTGGGGTTACGAGTCAGTGAACGCCTTGATGTTATGGAATTTAGAACCCCGCTTGATCTGCAGAACGCTACGAACGCTCCCGGCGGATCTATCTATGGAACTTCGAGCAATGGAGCGATGTCAGCATTTTCGCGCGCGAAGAATCGTTCACCTGTGAAAGGACTCTTCTGTGTTGGTGGATCAGCTCACCCCGGTGGCGGATTGCCGCTGGTGGGAATGAGCGCGGAGTTAGTCGCCGAGGCGATCGGTGGCACTCAAACGGGTGTAACCGCTGCGCATCACAGTCACTAAAGCAACTGCTTGCTGCAGGGTCCACACCACTGCCAGAGTTGTGACAGCGGAAACTTTGATGTCATAGGCCAAGATCGCGACCGCCAAAAATGAGGCACGCACCGGACGTTCTGCGATGGTTACAACATCGATGCGATAGTCACCTAGTCCGGCAATGCGAGCCCGGGAATATTCTTGGGTAAAAGCGAGAACCCACGCTGTGGCAATTAACCAAGCGGGTGCCCCAAGTTTGTAAAAAGCCAGAGCCCAAAAAGTCTCTCCAATTCGATCGCAGAGCGCATCAACCATCGCACCGCGTTTGCTCGCCTTGTTGCTCAAAATCGCAACGCTTCCATCAATTCCATCGCTCAACAGCGAGATGCCAAGGAGAGCGATGCAATAATTTCTGTTGGCTTCGGTATAAGTGAAAACTGCTGCAATAACTCCAATAATGCTCAATACATTGGGCGAAACCTTTATGCGAACGAGCGGGCGAGAAATTGCAAAAGAGATCATCAACCAGCCTTTCACTATCCCTGTGATCTCCGCTCCACCATGGAGCGCACTCCAGTTAGCAAAGAACTCTTCACGTTTCATCGCAATCCAATGTTCTTGACGATCGCAGCGGTAGCGGCAGCCTTATTCATAGTATAGAAATGAATTCCCGGAACACCAGCCTTGATCAACTCTTCGCAGAGTTGAGTCGCGATCTCGACACCTAATTCCACGCCTGCCGCCTCATCGTCCGCGACGGCGGCAAAACGTTCCCCGATCATTGGTGGGATGGGAGTCCCACCAAGTTCAGCCATGCGCGTTAGCTGCTTGAAGTTAGTAATGGGAAGCACGCCCGCGATGATAGGTAGATGCGAACCCGCACTGGCGAGCGCATCAACTAATCTCAGGTATGCGCTGATATCGAAGAAGAACTGCGTGGTCGCAAAAGCGGCACCATGTGCCTCCTTGCGAAGCAGGGTCTGAATGTCAGCGGCAAAATCGCCATGTGAGGCGGGATGGCCATCAGGAAACGCGGCAACGCCAACGGCGAAATAACCGCGCGCGCACACCAGGTCAACTAATTGGTCGGCATGATCCAATCCGTTCGGGGTAGATATCCAGGGTGCCTCAGGGCCGCCCGCAGGATCTCCACGCAAGGCCAAGATCGTTGAAATCTTTGCGGCTTGATACTGATCCAAAATCTGCTCTAACTCGGTTCTGGTGGAACCTACACAGGTTAGGTGAGCCACCGTGGGAATTCCGGTGTGCGCAGTGAGTTCATCTGCAATACGTATCGTTCGATCTCGGGTGGAACCCCCTGCCCCATATGTGACGGATACAGAATCAGGGTTAAGCAGCGCCAACTCTTCGACCGCCTCCCAGAGCTTGGACTCCCCGAGCTCATCCTTCGGCGGAAAGAGTTCGATAGAGAACGCGGTGGATTTCTCAGTTCTCGCCTTCATAGCGGAGCAGGGTACCGTTACCGAGTGGACTTTGATGGCATTCGTGGACTCACCGGAGCAATCAACAAATCTCTTGGCGAATTTTTTGACCATGAGTCTAGTTATTTGCGAACAATAGGCAGTGAACTTAATCCAGTTGCAGATGCGCTCGGTCGATTCTTACTCGATAGCGGAAAACGTTTACGCCCTCTCTTTGCAACCATTGGCTTCTTAGGCGCCGGCGGAGAACTAACACCTCAGGTAATTCGCGCGAGTTCGAGTTTGGAATTAGTACACGTCTGCGCACTAATTCATGATGATGTGATGGATGCTTCAGATACCAGGCGTGGTGCTCCCGCGATTCATAAACAATTCGAAACCATTCATGATGCAGATGGCCTACACGGAAGCAGCGAGCAATTTGGCGTTGCTTCAGCAATCTTGCTCGGCGATCTCGCACTCATCTGGGCCGCGAAAGCGCTTCATGAATCTGGTCTACCTTCAGAAAGCATTCTGCGCTCTCTTCCTATCTATGACGAGATGCGCGTTGAATTGATGGCCGGCCAATACCTCGATGTTTATGAGCAAGCGCTCGCCAGCGAGAGCGTAGAACGCTCCCTAAAAGTTGCCCGATATAAATCTGGCAAGTACTCCATTGAACGTCCATTGCATTTTGGCGCGAGCTTTGGTGCCGGATTCACGCCACACGTAGTTGATATCTACTCGAATTATGGCTTGCCGCTGGGCGAAGCTTTCCAACTGCGCGATGATGTAATTGGAGTATTTGGGGATTCTGAGAAGACTGGCAAGCCTGCCGGCGATGATCTGCGCGAAGGAAAGCGCACTGTTTTAGTGGCTACGACTCTCTCCAAGTCGACTGCCGCCCAGCGCGCAGAATTCCTAGAGCACTTTGGTCGAAAAGATTTGGATACGGCGAAGATCGATTCGCTGCGCCAGATCATTGTCGATACCGGAGCACTCGCCGAACTCGAAACTATGATCGAAGTCATGACTTTCAAAGCGCATGACGCGCTCACTCATGGTGGAATTACCCCACAAGCCGTCACCTATTTAAATGAGATGGCTATCGCTGCTACACAACGCAGCTCGTAAATTTAAGGGGTTCTAGGTGCGTCAAGTAAAAGGCAAGAGCGATCATGTAGTCATCGTGGGCGCAGGCCTCGGTGGTTTGAGCGCTGCGCTCCGACTTGCTGGTGCCGGTCGCAAAGTTACCGTGATCGAGCGCGAGTCGGTTCCCGGGGGCCGCAATGGATTGCTACAACGCGATGGTTACTCATTTGATACCGGTCCATCTGTTCTCACGATGCCATCTCTGATCGAAGATGCACTCGCCTGCGTGGGCGAAGATATTAAAGATTGGCTCGAGCTCGTCCCCGTGGACCCGCTCTACCGCGCGTTCTATCATGATGGAACCCACCTCGATGTGCACGCCGATACCCGCAGAATGCAAGATGAAATTGCGACCAAGATCAGCGCTGATGAAGCAGCAGGTTATGGACGCTATGTTGACTTCGTAACCAAACTCTACAAATACGAGATGAACGATTTCATCGATCGTAATATCGATTCGCCCCTCAACTTGGTGACTCCCAACCTCGCACGCTTGGTAGCACTCGGCGGATTCCGCCGTTTGGCTCCCAAGGTAAACCAGTTTCTTAAAGATCCGAGAACACAGAAGGTTTACTCGTTCCAGGCGATGTATGCCGGCGTCAGCCCGCAACAAGCCCTCGCGATCTACGCCGTTATCGCCTATATGGATTCGGTCAACGGTGTCTTCTTCCCTAAAGGCGGAATGCACGCAGTTCCCCGCGCGTTAGCGGGAGCGGCGCAGAAGCATGGCGTCACTTTCATGTACGACACCACTGTAACGACCGTCGAAAAAAGTAATAATCGCGCGACTGCAGTAATCACCGCTACCGGCGAACGGATTGAGTGCGATGCGCTGATCTTGAATCCAGATCTACCTGTTGCCTACCGCGATTTGCTGGGCTCCACCCCACGTAGGGTCAAAAGCCTTAAGTACTCCCCGTCATGCGTCACCCTCCTGGTAGGAACAAAGAAGAAATACGATCACCTCACCCACCACAACATTCACTTCGGTGAATCGTGGGAGCAAGTCTTTGACGAGTTGATCAATAAGCAGACGCTGATGACCGATCCCAGCCTGCTGGTCACTATTCCGACTTACGATGACCCATCTTTGGCTCCCAAAGATCACTCGTCGTATTACATCCTCTTTCCTACTCCAAATCTTGATGCCAAGATCGATTGGCGAACCGAAGGTCCGCGCTACCGCGATGAGATGCTGCGCATTATGGAAGCCAGAGGTTATGAAGGCTTCGCGGATTCGATTGAAGTTGAAGAACTGACAACGCCTCTAGATTGGCAAGAGCGCGGAATGGAGCGCGGAGCCCCCTTTGCTAGCGCACATACCTTTTTCCAGACCGGTCCCTTTAGGCCGCGCAACCTGGCGCAAGGCTTTGAAAACGTGGTCTTCGCTGGATCGGGTACTCAACCAGGTGTTGGGGTACCGATGGTATTGATCTCCGGTCGGCTAGCTGCTGAACGGATCGTGGGAGCGATCAAATAAAGTGGATGAGCTAACCGCTGCTGGGATTCTTGATCCAGAACTCCGTGCATCGTACACAGAGTGCAAGCGACTTAACTCTTTGCATGGCAAGACCTATTACCTCGCCACTCTCTTACTTCCTCAAGCTAAGCGTCCCCACGTCCATGCCTTGTACGGATTTGCCCGTTATGCCGATGAGATTGTCGATGATCTCGCTTCCACTCTCTCCCTCTCTCAAAAATCAGCGCTACTAAAGAGTTGGGGCGACGGCGTTCTGGCCGACATTCGTCGAGGAACCAGCGCTGATCATGTCGGTCGCGCACTTGTCGACACTGTGCGACGCTTTGATATTCCCATCGCTCACTTTGAAGCCTTCCTTCATTCCATGACGATGGATCTATCCGTGACCGAATATCAAACATATGACGATTTGATGGAATACGTTTACGGCAGCGCCGCTGTCATCGGCTTGCAGATGGTCCCGATTCTGGGAGCTAGCGATCCTGCTGCATATGCGGCTGCAGAGAAGCTCGGAATTGCTTTCCAACTGGCAAACTTTATTCGCGATGTCGGCGAAGATCTTGAGCGCGGTCGAATTTATCTCCCGCTCGATGAGTTGCATTCCGCAGGTGTTACTCCAGAGATGTTAGCCGCTAAGAAATTAACGCCCGAAATTAAATCGGCACTCGCCTTTCAAATAGCACGGGTGCGCCGCCTACAAGCAGAAGCCGCAGTCGGCATAAAACTCCTGGACCCATCGAGCCAACCCTGCATCAACGCTGCATCTGAACTCTATTGTGGGATCGTCGATGAGGTAGAGAAGATCAACTTTGAGATCTTTACCCAGCGGGCAAAAACTTCAACGTGGCGCAGGCTCAAAGTTGCCTTTCCTGCCTACGTCAAAGCGCTGCGAGCACGCTAGAGTTGCACCAACGGGAGCCGCTCTGCGTGGCTGAGAGGACCTGATCTCCAGGTCGACCGTATGACCAGTTCGGTAATGCGAACTGTGGAGGGTTAATTATGCACTCAATAAATCACGCACTCATGACAACCATGCTCACCGCTTGGGATTACAAACTCACCTACTTAGAGTTCTTTGCATTTATAACTTCGGTGGTTGGCGTCGCCTACGGAATTTTTGGTCCGCGAATTACCTGGCCATGGTGGAATATCAGCAGTCTTCTCTACGCCGGCCTCTTCTTTGAACAGAAGTATTACGCCAGCGCCTTGCTCCAATTTGTATTTGTTGCGGGCGGAATATGGGGATGGTTCGGTTGGGGTCCCAAAGGGGCAAAACCAGCAAAACTCTCCCTGCGAACTAATCTCTATTGGATCTCCGGATATTTTGTAGCCTGGTTCGCTCTCTATCCAGTGCTCGTGCATATCGGTGCCGCCGCATCACTCACGGATGCCTTTGGTTTTGTTGGAAGTTGCATCGCGCAAGTGCTGATGTGCGTCGAGCGCTATGAAGCTTGGCCACTCTGGTTTGTCGTTGATGGTGTTTATACCTATCAGTTCTGGCACGGTGGGTCTTATCTGACGGCAATTTTGTATTTCATCTTCGTCCTCTTAGCAATCGGCGGATGGAAGCGCTGGTTGCGTGTAGCCAATCTTCCCGCCGCTGCGATGAGGTAGATCTCGTACATGATCATCACCATTGACGGAGTTGCGGGCGCAGGTAAAACGACGCTGGCACACTATATGAGCAACGAATACCAGGATCGCTTCTCGGTGAATATAGTTCACATGGATGATCTC
>CAIZKO010000053.1 GCA_903933585.1 uncultured Actinomycetes bacterium
CCTCATGCCACGTGCTAAAGCCACCTCCATGAACCCACACGGTATTTCCTAGCGCGCCAAGTTCGACGGTAACGATCTTTTGAGCGACTTTGCTGAGCAATTCCCGATCGTGGCTTACGAAGAAAACTGTTTTCCGTGTTGTCAGCAACTCCTCTTCCAGCCACCGCTTGGAAGGAACATCCAAGAAGTTATCTGGCTCATCAAGAATCAGAACTTCGTCGGGCCCTTGCAAGAGTGATTCAAGCACCAACTTCTTCTGCTCTCCCCCCGACAGCGTGTTAACCAAGCGATGCGAGACTTGGTCAAAACCAAGCCCTAGAGCTCTGGTGCAACAGATATCCCACATTACTTCTGCGTCGTAGCCACCAGCATCTCCCCAATCAGAGATAGCTTGCGCGTACTTCATCTGATCATTCTCGCTGCCCGAGGTGTTCATAGTGGCTTCGCTCTTACTCATTTTTTCCGCCGCCGCTTGAATCTTAGGAGTTGAGACCGAAAGCAATAAATCTCGAACTGTGCTCTCATCTCGAACTTGCCCAATGAACTGGCGCATAATTCCCAAACCGCCCGAGATAGAAACTTTTCCAGCATGAGGGGTTAAATCTCCGCAGATCATCTTCAATAGCGTGGTCTTACCCGATCCATTTGGACCGACGATCGCAACTTTCGCGCCATCTCCCACTCGAAAATTTATATCGCTAAGAAGGAGTCGTCCGTCGGGCAGCCAATACTCCACCCCGCTCACATCGATATGGCCCATAGAGTCAAGGTTAGCGTTCCAGCCTTCTCTTCCAATGGGCATTTGGACTCTTGGTTCATGGATTTGAAATCGCTGTAGTGCTAATTTTTGGCATGATCAAAATCGGTTACATCACCATCGACTGCAAGAGCCCCGAAGTAATCGCAAAATTCTGGGAGTCTGTCCTGGGTTGGAAAGTGACCTATGTTGACGAGACCGGGGCGATGCTCGAAAATACTGTGAAATTGGAAGATGGTGAGAAATTTCCACCAATTCTTTTCTACAAAAACCCCGACCAAAAAACAGTGAAGAACCGCATGCACTTTGATTTATCTCCCGATGATCAAGCAGCCGAAGTTCTGCGCATCGAAGGATTAGGCGGAAAGCGAATAGAGATTGGGCAATCTGCAGATCCGGCAACTACATGGGTTGTTATGGCAGATATAGAGGGAAATGAGTTCTGCGTATTGAAGAGCCCGGAGAGCGCCTCTTAATTCTCTACTACTTTGGTGGGCAGCGAGGGTTTCGAACCCCCGACATCTTCGGTGTAAACGAAGCGCTCTACCGCTGAGCTAGCCGCCCGGTATTGAGTGCCCCACTGTACCTGAGTAAGTGGGGCAGACCAAAAATCGTACTGAAATAGCGTTATTTTCTAGAGGGCAGCGAGCGCACCCTTGTAATCCACGATATTTCGCGCATCGCCCATGCCGTTGACGATCTGCCAGCGCAGAATTCCCTCTTTATCGATGATGAATGTGCCGCGGAAGGCGCATCCACGATCTGCATTGAATACTCCGTAGGCCTCAGATACCGCGCCATGTGGCCAGAAGTCAGAGAGGACTGGGAAGTTGTAATTCTCTTGAGTTGCAAATACCTTCTGGGTAAATGGTGAGTCGCAAGAGACTGCAAGAAGTTCAACGCCATCATTTTGGAATGCAGACAGATCATCACGTAGCGCACAGAGCTCGCCGGTGCATGTACCAGTAAATGAGAATGGATAGAAAACGATGACGACGTTCTTATTTCCCTTAAAGGACGAGAGAGTAACTTTTTCACCGAATTGATTGGTGAGGGTGAAATCTGGAGCGGCTTGGCCGATAGTCAAAGACATTTAATCCACTTTCTTAACGTTTGGCACTCTTTCGAGCAACTAATTTTGTTGCGGTCCAATTCGGTGCAACTAAAAATGAGACAGTTTGTGTGAGGCCAGCCGTTGGAGCAGAATCTTGAATATCGCTCGGTTCGACATGTCCTGCAATGCCAACTTTAGGGGTTAATAACCAGATCGGCCCGTTTTCGCTCAAGTAAGTCAGCGCATCAACGAGATCATCGACGAGATCCCCATCACCTTCACGCCACCAGACGATTACGGCATCAACGACTTCATCGAGATGACCGCTCAGTAGATTTGAACCAATCTTCGCCTCTATGGCATGGCGCAATTGATCGTCGCAGTCGCTGTCATAGCCGACCTCAAGTATCAACTCCCCGGGGACCAGTCCCAGCCGTTCAACACTTGCCGCTAACCCCTGTGGGGAGTTCACCAGAACCTCCAGAATTCCTCGGTGGGACTTTAGGCGCCTATCCCCTGGCTCCCACCCTGAGCGGGGCGAGTAGGAGTAGTCCACTCAACTTCTCGCGTGAGCGCAAGCCCTTTGATGTGAATAAACTCCTCCCATGAGCGAAGCAAGCGGATTCAACCAATTCATCGATACCCCGAATAATCTGATCGATCAGTTGGTCGATTTGGATCCTTCGGAGACCGCTGAATGGAAGGCCTCTTTGGACTCGCTCCTGGCTAGCGCAGGACCCACGCGCGCCCGTTACATCATGCTCTCACTCCTGCAGCACGCCCAAGAGAATAAGTTGGGGGTTGGCGCACTTCGCACTACCGATTACATCAACACGATTCCGACCAACCGCGAGCCGCAATTCCCTGGCGACGAACTCCTAGAACGTCGTATACGCGCCATGGTTCGCTGGAACGCGGCGATCATGGTGCACCGCGCGCAGCGACCTGGTGTCGGCGTCGGCGGACATATATCCACCTTTGCATCTTCGGCCTCGCTCTATGAGGTTGGCTTCAACCACTTCTTCCGCGGACAGGATCATCCCGGTGGTGGAGATCAGATTTTTTTCCAGGGACATGCCAGCCCCGGAATGTATGCCCGCGCTTTTGTCGAAGGGCGATTGACCGAACATCAGATGGATGGCTTCCGCCAAGAACTTTCACATTCTGGCGGCGGACTCTCTTCTTATCCGCATCCGCGTTTGATGCCAGAGTTCTGGCAGTTCCCTACTGTTTCAATGGGACTCGGTCCGATCAACGCAATTTACCAAGCGCGCTATAACCGTTACCTGGCCGGCCGGGGAATTAAAGATACTTCAGATCAAAATGTCTGGGCCTTTCTGGGCGATGGCGAGTGCGATGAGCCAGAGACGCTAGGTGCGATCAGTCTTGCTGCACGCGAAGGACTCGATAACCTCAACTTTGTCATCAACTGCAACTTGCAACGCCTTGATGGTCCAGTCCGTGGAAATGGAAAGATCATTCAAGAACTCGAATCAATTTTCCGTGGTGCTGGCTGGAACGTCATCAAGGTCGTCTGGGGTCGCGAGTGGGATGAACTTCTCGCCAACGATCGAGATGGTGCGCTTGTTGATTTGATGAACCGCACCACCGATGGCGATTACCAGACCTTCAAGGCCGAAAGCGGCGCCTACGTGCGCGAGAACTTCTTTGGTCGCGATCCACGTACCGCAGCGCTGGTCGCTGGCTGGAGCGATGAGAAGATCTGGGGACTTAAGCGTGGTGGCCACGATTACCGCAAACTATTCGCTGCCTACAAAGCCGCTACCGAGAAGAATGGCAAGCCAACTGTAATTTTGGCGAAGACCATCAAGGGTTGGACTTTGGGCTCGCACTTCGAAGCCCGTAACTCCACTCACCAGATGAAGAAGATGACGCACGAGGATCTCATTCAGTTCCGCGATACCTTACATATTCCACTTCCTGATTCTGCAATCGATGCCAAGCTCCCTGCTTATTACCATCCTGGCGTCGAATCACCTGAATACAAGTACATGATGGAACGTCGTCGCGAACTCGGTGGATCTGTACCATCTCGCCGCAAGATTTCTCGTCCACTGCCACAGCCTGTCGATTCCACATACGACTCTGTACGTCGTGGCTCAGGACAACAAGAAGTCGCCACCACAATGGCATTCGTGCGCTTGCTCAAGGATCTCGTAAAGGATCCCGAGATCGGCAAGCGCTTCGTTCCAATCATTCCCGATGAGGCTCGTACCTTTGGACTCGATAGCCTCTTCCCCACTCTCAAGATCTATTCACCGCTCGGCCAGACCTATGCCGCGGTGGATCGTGAATTAATGTTGTCTTATAAGGAATCAACTTCCGGTGTGATCTTGCACGAAGGCATCAACGAAGCTGGATCAACTGCTTCGTTCACGGCGGTTGGGTCGTCCTATTCAACTCACGACGAACCGATGATTCCGATTTACATCTTCTATTCGATGTTTGGATTCCAACGTACTGGAGATGCTTTCTGGGCTGCTTCCGATCAGTTGTGTCGTGGCTTTGTCGTTGGGGCTACCGCTGGGCGCACCACGCTCAATGGTGAAGGCTTGCAACATGAAGATGGCCATTCGCCACTGCTCGCTTCGACCAACCCAGCGGTCGTCGCGTATGACCCTGCCTTCGGATACGAAGTCGGACATATCGTCAAAGATGGTCTACGCCGCATGTATGGCGAGAACAGCGAAAATATTTACTACTACTTGACCGTCTACAACGAGCCTTACATGCAACCGGCAGAGCCAGAGAACTTAGATGTCGAAGGTCTGCTCAAGGGTATGTACTTGTACTCGCCCGCATCCAAGAAGGGCAAGAACGAGGTCAATCTCTTGGCCTCTGGAGTTGCTCTCAACTGGGCGATTAAAGCGCAACAGTTATTGATGGATGATTTTGGAATCAAGGCCGATGTCTGGTCAGTTACTTCATGGAACGAACTACGTCGCGACGGCCTAGAAACCGATCGCCATAACCTGCTCAATCCCCATGATCAACGCGTGGCATATGTAACCCAGAAGCTCGAAGTATTTGACGGGCCAGTTATCGCCGTCAGCGATTTCATGCGTGCGGTGCAGGATCAGATTGCTCCTTGGGTCCCACAGGACTTCTATTCACTCGGTACTGACGGCTTTGGATTGTCTGATACCCGCGGAGCGCTGCGCCGCCACTTCAAGGTCGACGCTGAATCAATCGTGGTAGCGACCCTGGCTCAACTCGCCAAAAACGGTGAGATCAAGGCAAAGGTAGTTCAAGAGGCAATCGATAGGTACCAGATCGAAGATGTAACGGCTGCTGATGCCGGCAACACCGAAGGTTCTGGTTGATCCTTAAGCAGTTACTCTCGATGGACCTAGCTTTGTGAAGAACGAGAGCGCGATCATGAGCGTTCCCGGAATCATTAGACCGTAAGTAATTGATGTCGCCTGGGCTACCCACGAAATCACAAGTTTCACGAAGAGCGTTAATACGGCGATTGCAAAACCAATCTGTGCAACGACGACACCGCCGGGGAAACTGGAGCGCTGGCTGGCGATTTGCGTGAGGACTCCCGCAAAGTATGAACCGCCCAGACCGCCAATGAGAAATCCCAATATTTCGCAGATGAAAGCCAGGCCAAAATTGCGAGTAGAAAAATACTTGGCCAAGAGCAAGAAGGCCATGAAGCTGCCGCCGCCGATTCGAGATGTGAGGCGAATCCAATCGGTATCAGATTTCTTTCCTTGTATCTTGTGATAACCCAAGCGACCGATCGTCATTCCGATCATAAATGTTAGGTACGGCACGATGCTCAGCGTTGTACTTGCTTTGATCTCCTGATGTGATGACAAAGTCACCCAATCGCTCGTGGAAAATTCCACCATCACTCCGCAGACGTAAGCGATCGCAATATATCGATCGGTAGTCAACATCGACCAGGTATCTCTTACTTTTATCGGACCTTCTTCGCCATGACCTTCAGCTCCTTTAACCAAGAAAGGGCGAAGCCCAAAAATTGCGATCATGGTCCCGAACCAGAGAAGTCCCATTAAGGGTCCGATATGCCAAGCCAGGGAAACATGAGAGGTAATCGCAATGGAGAGAACCGTTGAAAGTAATGTTCCAAAACTCCAGATGCCATGCATCTTTGGTATAGATTTTTCGCCACTCAGTAGTTGGCGCTTGAGCGCTTGATCGTGGAGTGCGATGTTGTATCCGTTAAATCCAGCTCCAAGCAGAATATTCATTGATACATAGATCCAGGGAGTATGAATGTGAGGAATCGCTGCAATCGGCCCATACATAAATGCCGCAGAAACGACCAGAACGGGACCGACTCCAATGCGGTGAGTTAATTGCCCAACGACCATAAAAGCGATAACCGCTCCAATGGCACCCAGGCTTACTAAGACTCCAAAAGTTCCGTTATTTACATTGAGATTATGTTTTAGGTCAGGCGCACGCGAGGCTAAGGCCAGAACCGCAACCCCAAAGAAGAAAAATAGCAAGCCCTGATTTAAACGTTCACGTCGGGTGACAATCATGGTCAAAAGAGTGCACTCGCTAACTGTTGTCGTGCACGAATCAAGATTGGATCAGCTGGGTCGACCAATGCAAACAACCCTACAAGATGTTCGCGAAGTTCTTTGCGTTCATCTCCGCTGGTCTGCTTTACCGCCGCGATCAAACGCGCAAAAGAAGCTTCAAAATTACCTTGTGCGATTTCGCAATCCGCGGCTTGCTGCGCGAGAGCGATATCAGCGGGGCTGAGATCAGCCCGCGCAATAACATCAGCAGAATCCAATCCGTTTATTCGGAAGAGAAGTTCGACCTGAGCAAAGCCCAGCAGCGCTAATGGGTTGCTGGGAGCACGATTGAGCCACTCGCGGTAAGCAGCTTTAGCAGCCGCGA
>CAIZKO010000054.1 GCA_903933585.1 uncultured Actinomycetes bacterium
ACACAAAAGGGAGTTCCCACTACTTGTGGTTCCAAGATGCTCGAAGGTTGGCGTCCACCGTATGACTCCACCGTTGTTTCAAAGTTGAAGGCGGCGGGGATCGTTATTCTCGGTAAGACCAATATGGATGAGTTTGCAATGGGCTCATCCACTGAAAATTCTGCTTATGGACCGACGCACAATCCTTGGGATTTAACTCGTATTCCTGGTGGCTCAGGTGGTGGTTCTGCCGCGGCACTCGCTGCATTCGAAGCCCCACTCGCTATCGGATCTGATACCGGTGGATCGATTCGCCAACCAGCAGCAGTTACGGGAACTGTTGGAGTAAAGCCAACCTACGGCGGAGTCTCGCGTTACGGTCTGATCGCATTCTCTTCCAGTCTGGATCAAGCAGGACCTTGCGCTCGTACCGTCCTCGATGCCGCGCTCTTGCATGAAGTTATTGCCGGGCATGATGAAAGAGATTCCACATCCATCAACGCACCAGTACCACAGGTCGTAAAGGCAGCGAAGAAACTCGATGTCAAAGGCATGAAGATCGGCGTCGTTAAAGAGTTGCAAGGCGAAGGTTTCCAATCAGGTGTTCTCTCTAAATTCCACGAAGCTCTCGATGCACTCCTGAGTGCCGGTGCCGAGTTAGTTGAAGTCTCCTGCCCAACCTTTGATTACGCACTTGCCGCTTACTACTTGATCGCGCCGAGCGAATGTTCCTCCAACTTAGCTCGCTTCGATTCCATGCGATACGGAATCAGAGTCGGTGACAATGGCGAGCGCGGCGCTGAAGAGGTAATGAAGTTGACGCGCCACGAAGGCTTTGGTCCTGAAGTAAAGCGCCGCATTATCTTGGGAACATACGCACTCTCTTCTGGTTATTACGATGCTTATTACGGTTCAGCGCAAAAGGTGCGCACCTTGCTTATGCGCGATTTCAACGCCGCCTTTGCAAAGGTTGATGTGCTCGTTTCTCCAACTGCGCCAACGACCGCCTTCAAAATTGGCGAGCAAGTCGATGATCCATTGGCGATGTACCTCAATGACATTGCAACGATTCCCGTGAATATGGCTGGCATTGGAGGCATGTCGGTTCCGTGCGGATTGGCGCCAGAAGATGGACTTCCTGTGGGATTCCAGATCATGTCTCCCGCCATGCGCGATGACCTGATGTACCAAGTTGGTGGCACGCTGGAAGCTGCGTTGCTAGCTAAGTGGGGCGCCCCCATTCTCGATAAAGCTCCAGTATTGGTGGCTAACTAATGGCTCTTAATTACGATCAAGCTGTCGCAAAGTACGAGCCAACGCTCGGCCTGGAAGTTCACGTAGAGCTCAATACTAAATCCAAGATGTTCTGCTCCTGTTCCACCGAATTCGGTGGAACTCCCAATAGCCAGACCTGTCCAGTCTGCCTTGGCATGCCCGGTGCGCTTCCCGTCGTCAACGCTCGCGCCATTGAAAGTTCAATTCTGATTGGGCTAGCGCTCAATTGTTCCGTGGCTCCTTTCTCGCGTTTTGCCCGCAAGAACTATTTCTATCCCGATATGCCGAAAAATTTTCAAACTTCGCAATATGACGAGCCAATCTGCGTCAATGGTTATTTAGATGTAGAGATTGAGACCGATGAAGGGCTCAAGCAGTTCCGCATTGAGATCGAGCGTGTCCACATGGAAGAAGACACTGGCAAGTCATTGCACGTAGGTGGCGCAACGGGCCGCATCCATGGTGCTGATTATTCATTGCTCGACTACAACCGTGCCGGCATTCCGCTCGTCGAGATTGTTACCAAAATCGTTGGCGGTACCGGTAAATATGCGCCACAGGTTGCCCGCGCATACGTCACCGAACTGCGCGACATCTTGCGCTCACTCGGAGTATCAGATGTAAAGATGGAGCAAGGCTCAATGCGTTGCGACGTTAACTTGTCCCTCGCCCCGATCGGTTCCGGCACTCTAGGAACTCGCAGCGAAACCAAGAACGTTAACTCGCTACGTTCGGTCGAACGCGCCGTCATCGGCGAAGTTATCCGTCAATCCAACCGCCTCGATGCCGGCGAACGTATTGTGCAAGAGACTCGTCACTTCCTAGAAGAGACAGGTCAGACCCGTCCCGGACGTTCTAAAGAGCAGGCTGAGGATTATCGTTATTTCCCAGAGCCAGATCTCGTTCCCGTTGTCCCTGACAGCGCGTGGATCGAAGAGTTGCGCGCCACCCTTCCCGAGAAGCCTTCAACTCGTCGCGCCCGCCTGCAGGCAGACTGGGCCGTTCCAGATAAAGAGATGACTTCACTCGTGAATGCCGGACTTCTGGATGTCGTCGAAGAGACGATCGCACTGGGAGCAGAACCGACTCGCGCCCGCTCGTGGTGGCTCGGAGAAATTTCGCGCCTCGCCAATGAGCGAGAAGTTGATCCAACGTCACTGATTACGGCGGTTCAAGTTGCAGAAGTAATTGCTCTCATTGAATCTGGTGAACTCACCGACAAACTCGCCCGTCAAGTTGTTGAGGGAGTTATCGCTGGCGAAGGAAGCCCAAGTGCGGTCATCGCGCAGCGCGGACTTAAAGTGGTTTCCGATGATGGAGCGCTTATGACTGCAATCGAAGCTGCGATTGCTTCCCAGCCCGAAACCGCAGAGCGAATTCGCGGTGGAAATATTCCGGCCGCAGGCGCGCTTATTGGTGCGGTCATGAAGGCCACCGGGGGACAGGCCGACGCAGCGAAAGTACGTGAACTTCTTCTCAAACACCTAGGACAGGTAGGTTAAGAGAATGGGAGCAAGAGCATGAGTGAACCAAAGAACCCTATGAAACCTCGGTCGGGTCTGGTTACTGATGGCTTAGAACGTGCACCAGCTCGCGGAATGTTGCGCGCCGTCGGAATGACCGATGCGGATTGGGTTAAACCACAAATTGGTATCGCCTCATCCTGGAATGAAATTACCCCCTGCAATCTCTCACTCGATCGCCTGGCAAAGGCCTCCAAAAAGGGCGTCATTGATGCAGGCGGTTTTCCCATGCAATTTGGAACTATCTCAGTCTCCGATGGAATCTCCATGGGCCACGAAGGCATGCACTTCTCCCTCGTCTCCCGTGAAGTTATCGCCGACTCCGTAGAAACCGTGATGCAAGCAGAACGCCTTGATGGCATGGTCACCTTTGCCGGTTGCGATAAATCGCTACCAGGCATGATGATGGCTGCAGCGCGTATCGATGTGGCGAGCGTATTCGTTTATGCCGGCTCAACCCTTGCGGGTCAGGTCGATGGTAAAGATGTGACAATTATTGATGCCTTCGAAGCGGTCGGTGCTTGTGCGCGCGGACTCATAACTCAAGAAAAAGTTGATGAGATTGAACGCGCCATCTGCCCCGGTGAAGGTGCCTGCGGCGGTATGTACAC
>CAIZKO010000055.1 GCA_903933585.1 uncultured Actinomycetes bacterium
AGAACTCAAGGGTCAACCCAAATTTTGGTGGCCGTAATCTTTGGCTCTTGGCTTACCTACCAAGCACAATCACTCATCTCTATCGACAATATCGGTATCGCCATCTGGGGATACATATTGGGCGGCGCTGTTGTGGGTTTATCTCTCCTTCCAGAATCTGAAGAGTCCAAAAAAATAGCCCCATCACAGGCGCAACCAGTTATCTCAACCTTCCTCGCAATTACTCTCCTGGTTACATCCTTCCTCTTTTTCCAATCCGAGAAGTCCTTGCACTTCCTAAACTCGATTGTCCCTCCCAAGGATTCCAAGCTACTTAAGCGATACGAGTCTTACGTGAACGCACCAGTCTCTTACATCTTTAAAGACCCAACCTTCGTCTTCACAACTGCACAGGACTACCAGCGAGCTGGCGATACCGCGAAAGCTATCTCAGTACTCAAGGGATTAATCGCAAGCGACTCACGCAATGTAGATGCCCGCAACACGCTATCGACAATCTATGCAGCACAGAAGAATTGGGCTGGCGCAATCGCTCTTGACCAACAATTGGTAAAGCTAGATCCTTTCAACCAAATAGCGCTCCTCCAATTGGGCCGTCATGAAAAGGCCGCAGGCAATCTGGCCGCTGCCAAAGCAGTGATCCCATTGATCAACGCATTTGCACCAAATAGCGTGGAAGCCAAGCAAGCGCAAACAGAATTTGGTCAATAAGCATGCAGGTAGCGATAGTCGGACAAGGTTATGTAGGGCTACCGCTGGCAATTGCCGCAGCCAACGTCGGCCATCATGTTGTTGGTATCGATACCAATCCCAAGCAGATTGCACTTCTTTTAAGGGGCCTATCTCCGATCGGTGACATATCCGACTCTGATATCTCTGCCGTCATTGCAAGTGAGCACTATCGTGCTACTGATAATTTTCAATCCGTTAGCACCGCCGAAATCGTCATCATCTGCGTACCCACACCACTGGACAGCGCTTACAACCCCGATCTCTCTTTTTTAGAGTCCGCTCTCAAATCAATAGCACCACACCTAACTACCGATTCTTTAGTCATCATTGAATCAACAGTCGCCCCAGGCACCACCAGAAATCTCGTTGCCGAACTTCTCACTAAATCAGGCAAACCTTTTGATCTCGCTTATTCCCCGGAAAGAATCGACCCGGCAAATTCCACTTGGAACGTCACCAATACCCCCAAGCTTGTGGCGGGATTGTCCGAGCAAGCAACCATGCGAGCAGTCTCCTTCTACCGATCCTTTGTAGAAACAGTCACTACCGGCTCTTCGCTAGAAGTCATCGAAACCGCCAAACTCCTTGAAAATAGCTTCCGCTTGGTCAATATCTCCTTCATCAACGAAGTCGCCCAGTTCTGCGCCGCTCTTAAGATAGATGTTCGCGAAGTCGTCGATGCTGCCGCCACCAAGCCATATGGCTTTATGCCTTTCTATCCCAGCGCTGGCGTGGGCGGACATTGCATCCCGGTCGATCCCAAATATCTATCGTCTAAAGCCGATGAGATCGGTGTTCCATCGCGCTTCATCGATCTAGCCCACGAAATCAATCTTTCGCTCCCCTCTTATTTTGCTGGGGTCGCCACTGGCATGCTCGGCTCCTTAAAAGATAAGAAGATTCTCGTTGTCGGCATCGCCTACAAACCCGATGTTGCAGATAGCCGCGAGACACCAGCTGCCGGAATTATCACCGCACTCAGAACTGCAGGTGCGGTCGTCTCTTGGCACGATGACTTTGTAAACGAATGGAAGAACGAAACGTCGGCCCCACTGACCGACACATACGATTTAGCAATCCTGGTTAACCCACACACTCATTGCGACCTTACCCTGCTCGCCACAACACCTGTTCTCAATACCCGGGGCGGCTACTAATGAAATATCTCATCACTGGTGGTGCCGGATTTATCGGATCTCATCTATCTGACGCACTCATCAATCGTGGCGATGACGTAACAGTCTTAGATAACCTAACCACCGGCAACATAAACAACATCGAACACCTGCTCGCCCACCCCCGTTTTAATTTGATCGAAGGTTCGATCCTCGATGCCAACCTGGTAGATCAAACCGTCCAATCCGTCGATCATGTCCTTCACTTTGCCGCAGCTGTTGGCGTATTTAACATTGTCAACAAACCTTTAGATTCCCTCACCACAAACCTGCGCGGCACCGAAAACATCCTGGAAGCTGCCACCACGCATAATGCAGAAGTACTTATCGCTTCCTCTTCAGAAATTTACGGCAAGAACTCAAACGTCCCCCTTAACGAAGAGTCCGACCGCATCGTTGGGTCCCCGCTTAAGAGCCGCTGGTCATATTCCGAAGCGAAAGCGATCGACGAATCGATGGCAATTTTCTATCACCTCGAAAAGGGACTGAAGACTCGCATCGTCCGCCTCTTTAACACCGTTGGCCCCCGCCAAGTCGGCCATTACGGAATGGTCGTCCC
>CAIZKO010000056.1 GCA_903933585.1 uncultured Actinomycetes bacterium
AGGGATCTCTCCCATCGGCGGATAGGCGATGTGATGGCGCTTAACTGTTTCCTGCGCCAAGGTGTCGAGCGATACGCCGCCCAGGCGAGACGTGAGGCCAGTGAAGTATTCGTCAACCACTTCAGTAGAAAGTCCAATAGCTTCAAAAACTTGCGCGCCGTGGTACGAAGCGATCGTTGAAATTCCCATCTTGGACATTACTTTGAGCACACCCTTGCCGAGCGATTTAATCAAATTAGCAACGGCCTTCTCTGGAGTAATCCCGACGATGACTCCTTGGCGAACTAGATCTTCAGCGCTCTCCATCGCTAGATATGGATTTACTGCCGATGCCCCGAATCCGATGAGAAGTGCCACATGGTGAACTTCGCGTACCTCGCCACTTTCGATAACCAGACTTACCCGCGTACGCGTCTTTTCACGAATAAGGTGATGATGTACAGCAGCCGTGAGCAATAAAGTAGGAATCGGTGCTTCTTCGCTATCTCCATCGCGATCGGAGAGGACGACGATGCGAGCTCCGTGTTTAATGGCGAGGGATACTTCCGCACGAATCTCTTCGATGCGATCTCGTAGCGCTTCTCCCCCACCCATTACTGGGAAGAGCCCTCGCACTACATGTGAATCAAAATGTGGATGTTCGCCATCTGCGTTTACGTGAATGATCTTGGCGAGCTCGTCATTATCGATAACTGGAAAGTCCAGCGAGATCTGACGGCAGGAGTCGGCCGATGGGTTGAGCAAATTTGATTCTGCGCCAATGGTTTGACCAAGGCTGGTGACCATCTCTTCGCGAATAGCATCCAGCGGTGGGTTAGTAACTTGAGCAAAGAGTTGCGCGAAGTAATCGAAGAGCAGTCGGGGCTTCTCGGAGAGCGCAGCAATGGGAGAGTCTGTTCCCATTGATCCCAGGGGCTCGGCCCCATTCTTGGCCATCGGCGCGATGATGATGCGCAACTCCTCTTCGGTGTAACCGAAGGCGCGCTGGCGCCGTAAAACAGATGAGTGCGGATAAATAATGTGTTCGCGCGATGGCAGATCTGCTAGGCGCACAACTCCTTCAGCGAGCCATTCTCCGTAAGGCTTCGATGCCGCAAGTGAACCCTTGATCTCGCCATCCTCGATAATCCGGCCCTCGGCAATATCAACTAGGAACATGCGACCGGGTTGTAGTCGACCCTTGCGAACAACCTTCGCTGGATCAATTTCGAGCACTCCGACTTCAGAGGCGAGAATTACCAATCCATCGTCGGTGACCCAGAAGCGCGAAGGACGCAAGCCATTGCGGTCGAGAACGGCCCCTACTTGAGAACCATCGGTAAAGGTCACACACGCCGGCCCATCCCATGGCTCCATCAGCGAAGCATGGAAGGCGTAGAAATCGCGGAGTTCCTGCGGCATCGTGGTGCTGTTCTCCCAGGCCTCAGGAATCATCATCAAAATTGAGTGAGGAAGTGAACGGCCAGTGAGATAGAGAAGTTCGAGTACCTCATCAAAAGAAGCAGAATCGCTCCCCGAGTTATTTACGATGGGGAATAAGCGAGAGATTTCGCCAGGAATGAGTGGACTTGCTAAGAGAGCTTCACGGGCGCGCATCCAATTTCGGTTGCCGCGAACGGTATTGATCTCACCGTTGTGCGCGATATAGCGGTACGGGTGAGCCAGCGGCCACGACGGAAAAGTGTTAGTGGAGAATCGAGAGTGCACTAAAGCCAAGGGAGATTTTACGAGTTCATCGGAGAGGTCGGGGAAGAACTCTTCTAATTGGCCAGTTGTCAGCATTCCCTTGTACACAATGGTGCGAGCCGAGAGAGAGGGAAAATAGATAGGCAGTGCATGTTCAACCCGCTTGCGGAAACAGAAGGCCAGGCGATCGAGCTCCAGATCGCTCTCATTGCCTTTACCTGCAATAAAGAGTTGTACAAAACGTGGCATAACAGAGAGAGCGGTTGTTCCCAGCGATGAATCATTAGTGGGGAGTTCACGCCATCCGAGGATTGAAAGATTCTCCTCATCAGCGATCTTTACAATGCCTGGAAGATCATCAAAATCTTTATCGATAAATGCGATGCCGGTAGCATATGAACCGACTGGCGGAAGTGAAAATTCAACCACGCTGCGATAAAACTCATCCGGAATTCGAATCAGTATGCCAGCCCCATCACCGCTATCTGGTTCTGCGCCCGATGCACCACGGTGCTCCATATTGCGAAGTGCCGTGAGCGCTTGGGAGACAATCTCGTGCGTTGGCTCTTTCTTTAAGGTTGCAATCATCGCGACACCGCATGCGTCGTGTTCGTCCGCAGGGTTGTACAGCCCCTGTGCAGATGGCAAGGCAGAGAAGAGGGTCACGAACGCTCCTAAAGAACGGTCGGGACGACAATGGCCCAACGAATACCGCTCAGCGCAAGCCGAGCGAAGGGAAAGACTATCAACTACCAGCGAAAGTTGGCACCACCTTCTTCAGTGGCGCCGCGCCTGCACTTAAATGTGCGCGAGGGCACCGATTCCGGCGGTGATCGCCATACCAAGGCTGCCTCCAATAAGAACGCGGAGCGAGGCACGGATGACAGGCGCCCCAGTAAGTCGCGAGGAGACCACCCCGGTGGACAAGAGCCCACCTAAGGTGAAGAGGATTATGAGCGTGACCTTGGTGCTAGTTCCACCAATGAGCGCTCCAATGAGTGGGATGGTAGCTCCCAAGGCAAAACTGATCATCGATGCTAGCGAGGCTGCCAGTGGCCGCGCCATATTTGATTCATGCTGGCCCAATTCATCTCGAAGGTGCGCTTCAAGAGCACCCTTCTCCGTCAAAGTCGTAGCCACCTGTTCCGCAAGTTCACGTGGCAAACCGCGCTCTTGATAAATCTGCGTTAGCTCTTCTAGCTCCCCTGCGGGATCGGCCTCAAGGTGCTCTTTCTCCATCTCTCGATCGGAGTTTTCAATATCTGCTTGAGACTTGACGGAGATGTACTCCCCCACCGCCATTGCCATCGCACCTGCTGCAATTCCTGCGATGCCAGCAACCGCTAAAAAACTACTTCGTCCCGCAGCGGCAACACCGATTAAGAGCGATGCATTCGAAACCAGCCCATCATTCGCACCAAGAACGGCGGCACGCAGCCATCCAGATTTACTACCGCGATGATGTTCGTTTCGTTTATAGACAGCTTCTAGACTCATGCGCGAATAGTACCTAATCCACCGCGGTCAATAGTGTCGCTCCGCTCACGCTTATAGATGAACAGAATTGAAATAAACCCGAAAATGAGTGCTACCCACACATTGAGGCGAACTCCCCAGATTAGATGGGCACGATCAATGCGGAAAGCTTCTATCCAACTTCTACCTAAGCAGTAAAGGAAGATATATAGGAGAAATGTATTTCCTGGGCGCAACTTTCGAATGCCTGGCGCGAAGAGAATGACTCCAGCGCAGAAGAGGCACCAAAGCGACTCATAGAGAAAGGTGGGTTGAAAGGTCGCGAACCTCTCATAACCCGAGGGACGATCTTGTAGCGGAATTCTTAAAGCCCAGGGGAGGTTGCAAGGCGCACCGAAGAGTTCGTGGTTGAACCAATTTCCCCAACGCCCAATCGCCTGCGCGACTAAAATTCCCGGCGCAAGCGCGTCGACCGCTAAGGCAAAGGTAATTGTGCGAGCTCTCCGTTGAAAATATATATAGGCAACGAGAACTCCGAGAGCGACTGCTCCCCAAATTCCCATCCCGCCCTCCCAGATCTTAAAAGCGTCACCAAGATGACCCTGCGAACCGAAATAGAGTTCTGGGGTGGTTAGCACGTGGTAAAGACGTCCTCCAATAATTCCCGCTGGAATCACATAGATTGCGAGGTCGTAGAGTTCGCTCGTTATACCCCCAGATTTTCTCCACCGCGCAGCACCGATAGCGAGGGCAACGATTATTCCAAGCAAAATGCAGAGCGCGTAATAGTGGAGCGTTATCGGACCCAACTCAATCGAAGAGTTCGACGGAGTTGGGATGAATCGTTCAAACAAGGATGTGACTACTTAACACCAAGGTCAGTGAGTACCTTGGTAAATTTCTTTGCATCATAAGCTGTTGCGAGCGGCAAAGTCTTCCCATCAACGATGATCGTAGGAGTCGCATTAATATTTTTGGATGCGGCATCAGTATTGATGTTGTCGGTCCAGTTCAAGTACTTACCGCCAGTAATGCAGGTGTCGTACGTTTTAGAAGTAATCCCAACGGAATGACCGAGCAGTATCAATTGTGCATTGCTCCAATACGGAGAATTTTCCGCCATCTGTGCTGAGGTTGGTTGATTTACATACAAAGCCGTATGCATCTCCAGGAACTTGCCTTGATCGGCAGCGCAAGCGACCGCTGCTGCGGTCAATTGCGAATCAGTAGCAATGAAGTGCATGGGATGATAGACGGCTTGGATCTTCCCGGCACGTACCAATCCATTGACATATGAATTGTTGACAGCTTCAAAGTTGCGGCAATTCGGACAACGGAAATCTTCGTAAATATCAACTTTCACCTTCGCCGTGGGATTAAATGTGATTCCGTACCCATTTGCTTTTGAAACTGTCGAAGGAAGCGCAACATGAGAGTTTGCATGATTCTTGGCGAGGGAAGCACCGACTCCAGCGAGAACAATGAAGGCAACCATTCCGATAACGAGGTAGCGGGTGGTTTTGTCTCCCTTTTTGTCGGAGGTATTTTTCTTATTTGCCTTCTTATCGACCATCTGCTCTTCTCCTCATATCGTGAAATTGCCTTTTAGATGTCAAATATACTTTTCAAGACCTTATATTACCTGTAATTATCTTGGCGTTGGCTGCAGAACTTTCTCAGGAACGCTGTAATCCTTTCGATAATTCCTTCGCCAACGAGCGCACCTTTGCCACTCCCTCTTCGAGAGTTGGGGAATCTTGGAGCAAGCGAATAAATGCTGATCCGACAATCACTCCGTCGGCATATTGCGCGACTTCGCGGGCCTGTTCGGGAGTGGAAACTCCTAAACCAACCGCAATCGGAAGATCGGTAACTGCGCGAAGTCGAGATACGAGTCCTTGAGCGCTGCTTGAAACCGTTGAGCGAGTACCTGTGACTCCCATTAAAGATGCGGCGTATACAAATCCTGAGGTGGCGGCCGTTACCCGCTTCAAGCGTTCTTCCAAAGTACTTGGAGCAACAACATAAATTCGGTTGGTTTCATGACTTTGTGATGCTGCGATCCAAGGCTCGGACTCCTCGATAGTCAGATCAGGAGTAATGACCCCCGATCCCCCATTGCCCTTGATATCTGCAAGAAATTTATCGACGCCATATCTCTCAATTGGGTTCCAGTAGGTCATAACAACTGTGGGTGCAATCTTTGCAATGGCAGCCAGCGTCGTCATCACTTCTGCTGCGCCAGTTCCGTTGCGCAGCGAGGTATCCGCTGCCGCCTGTATCACGGGCCCATCCATAACGGGATCGCTATAGGGATAGCCGATTTCAACAGCATCCACTCCACCCTCGACCATAGCAGTCAGGGCATCAATGCAACCTTGCTGCGACGGAAATCCGGCAGGTAGGTAGCCAATCAAAGCTGCCCGATTTTCAGAACGCGTTCTTACAAAGAGTTCGTCGAGAGGAGTACTCATTACAGTGGAATTCCAAAGTAATCGGCGGCAGTTTGCACATCTTTATCGCCACGCCCCGAGAGATTCACGAGAAGTACTGCTTCCGATCCAAGTTCTTTACCAATTTGCATCGCACCGGCGAGCGCATGAGCGCTCTCAATCGCAGGGATGATTCCTTCAGTCTTACAGAGCAGGGCAAATGCTTCCATCGCTTGCGCATCTGTAATCGGGCGATATTCCGCTCTACCAATATCGTTCAGGTAAGCATGCTCCGGACCGACTCCGGGATAATCTAACCCGGCGGAGATGGAGTGAGACTCCACTGTCTGGCCATTCTCATCTTGCAACACATAGGAGCGAGTTCCATGGAGGACTCCTGGAGAACCACCGCTGATCGTTGCAGCGTGCAGCCCAGATTCAATTCCGGATCCGCCCGCTTCAAGTCCCACAAGTCTGACGCTGGTGTCCTCCAAGAAGGGGTGAAAGATTCCAATCGCATTGGAACCGCCCCCAACACAAGCGAGAATGACATCGGGCAGACGTCCCATTAACTCCAGGCACTGTTCGCGCGCCTCTACTCCAATGACGCGATGAAAGTCGCGAACCATCGTTGGAAAGGGATGAGGTCCAGCGACCGTACCTAGCAAATAATGTGTTGTTTCAACATTGGTGACCCAATCGCGCATCGCCTCGTTAATCGCATCCTTAAGCGTCTTACTTCCCTGGGTTACGGGGATTACTTCGGCCCCGAGTAATTTCATACGCGCCACATTGAGTGACTGGCGCTTTGTATCTTCTTCGCCCATATAAACAACGCAATCCAAACCCATCAACGCTGCAGCAGTCGCCGCGGCAACACCATGTTGACCGGCACCGGTTTCAGCGATAATCCGCTTCTTGCCCATCCGCTTTGTTAGCAAAGCCTGACCTAAAACGTTGTTGATCTTGTGGCTTCCGGTATGGTTCAAATCTTCGCGCTTAAGCAGGATGCGAGCTCCCCCTGCATGTTCTGCAAAGCGCTTGACTTCAGTGATGATGCTGGGGCGACCGGTATAGGTTCGGTGCAATTCGGCTAACTCAGCCTGAAATACTGGATCCTTGAGCGCCACTTCATGGGCGAGCGCCAATTCATCGAGAGCACCGATCAGAGCTTCTGGAACAAACCGTCCGCCATAAGGTCCAAAGTGGCCAATAATGTTGGAATCAACAGCAACGCTCATCTGCGAACGGTACCAGCAGGCTATCTACCGAGGAGGACTGAAATTGCGAGGGCTGGGTCACCTGCGCGCACCAAGGTTTCACCGACCAATATCGCTTTTGCACCGGCTGCTTCCGCCGCCTCTACTTGTTGGCGGGTAGAAATCCCAGATTCGGCAACCCTCATTCGATCGCTAGGAATCAGTGGCAGCAACCGAGTGAATGCATCATCATGAATTTCTAGCGTCTTCAAGTTTCTGGCATTTACTCCGATGATTTTGGCATTCATGGCCAGCGCCCGATCCAGTTCGGCCTCGTCATGAACTTCGACCAGAACGCTCAATCCCAACTCGTAGGCCAGGGCTTGAAAATCTCGCAATTGGCTATCGTCGAGCGCAGCCACAATCAAGAGCAAGAGATCGGCACCGAGGGCACGAGTTTCAAGCACTTGATACTCCGTAACGATGAAATCCTTGCGCAACACCGGGATAGTGATCGCGCTGCGAACTGCAACAAGGTCGGTAGAACTTCCGCCAAATCGACGACCCTCAGTCAGAACACTAATGACAGCGGCGCCCGCCGATTCGTACTTCGCAGCGAGTTCCGCAGGATCACCAATCGATGCTAGAGCGCCTTTGCTAGGTGAAGACCGCTTCACCTCTGCAATGATCTGCATTCCAGGTTTGGCCAGTGCGTCAAAGGCGTTGCGAACTACAGGAGCGTTTGCCACTTGTTCGCGCAGTTGCATCAGCGGGATTTCACGCGCCTTCAGATCTTCCAACACCCCAGCAACGATCGAATCTAGGACTGTACTCATACCGATGGGTCCTCCCCCTCGTTGAGAGAGTTCCAGGGAGTTGTTGCGCGTGGTTCATAACGCTTGGAGAGTCCGCGCCGAGTAAGGCGGATAGCGAAATAAATAAAGAGGACGAGCAGGCCCGCAAGTATTACCAATTTAACAATAAGCATTTAAAGCGATCGCATTTCGTTAGCGGTCGCAATTGCGCCGAGAACGGCCGCCGCCTTATTTTCACACTCTTGATCTTCGGTCAATGGAACTGAGTCGGCAACAATTCCAGCTCCCGCCTGTACATATGCTTTGCCGTCCTTCAGCACAGCGGTGCGAATTGCAATACAGGTATCAATATTTCCGCGGAAGTCCAGGTATCCGATAGTTCCAGCATAGATACCGCGCCGAGTCGGTTCGTTCTCTTCAATAATCTCCATCGCTCTGGGCTTCGGAGCGCCAGAGAGGGTGCCTGCCGGAAAGACTGCAAGTAGCGCTTCAACGGCACTGGAATCTTCGGCTAGTTGTCCAGTAACTGTTGAGACAATATGCATGACATGCGAGAAGCGTTCGACCTGCATAAATTCCACAACTTCAACGCTGCCAGGTTTACATACTCTTCCTAAATCATTGCGCCCCAAATCAACCAACATCAGATGCTCGGCTCGCTCTTTGGGATCCGCCAAGAGCTCTACGCCGTAGCGGAGATCAACTTCGGGATCGATGGATCGAGGTCGAGTTCCCGCGATCGGATGGATCATCACATCACTTCCGTGGATCTTTACCAGCGCCTCGGGACTGGAACCAACTACAGATAGTCCGTCGGCGAAGCGGAAGAGGTACATGTACGGGCTGGGATTTGATGCGCGCAAGGCGCGATAAATCTCAAAGGCATCAGCGGTGGCATCCATCACGAAGCGTTGCGAGAGAACTACCTGGAAGGCCTCGCCGGCGCGGATCTCTTCCTTAAGAATTTCAACCTTTGCTTGGTAATCTCCAGAGCTCATGTCACGGTGATACGTGGGTTTCTTCGCAATAAGAGGGTGGCTGACTCCTCCGTCATGTGGAGCTTGAAGTTGTAGCTCAAGTGCATCCAAGCGCGCAATAGCATCCTGGTAAGCCTCGTCGACGCGCTCAGAACTTCCATCCCAATTGATTGCGTTTGCAATCAATGTGAGGGTTCCATCAAAGTGATCGAAGACGGCGAGATCAGAGGTCAACATGAATGCGATTTCGGGGATGTGCAGGTCATCGTCCGCCAAGGAGGGCAACCGCTCCAGGCGTCGCACGATCTCGTAACTGGCATAGCCGACCAACCCGCCCGTCAAAGGCGGAAGGTGCTGAATATGAGGCGAGCGCAGATGTTGCGCCGTGATCTTGAGCGCCTCGAGTGGATCAATACCGGTAGGGGCGCCTGCAGGCGCACTCCCAATCCAGGTGGCCTTGCCATCCTGCTCAGTTAAAGTCGCGACGCTCTTAATTCCGATAAAGGAATAGCGAGACCAGACGCCACCATGCTCCGCAGATTCCAGCAGAAAAGTTCCGGCGTGATCCTGCGCCAATTTTTTATAGAGCGAAAGTGGAGTCTGGCTATCGGCTAAGTAGCGACGTGAAACCGGGATAACGTTGAACTCTGCGGCATAGGCGCGAAACTCCTCGAGGGTCATCGATCGCAGGCTCATGCTTCGACCTCTAATGCGCGGAAGAAACAACTTCGTTCGCCCGTGTGACAGGCGGCGCCGGTTTGCTCGACCTGAAGCAACAAGGCATCTCCATCACAGTCATAGCTAGCGCCGATCAATTGTTGAGTGTGGCCCGAGCTCTCGCCCTTGGTCCAGAGTTGATTTCGACTTCGACTCCAATAAGTGACGCGACCAGAATCAAAGGTTTGACGAAGAGCTTCCTCATTCATCCAAGCCATCATGAGTACTTCGCCATTTGTGACATCTTGGGCGATCGCGGCAATCAACGTTCCCTCTTTGAAGTGCGCTGCGATCTCTATTGGGATATCCACGCGCCTATTCTGCCTTACGCCTTACTAAAGGCGTACCGAATATCCATGACGGGCGAGATCCGCCTTCACCTCACCGATCGTGAAGGTCTGAAAGTGAAAGACGCTCGCGGCCAGCAGGGCATCGGCGCCAGCATCTAAGGCCTCGGAAAAATCTGCTAATTTCCCGGCACCGCCACTTGCGATGAGCGGGACATGAGTTATCTCGCGTACCTGGCGAATCATCTCGACGTCATAACCAGCCCGAGTGCCGTCAGCATCCATGGAGTTGAGCAGAATTTCGCCAATCCCTCGGGCAGTCGCATCGGCGATCCAGGTGAAGGCATCGATCCCAGTACCAGTGCGGCCTCCATGAGTTGTTACTTCGAAACCCGATTCGGTTGCACCGCGACGAGCATCTACCGAGAGAACCAAGACCTGATTTCCGAATCGATCGGCGATCTCGTTGATGAGTTGCGGGCGCGCTATAGCTGCAGTATTGACTCCGACCTTATCGGCACCTGCGCGCAATAGGCGGTCAACATCCGCAACCTCGCGAATCCCGCCACCTACTGTTAGTGGAATGAATACTTGTTCGGCGGTACGCGAGACCATTTCAAGCGTCGTCGAACGATCCTCCACAGATGCGGAGATATCTAAAAAGGTGAGTTCATCTGCGCCGGCATCGCCATATATCTTTGCCAACTCGACGGGGTCACCAGCATCAACAAGATTCTTAAAATTAACTCCTTTAACAACACGTCCGGCGGCTACATCAAGGCAGGGGATGATCCGCTTCGATAAGGTCATCGACTTGCTACCTCGAGAGCTTGGGGCAAGGTGAAGGCACCGGCATAAAGCGCCTTACCTACAATCGCTCCTTCGACGCCGATGGAGGTAAGTGCGCGTATTGCCACGAGGTCGTCCAAACTTGAAACTCCCCCGCTCGCAACAATGGGTTTCTTGGTCGCTGCACAGACTTCTCGAAGGAGCTCAAGGTTTGGGCCCTTCAGGGTTCCATCTTTGGCGACATCGGTCACGATATAACGCGAACATCCGTCGCGTTCTAATCGCTCCAGGGTTTCGAAGAGATCTCCACCTTCTTGGGTCCATCCCCGAGCGGCGAGAGTATGCCCGCGAACATCGAGGCCAACTGCGATGCGATCACCAAATTCAGCAATAACTTTTGCGGTCCAATCGGGATTCTCCAAGGCAGCAGTTCCGAGGTTGACTCGTGTGCAACCGGTCGCCAGCGCGCGGCGCAGCGATTCGTCATCTCTAATTCCGCCGGAGAGCTCAACCTTGAGATCTACGCTCTTGATCACACTTTCCAGCAGCGCCGCATTGCTTCCAGTTCCAAAGGCCGCGTCTAGGTCAACCAAGTGGATCCACTCCGCCCCCGCTGCCACAAATTCTGCGGCCACTTCGAATGGCTGCCCATACTTGCTCGTTGCAGATAATTCGCCCTGTACCAACCGCACAGCCAAACCATCTTTTACATCGATGGCTGGAAGCAATTCCAAGATCTTGCTCATAAGGTTCCCGCCCAATTAGAAATAAGTCGTGCTCCTACTGCGCCGCTCTTCTCTGGATGAAATTGCACTGCGCTCACTGGTCCGCGTTCTACCGCGGAGAGGAAATCTTCACCATACGTGCACCAACTATTTGTTGCATCTGCAACAGCGTTCTTCGCGGCAAAAGAGTGCACGAAGTAAAAGGATTCGTCCTGCAATCCTTGGAAGAGTATGGAAGAGGGCTCGGAGTGGACATTGTTCCAACCGATATGCGGCAAGATCGGTGCATTGATCAGACTCACTTCTCCGGCAAAGACTCCCAGTCCGACGTGTCCACCTTTTTCAGTTCCTGCACTGAAGAGAATCTGCGCACCTACACAAATTCCCATGATCGGTTTTTCACTCGCAATACGCGCCGCAATAATTTCACGACCGCCTGCTGCAATCAGTTGCTCCATACAAGCGCCATAGGCACCGACCCCGGGGACTATCAGACCATCACTTGCAAGGCAGAGATCGGGATCCGAGGTGACCATCGTTTCATGGCCCGTCAAAGCAAAGGCCCGTTGCGCCGATCGCAGATTTCCGGAACCGTAATCGAGAATTGCGATCAAAGAGAGCCCTTTGTCGACGGAATGCCTGTCGTTCGACCGTCGATGGCAACAGCATCGCGCAAGGCGCGGGCAACAGCCTTAAATTGCGCTTCAAAGACGTGGTGGGCATTACGCCCTTCGAGAACTCGAATATGCAATGCAATTCGCGCCTCTGCGACGATCGACTCCCAAATATGACGACCTAGCGTGGTATCAAAAGTGCCTATCAACTCGACGATCTCGGGTTGGCGATGGACGAGATAGGGGCGCCCCGAAAGATCGACCGCTGCCTGCACGAGAACCTCATCGAGTGGAACCATTGCATCACCGAAGCGGCGAATGCCTGCTTTATCTCCCAGCGCTTCGCGCAACGCCTGGCCGAAAGCGAGCGAGGTATCTTCCACGGTGTGATGCGAATCGACATCCACATCACCGGTCGTCTGCACAGTGAGATCAAAACCCGCGTGCTTACCCAACTGCGACAACATATGTTCGAAGAATGGAACTCCAGTTTGAATATCGATAATTCCAGAACCATCGAGATTCAATTGCACAAAGACATCAGACTCTTTGGTCTGGCGTTTAACGGTCGCGATGCGCGGTGCGGTCATGAGGCTCTTCCTTTGGTAGAGGGGGAATTATTCCGTAATTTCGCGGAGCGCCGCGATGAATTGCTCATTTTCTGCAGGAGTTCCTATCGTTACGCGCAAGAACCCACGCAGTCCAATATCCCGAATCAAAATTCCACGATCGAGGAAGGCCTGCCAGAGAGCAGTTGCCTCGCCGCTAAATCCGCTGAAGAGGAGAAAGTTGGCGGAGCTTGGCAGGACGCGATACCCCACCTCGGTAATCGCACTAGCTACGCGCTCGCGCTCTGAAATCAATAATTCGATCTCCGATTGCATTACTGGGGCGAATTCCAGGGCGGTCTCAGCAGCTGCTTGAGTCAAGGAGCTGAGGTGATAGGGCAAGCGCGTGATGAGGGCGGCATGAACAACAGCGGGTTTTGCAACGAGATACCCGGTACGCGCTCCAGCGAAGGCGAAGGCCTTGCTCATCGTCCGAACAACCACAACATGGGGGAAATCAGCCAGGAGCGTGACCGCGGATGGTTCATCAGAGAATTCGGCGTAAGCCTCATCAACGATAAATAGGCCGCCCACAGAACCAGTTGCCTCGGCAAGTTCCTTGAGATCTGCTATCGAAGTTGAAGTACCAGATGGATTGTTGGGAGTTGCAACAAAGACTAAGTGCGGGGATTTCTCCCGGATCAATTTCTTCGCCTTGGTAATGTCGATTCCAAAGTCTGCATCTCTACTTCCCGCAAACCAAGGGGTCTTTGTAATTTGGGCGATCAGCGGATGGACGGAGTAGGACGGCGTGAACCCCAGCGCAAGGTGATCCGCTCCCCCGCAAGCCAAGAAAAGAGTCTGCAAAATTTCATTAGAACCATTTGCAGCCCAGATATTCTCTTCGCTTAAGTCAACGCCAGCACTCTGCGTAATGTAATGAGCCAACTTTTGGCGTAGGGCATGCGCATCGCGATCTGGATAGCGATTGAGATTTGCAATAACCTCAACGAACTTAGTGGACATTGCTTCCACAACTTCAGAGGGAAGCGGGAATGGGTTCTCATTGGTGTTGAGCGCAACGACGCCCTCGAGTTGTGGAGCCCCATACGGCGAGATATTGCGCAGGTCGCTACGGAGCGGCAACCAATACGGCCATTGTGATTGAACCATTAGCTCTTCTCCTCAAATCTGGCGCTCATCGCTTCACCGTGGGCCGGCAAATCTTCTGCGTTCGCGAGCGTAATTACCGTTGCGGCAATATCTATAAACGAGCTCTCGTCATACTCAATAAAGTTGACGCCCTTCAGAAAGGTCTGCACCGAGAGCCCGCTGGAGTGACAAGCACAGCCACCCGTAGGGAGAACATGGTTTGATCCTGCCGAATAATCTCCGAGCGAAACCGGAGCAAATCTTCCAACGAAAACCGCACCCGCATTGCGAATCTCCGATGCAATAGCTTGTGCTTCATGTGCATGAATCTCCAAGTGCTCGGCGGCATACCCGTTCATGACATCAATACCCTGCTTCATAGAATCAACCAAGACGATTGCCGATTGCACTCCGGTAAGAGCAGCGCGGATTCGATCGGAGTGGCGCGTGCGTGCCACGCGGATATCAAGTTCGTTTCTTACCTGATCGGCAAGAGCGGTTGAAGTAGTTACCAGAACTGCAGCAGCGTTGACATCGTGCTCAGCCTGGCTGATCAAATCAGCGGCTACCTCACCGGCGATCGCTCTCTCATCTGCCAAAATTCCAATTTCAGTGGGACCCGCTTCAGAATCGATAGCGATCAATCCACGTAGCGCACGCTTTGCGGCCGCCACATAAACATTTCCGGGGCCGGTGACCAGGTCGACCGGTTCGCAGAGTCCTTCTACTCCGTAGGCGAACATTGCAATTGCTTGCGCACCTCCCACTGCATAAACCTCGTAGATGCCAAGGAGCGCGCAGGCAGCGAGAATGGTGGGATGCGGAAGACCATCGAACTCCCGCTGAGGTGGTGATGCCACTGCAATGCTGGGAACTCGTGCTATCTGGGCCGGGATAACATTCATCAAAACCGAGCTGGGATACACGGCGTTTCCACCGGGTACGTAAAGCCCAACGCGATCTACTGGAATCCACTTTTGGGTGATGCTAGCGCCGAGGACAACATCTGTTCGCGTAGATTTTCGGGCTTGTGCTTCATGAACGAGTCGGATGCGCCCAATGGAGATCTCTAGCGCACTCTTTACAGATGGATCTAAATCTGCCAACGCTTGATCGATCGCGCTTCGCGGTACACGCACGTGAGTAGGGGAAATCCCGTCGAACTCCAAGGCTAATTCTTTAAGGGTCGTCTCATCCCCATTTTTCACACGCGCCAAAATTGGTTCCACCGCCGCCATAGCATGCGCAACATCGAGGTTGGCGCGAGGTATTGCCATCTTGTACTGCGCTTTAGATAGCGTCTTCCCGCGTAGGTCGATTACTGGGATGGCGATACCGGGATTCACTCCCATATTCTAAAGCGTGGCGAGCGACTCCGTGACCCAATATTGCGCGGTCACACCGGGTCAGGAGACTAGGCAGTCCGGCCCGAGCACCGATTTCAGATCAGCGCTCAAACTTGGAGAAGCGGTCACTCGTAGTTCATCATCAATCTTCATGACTAGGCCCTTGCTACCATCATCGAGTTTTAGGTGAACCTCGCGCGGTCCAGGATGAGAGCGCAATATCTCCTTCATCCGATCCACGAGCGGGGCAGTCACTCGAGTAGCGTCGATGGTAATCACAAGCGGTCCCGTGGGAGCGCCAGTGACATCGGGAATCGTCATATCGAGCGCAGTAATCCGCGGCGCCTCTTCGCGCTTATCGATTCGACCGCGCACAACGATCACCCGATCTTCCATTAAATTCATAGCGTGGGTTTGATATGTCGCCGCAAAGAAGAGGACATCAACCGCACCCTCTAAATCCTCAATGGAGACGATCGCCCACGAGTTTCCCTGCTTGGAAACTTTGCGCTGCACTTGGGTAATCAATCCGCCAATGGTGACGATCTGTTCATGTCCGACGGAATCTTCAGCAATCTGCGAGAGCGGCATGTCGACCGCCGCGCGCAGGACATGCTCGATACCCAAGAGCGGATGATCTGATACATAGAGTCCGAGCATCTCTCGCTCGTAACTCAAGAGAAGATTCTTATCCCATTCATCTTTTGGAATATCGAGTTCAACATCGCTCACGCTGGTAGACGCTGCGCCATCACTGCTTCCAAAGAGATCAAATTGGCCGATCGCTTCTGCTCGCTTTGCTTCGCTCACTGAATCGATCGCTTCCAAATAGACCATCATCAATCCACGCCGTGTTGCATCAAGCGAATCAAAAGCACCAGCCTTAATGAGAGATTCGATGGTCTTCTTGTTGCAAACCTGTTGATCCACCTTCGACAAGAAATCGCCGAAGGAGAGGTATCGACCTTTGCTCGCACGGTTTGTGACGATCGACGCGACTACGTTCTCTCCGACATTGCGAATTGCGGTTAGGCCAAAACGGATATCTGCGCCGAGTGGGGTGTAATCAGATGCCGATTCATTGACATCGGGCGGCAGAACCTTAATACCCATGCGGCGACATTCGTTGAGATAGAGCGCGCTCTTGTCCTTGTCATCCCGCACGCTGGTTAATAGCGCTGCCATATATTCCGTAGGGAAGTTCGCCTTCAAGTACGCAGTCCAGTATGAGACGAGGCCATACCCAGCAGAGTGCGCTCTATTAAATGCGTAATCCGAGAATGGAATCAAGGTATCCCAAAGTTTTTTTATAGCGTTTTTTCCGAAGCCTCCAGCGACCATGCCCGCTTCAAAATTCACATACTCTTTATCAAGGATCTCTTTGTTCTTCTTGCCCATAGCTTTGCGCAGAAGATCTGCGCGTCCTAGTGAAAAACCTGCCACCTTCTGTGCAATAGCCATGACCTGCTCTTGGTAAACGATCAAGCCGTAGGTATCTCCCAAAATCTCAGCAAGTGGTTCTGACAGCTCTTCGTGGATCGGTTCCACGGGCTTGCGACGATTCTTACGATCGGCATAATCTGTATGTGCATTTACTCCCATCGGCCCCGGGCGATAGAGCGCGATCACAGCTGAGATATCTTCAAAGGAATCCGGTGCCATCTGGCGCAGAAGCGCTCGCATCGGTCCACCATCAAGTTGGAATACTCCGAGAGTCTCCCCCTTACCCAGGAGATCGAAAGTCTTGGGGTCATCCAAAGTGAGAAGTGAGAGATCTACCTCCACGCCCTTGTTCTTCTTAATATTAATAAGGCAATCATCGAGGACAGATAAATTTCGCAGACCAAGGAAATCCATCTTGAGTAGCCCCGTTGCTTCACAAGCGCCCATATCGAATTGGGTGATGATTGCGCCATCGGCTTCGCGGCGATGAATCGGAATCACCTCAAGCAGTGGCTCCTTACTGAGGATTACTCCCGCAGCATGTACTCCCCATTGGCGCTTCAATCCTTCTAATCCGCGCGCAGTATCCACAATACGCTTAGCATCACTATCAGTTTCGTAGACTGTGCGGAATTCTCCCGCCTCGCCGTAGCGATCATTCTTAGGATCAAAGATTCCGGAGAGCGTAATGTCCTTGCCCATGATCGTAGGTGGGAGCGCTTTGGTTATTTTGTCGCCAATGGCATAGGGGTAGCCGAGAACGCGGGTGGCGTCTTTGAGAGCCTGCTTTGATTTGATATTGCTGTATGTGATGATCTGGGCGACTCGATCTTCACCATACTTATTAGTGGCGTAAGCAATCATCTCGGAGCGACGACGCTCGTCGAAGTCCAGATCAATATCGGGCATGGAGATGCGCTCGGGATTGAGGAAACGCTCGAAGAGTAATCCGTGCTTGATCGGATCGAGAGCTGTGATTCCTAGTGCGTAAGAGACGAGCGAGCCAGCAGCCGATCCGCGGCCTGGCCCTACGCGAATTCCCACCTCGCGGGCGTGAGCGCAGAGATCTGAAACCACTAGGAAGTAACCCGGAAACCCCATCTTGATCATCACGCTGAGTTCATAATCCAAACGCTCCTGGTAGGCAGGGGTCACGTCACCGTTCATGCGATCGGCAAGTCCAAGGTTGGACAATTTTGTCAGCCAAGAATCTTCGCTCTCACCCGCAGGAACCTCGAATTGGGGTAGCAAATTTTCACCTTCGCGCAAAGTTACGTTGCACCGCTCTGCAATCAATAATGTGTTATCGCAGCTCTCGGGATATTCACTAAATAGATCGCGCATCTCTGCGGCGCTCTTCAGATAGAACTGATCGTTATCGAATTTAAACCGCTTGGGATCGGCCATCGTGGATCCTGATTGCACGCAGAGTAAAGCCTCGTGGGCAACCGAATCTTCATTCTTTGTGTAGTGCAGATCATTGGTAGCCAAGAGTGGAAGTCCCAACTCCTTGCCGAGCTTGAGAAGATCGGCCTTCACTCGCTTCTCAACGTCAATCCCGTGATCCATTAATTCTAGAAAGAAGTTTTCGGGGCCGAAGATATCGCGGAGGTCACTAGCCGCCTTCATCGCCTCTTTGTAGGCGCCCATACGCAATCGAGTCTGAATCTCGCCGCCGGGGCATCCAGTGGTTCCGATAATTCCCGTCGCATATTGTGCGAGTAGCTCGCGATCCATTCGAGGCTTGTAATAGAAGCCTTCAAGTGAGGCGAGCGAGGATAATTTAAAGAGATTTGAAAGTCCCACGTTATTTTCAGCGAGTAGGGTCATGTGCGTATAAGCACCGCCACCCGAGACATCATCTTCGCCACCGTCCGCCCACTTCACGCGCTTTTTTTCAAAGCGGCTCTCTGGGGCAACATATGCTTCAATTCCGATAATCGGTTTTACGCCGGCTTTACGAGCTTGCTTATTAAATTCAAAGGCGCCAAAGACATTTCCGTGATCTGTGATCGCGATCGCTGGCATCTCTTGGCGAGCGACCTCTTTGACGAGCTCTTCAACGCGCGCGGCGCCATCCAACATCGAATATTCGGTGTGGACATGGAGATGAACGAAATTGGAATTCTGTGACACGGTTAGCGAGATTACTACTGTGGCTAATTCTGACGGCTGTTTTGCTCAAGCTCGGCTAATGAGCGTGTCAGATCTAAGGGGTACTCGGAGGCAAATGCCATCTTCGCGCCAGCTACCGGATGGGTAAATTTGAGTTCACGAGCGTGTAGCCACGGGCGGTGGATATTTAAACGGTCGGCGATTGTGTGATCTGCCCCGTATGTGAGATCGCCGACAAGGGGGTGGTGGAGCGCCGCGAAGTGAACGCGAATCTGGTGGGTGCGACCCGTTTCGAGTTCGATCTCGAGAAGTGAGACCGCGGGAAAGAGTTCGAGCGAGGTGTAATGCGTTATGGATGGCTTGCCGTCTGCCACGACCGCAAAACGGTAATCCTCGCGTGGATGGCGATTAATAGGAGCATCAATAGTTCCTTGGGATGGATCCATATGACCTTGAACCATGGCGTGATAAACCTTTGTAACGGTGCGATCTCTAAATTGATCTTTAAGCGATGAGTATGCGATCTCATCTTTTGCAATAACCATCAGGCCGGTTGTACCTACATCGAGGCGGTGAACAACACCCTGCCGTTCAGCGGCACCACTCGTCGATACGTTGTAGCCGGCGGCAATCACTGCCCCGATCACGGTTGGCCCCTGCCAGCCGGGGCTGGGATGTGCGGCAACTCCAGCGGGCTTGTTAATGACAATAATGTGATCGTCGTTGTAAACGACTTCGAGACCTGCAACGGGTGTGGGCGTCAATTGCGGCGCGCTCTTGGCAGGTGGCATCAATATCTCGAGTACATCCGCAGTCGAAACTTTGTCCGACTTAGTAACTGGCTTTCCGCCTCGGGATATCTCTTCGTTCTCAATGAGTGAAACAACGACGGAACGCGAGAGTCCCAACATCCGAGCTAGGGCGGCATCCACGCGATCTTGATCGAGACCTTCAGGTATCGAGATCACCTTTAATTCACGTTCAGGGAACGTCATCACGGGACCTCGGTTTCACATCGTTTAAAAGGAGAATAGCAATGGTTACTGCAGAGATAACAATAGAGGTATCCGCCAGATTAAATATCGGCCAGTGTGGCAGGCGGATCCAATCGACGACCTGGCCATGCAATAAGTAGGGCGGACGAAAGAAGCGGTCTACGAGATTCCCGCTTATTCCGCCTAAAAGAAACCCTAAAGCTATTCCCCATGAGCCTGCGGTGATCGATTTCGCGAAAAGGTAAATCCCGGCTATTGCCAAGAATGAAAGGAGTGAGAAGAAGATGGTGGCGCTCTGGGCGAAGCCAAAGGCCGCCCCCGAGTTGGTGGTCAATTGCAATTGAAGGAAAGAGCCGAGGATTCGCTTCGGATCTCTTCCCAATGTGCGCAGGGCCAGCGCTTTTGAACCATAATCAATCGCAATTACTGCGATGGCAACGGCTAGTAAGGATTTAACTGCTCTTCGATGAGGTGCTGAATTACTCAGCGCCGTTCCTCTTTCTGTTTGCACGCCATGCAGAGAGTGGCACGTGGGAAGACTTGGAGCCGAGCTTTACCAATTGCGTTTCCACACTCTTCGCAGCGACCATAAGTCTTAGTATCAATTCGCTCGACGGCACGTTCAGTTTGGAGCACCATGTCGCGCGCATTGTAAACAAGTGACATCTCATGCTCACGTTCAAAGGTCTTGGTGCCGGCATCGGCCTGATCATCGCCTGCTCCAACTCCCGCGGCAGATATCAAATCTTGCATCTCGCCCTCGGCTTCGCTCAACTCGGATTTCAGACGGATTAATTCCTTGGTGAGTTCAGAGCGCATGGTCTTTAACTCGGCCGAGGCCCACGGATTTTCATTCTCGTTGACAACTAAGGGGGCGGGAGCACCTTTGATTGGCTTGAGAATATGGTTGCGCTTGCCGCTCTTCACCGGACGCGGTGGGGGTGGCATAACTAAACGACGCTCCTCAATCACAACTTCCGGACCAGCATTCACCTCATGCGGCGTAACGGTAATGGTTGTCGAATCGCCGGTCGTAGTGCTCTGCAATTTCGCAGGAAATGGTTTTCCCGGAGCCTTCTTGGCGGGGATCTTTGCTACGGTCGGACTCTTCGCCAGGGTCGGTTTTACGATATTTGGGGAGCGAGTTGCCACCTTCTTAACGGGTGCGCTCTTGCTCGATGCTGCTTTCTTGGTGCTGCTTGCGACAGGGGCTTTCTTTGCGGGCACGGTTTTCACTGCTTTCTTAGCCACTAGTTTCTTCGCCACAAGCTTTTTCGCTGGTGGGGCCTTTTTAACCGCGCTCTTCTTAGCGATTCCACTCTTGGAAATCGCCTTCTTAGTAGGAGCCTTCTTTGCCGTAGGAGTCATATCAATAGTCACATCTCTAGTCAGCCCACATATGTGTGGCCACCAGAGGCCACCTTCGTGAGTTACCTGCGAGCGAGAAGGCTAGAGCGAAGAGCGCTGAATTACCAACTTCGCCGCGCTAGACTCGCGCTTTCACCACACTTCGGGGGATTTTCCGCAAAACCCCCCGCCTAGAGCGTCGATAGCGAGGATAAGAGATGGCAGCGCAAGGCTCACACCCATTCAATAGCCTTCCGCCCCAGATCGATCTCCCGGCTACCGAGCATCAGATTCTCGCCTTCTGGGAGAAGAATGAAATCTTCTCCAAGAGCGTTAGCGCACGCGATGGCGCTCCCCGTTGGACTTTCTACGAGGGACCTCCCACCGCAAATGGATCACCGGGCACCCACCATATCGAAGCGCGTGTCTTTAAAGATTTATTCCCGCGCTATCAAACGATGAAGGGCAAGCAGGTTATTCGTAAGGCGGGTTGGGATTGCCATGGACTGCCGGTAGAAATTGCCGTTGAGAAAGAGTTAGGTTTTGCGGGCAAGGGTGATATTGAAAAGTATGGCATCGCCGCTTTCAATGAGAAGTGTCGCGACTCGGTACAACGCCACGTTGATGAATTTACCTCTATGACGCGCCGGATGGGTTTCTGGGTCGACTTCGATGAGGCCTATTGGACCATGTCCCCCGAATATGTCGAGAGCGTCTGGTGGTCGCTACAACAAATTTGGCAGAAAGGTCTTTTAGTACAAGATCACCGCGTCGCCCCATACTGCCCGCGCTGTGGCACTGGCTTATCAGATCACGAATTGGCGCAAGGCTACGAGACAGTTACCGATCCATCGGTATACATCCGCTTCCCGGCAACATCGGGAGCGATCGCGGATTTAGGTGCTGCATTCTTAGTCTGGACAACAACGCCATGGACCTTAGTTTCAAATACCGCGATTGCAGTCAATCCGAAGGTTGAGTATCAAGTCTGCGAAATCACCAAGGACGAGAAGGTTGAAAGATTGGTCATCGCTACCAATCTCGCTCATGTTCTCGGAGAAGAGCGCACGGTCATCGCAACCTTCCTTGGAGCCGAGCTAGAGCACATCACCTATCAGCGCCCGCTCGATCTTATAGAGATTCCTGATTCGCACTTCATCGTGCTTGCAGATTACGTCACCATCGAAGATGGAACCGGATTGGTGCACCAATCTCCCGCATTCGGAGCTGACGACTTACAAGTAAGCCGTCGCTACGGGCTTCCAGTAGTTAATCCAATGGCACCCGATGGAAAGTTTCTATCTGAAGTTCCTCTCGTGGGAGGGGTCTTCTTCAAAGAGGCCGATAAAATCCTCGTTCGCGAGTTAAAATCCCGCGGCGTGCTCTTCCGCCAACTGCAGTTTGAGCACTCTTATCCCCATTGCTGGCGCTGCCACACCCCACTTATGTATTACGCGCAACCTTCTTGGTACATCCGAACCACCGCCATTAAAGAGAAATTAATCGCCGAAAACGCTAAGACAGACTGGCACCCGGAAACCATTAAGACAGGGCGTTATGGCGACTGGCTGGAAAACAATATCGACTGGGCGATCTCGCGAAATCGCTACTGGGGAACCCCGCTCCCACTGTGGCGCTGCCCAGAGAACCATCTGCATTGCATAGGTTCACTGGCAGAACTTTCAACGCTCTCTGGCCAGGATGTAAGAGCCACCGATCCGCATCGCCCCTTTGTAGACGACATCACCTTCCCCTGCCCAGAGTGCTCACAAACGATGACTCGCGTCAATGAAGTTATCGATTGTTGGTATGACTCCGGAGCGATGCCCTTTGCGCAATGGGGTTACCCTCATAAAGAGGGATCGGTCGAAGCCTTGGCGCAGGCATATCCCGCCGACTTTATCTGCGAGGCCATCGATCAGACTCGTGGCTGGTTCTATACGCTCATGACAATTGGCACTCTGGTCTTTGATGAATCTTCTTACAAGACCGTACTCTGCCTTGGCCACATATTGGATAAAGATGGTCGAAAGATGAGCAAGCATCTCGGAAACGTTCTACAGCCCATCCCATTGATGGATCAACACGGCGCAGATGCAGTGCGTTGGTATATGTTGGCGGCTGGCTCGCCTTGGAGCGCAAGGCGTGTAGGTCACGATGCCCTCTCCGATGTTGTGCGCAAAACGCTACTCACCTACTGGAACACCGTCTCCTTCTTTAGTTTGTATGCCCATGCCGCTAACTTTGAATTTGTCGCGAACGGTAAGGCTTCAGAAGTAACAATGGACCGGTGGATCATTTCGGAACTCAATCAATTGATCGCTGCAGTTGACCTCTCCTTTGCAGAATTCAATTCTCAAGAGGTCGGTCGATTACTCGCAACCTTTATCGACGACTTATCAAATTGGTATGTTCGCCGGTCGCGGCGGCGCTTCTGGGATGGCGATGGCGATGCGCTTGCAACCCTCTTTACCTGCCTCAAGACGCTGACCCAGCTCATGTCACCATTGGTTCCCTTTATTACCGAGCATGTCTGGCAGACGCTGGTCCGCGTAGGCCAGCCCGAGTCGACAGAGTCAGTTCACCTCTCCTCATTCCCAATATCGCAGCCAGAAGTAATTGACTCCAAACTTTCAACATCTGTTGCGCTTTCGCGCCGCCTCGTCGAACTCGGTCGCGCAGCTCGCGCCGAATCTAAACTTAAAATCCGCCAACCTCTCTCGCGCGCTCTCGTGGCAGCGTCGGGTTGGGGAGCGATGGATCCAGAGATCCGCGAACATATTCAGGACGAACTCAATGTCTTACGCCTCGACCTGCTCTCCGATGAGAGCGAAGGCCTTGTGAGCATCTCCATCAAGGCTAATTTCAGAACAATCGGTGCCAGATTTGGTGGCGATGTACAGGCGATCGCGGCAGCGATTGGGCAAACAGATGCTGCAGCGCTTGTTCATGCACTTCGCGAAGCGGGAAGTCACGACATCTCCTACGACGGAAAAATTGCTCAACTCACCGAAGCCGACCTGGTCATAACCGAAACTCCTAAAGAGGGTTGGTCAGTGGCGAGTCACTCAGGCGAGAGCGTGGCCCTTGATCTGACCCTTACCCCCGAACTATTACAAGCTGGGTTGATGCGCGAAGTTATTCGCACCATACAAGAGCAACGTAAGAATTCAGGCTTTGATATTAGCGACCGGATTCATGTGCGCTGGAACTCTGGGGCAGATGTCGCTTCCGCCATCGCACGTTATACAAACCAAATTTCCGATGAGGTTTTAGCTCTCTCGATCACCCAAGATGAAAATCTAGATGGTGGAGATAATGAGATTGGGTTGGGACTGGCCCTAACAAAGAATTAATTAGTGAATTCTGCGGGCGAAAGAGATCAAGATTTCAGTAACAAAGAAGATCAGGATAAATGAGATATCAACCGATACTGGACCTATGCGTAGCGGTGGAATAAAACGACGGACAACACGCATGATCGGATCGGTTATGGCATAAACCGCTTCCGCGATTGCCAGCACAATACCGCGGGGGCGCCAGGACGGTGAAAAAATTCTGATGTAATCCAAGATCACGCGAGCGAAGAGCGAGACGAGAAAAATCTGCAGTGCAAAGATGATCGCCGTTCCCAGACCACTCATTGTTTTACTCCACCCGCCGCGAGGCTAAATCAGCTCTGATTGAAGAAACTTGCTTCTGCGGCTGCTGTCTTATTCTCGGTGCTCACCCGAACATTCTCCGGGGTAAGAAGAAATACCTTTGAAGTAACTCGCTCAATACTGCCATGTAATCCAAAGACCAGGCCAGATGCGAAATCAACCAAGCGCTTGCGCTCTGACTCTTCCATATCGGAGAGGTTCATCAAGACCGGCTGGCTCATGCGATAACGCTCGCCGACCGTGCGCGCCTCGTTGTAAAAACGGGGATGAATAGTGAAAATCTGATCCATGATGGGTAACGGTTCTTGCATCGGAGTAAATGATGGAGCGGGAACTGGAGTGAATGTGGGGCGCGGGGACTGGTTGACAGAGCGAACTCCACGATGTGGGGCTTCTGCTGCAACGACAGGTTGGGTATCTTCCTCGTCATCTACAAGACCGAGGTAATTCGCCGCCTTCTTAAATACATTAGCCATGGGATAATTTTAGGCTGGAAGTCCACGAGAACCGAGGATTGAACTCCCAATCCGCAGATGTGTCGCACCAGCCGCGATCGCGGCTTCGAAATCTCCACTCATTCCCAGCGAAAGTGCGGCTGTCGCTGGAAAGGAGATAAGAATTCGCTCTCGAATCTCTTGCATGAGTGCAAAGGCGCGCTCTGGCTCCACCTCTGTTGGGGCGACCGCCATCAGGCCAATCGGCCTGATGGCGGTTTCGGTGTAGATCGCGGCCAGTAACTGCTCTAGGCCCTCCGAACTAATTCCACCGCGATCTGCGCGAAGCGGTTCTAAGTTCACTTGAATGAAGAAATCTCGAAGCTTGCTCTCCTCGCAGCCAGCGAATTTACGGGCGTGATCAAGCGAATCGAGCGAGTGAACGCAATCTGCCCAACTAGCAATAGATTTAATTTTGCGACTCTGCACCTGCCCTTGGAAATGCCAGGTGACATCACTGGGTAATTGTTCTGATTTAAGGGCGCCCTCTTGATCTCGATTCTCACCAAAGGCCCGCACTCCCAACTCATAGAGAATCTGTGCATCACTCACCGGAAAATTCTTCGTCACCACGACCAATTGAATCTCTGCGCGATCTCTGTTGGCCTCCCTAGCAGCAATATCAATGCGCTCTAAAACTTCTTCCAGTCTTTCGGAGATCTCTTCGATGCGTCTCATAGCGAGATGAGCCCCGCTTGGCGTGCCGCTTCGGCTCCCCGTCGAAAGGAGAAGTACTGTGGATTTTCGAGGGTACAAATCTTGAGGTTTCGCACTTCAACTCCCTGCGTTTCTAACTCAATGGTCACCCCGCGTTGTAGATCGAGGGCATGCAGTGAATCAGAGGTGCGAGCTGCTGGATAGCGCTCGGAGATCTCTTGATACATCTCGGGTGAAACCTCGTAGCAAGTCCCACAGATACTTGGACCGATCGTCGCCTTAATATCCCCCGCACCCAACTCTCGCATCATCGCCACCGTCTTTCCGGCGATACCCGATGTGAATCCCAGTCGCCCCACGTGAGCAACCCCAACCCATTGCGCAGCAGAAAAGGTAATGGGCATGCAATCAGCGGCCAACGCCGCCAAACCCACCCCTTTGGATTGTGTGATGAGCGCATCGCATTCAAAATCTTCGCCTGCTTCATCGACGACCAAGACAGTATCGCTATGAGTTTGTTTCATGAAATGGAGAACGGGCAAGTCGAGCGAAGTACGTAGCGCCTCACGATTGCGCGAGAGCTTGAGATCTCCTCCCGCGCGGGAGGTGAAGAGAGTTCGCGACATTTACTTCATGAAGTCAGGAACGTCTATGTCATCCTCGCTCACGAGATCTTGGAAGGTCACACGTCGACGAGGAGTGGACGCAATCAAAATTTCCGAGGTATCTTCGCTTCCGCCCAGATCGAGCGCAACGGCAATGGGATCGTTAGCTGCTATCGGATCTGCCTGACCGCTCAGCGCGGCTGCATTGATCGTCGGCATTGGTGCGCGCTTTGGTGCGCCGCCATCAAAGCCCGCTGCGATTACGGTGATTCGGACTTCATCCCCCAAGGCATCATCTATGACAGTTCCAAAAATAATGTTTGCGTCAGGATGGGCCGACTTCGCGACAAGTTCGGCTGCTTCACTCAATTCAAAGAGCCCTAGATCAGAGCCTCCGGCAATAGAGAGAAGAACTCCGCGCGCACCATCTATAGATGCTTCCAAGAGTGGGCTAGAGATAGCTAGTTCGGCGGCGCGTGTTGCGCGAGCCTCTCCTCGAGCTGAACCAATTCCCATGAGCGCAGAGCCCGCTCCTTGCATGACACTCTTTACATCTGCGAAGTCGAGATTGATCAGACCAGGGGTGGTAATGAGATCGGTGATTCCTTGCACCCCAGAGAGCAGAACTTGGTCGGCGCTGCGGAAAGCTTCGACGGCCGTGATGGAACGATCCGAGATAGCAAGGAGACGATCATTTGGAATGACAATCAAGGTATCGACTTCCAGACGAAGTAGTTCGATTCCCTCTTCGGCTTGGAAGGTACGATGCTTTGCTTCAAATGAGAAGGGTTTCGTTACAACTCCGACAGTGAGCGCTCCCAAATCCTTTGCTACTTTTGCAACAATTGGTGCACCACCCGTCCCAGTTCCGCCACCTTCGCCGGCAGTTACAAAGACCATGTCGGCACCACGCAAAACTTCTTCAATCTCTTCAATGTGATCGAGAGCTGCTTGTCGTCCAACTTCTGGAGATGCACCGGCGCCGAGACCGCGAGTAGATTTACGACCGATATCTAATTTCACATCGGCATCACTCATGATGAGTTGCTGTGCATCGGTATTGATCGCAATAAACTCGACACCCTTGAGGCCCGCTTCAATCATGCGATTGACAGCGTTCACTCCCCCGCCACCAATTCCAACTACCTTGATAACGGCCAAATAATTCTGCGGTGTCGCCACGATTTACCTCTCCTAAGACTCTAAATCTCAAGTCGAGACTTAAAGCGCTGCCTACTTCTTATGCGGTAAAAGTAGGGTTTCACGCAGGTTCAATCAATAACCGACACGATAAGCGGAGTGAGCAATCTCTAAACACGGCATTGAGAGTAATTACTTCACTATCGGTGTCAGTGGATTCGATAGGTCAGCACTTGTAATTTTCTTGTTCTCTGGCAGCGCCAAAAGTTGGCGTAAAACACGCACTTTTAAAGGGATATCCGTCGCTGTCCCCCAAGAGATTGCCAATTGGGGGTAGCCCGAAATTGTGGTTGTGAGATTTACTTGATTGTTTTGATCAACAGAGAGGCTAGAGAGGTTAGCGGTGAGATCTGGCGGGGTCTGCGATAAAAATGTTGCGATGGCCGTTCGGGAATCTGCGCCAAC
>CAIZKO010000057.1 GCA_903933585.1 uncultured Actinomycetes bacterium
CAAGATCGCCGATCGTATCGAAGAAAATCTAGAGGCTATCGCCGTTGCCGAAACTTGGGATAACGGAAAGCCAATTCGCGAAACCATGTATGTCGATATCCCACTTGCGGTCGATCACTTCCGTTACTTTGCAGCAGCCATTCGCGCGCAAGAAGGCGCTCTTGGCGAATTGGATAATGACACCGTCGCGTATCACTTCCACGAGCCACTAGGAGTCGTCGGTCAAATCATTCCTTGGAACTTCCCAATCTTGATGGCGGTTTGGAAAGTTGCCCCTGCGCTTGCTGCAGGTAATGCAATTGTCTTGAAGCCAGCAGAGCAGACACCAGCATCGATCTTGTTCTTGATGGATATCATCGGGGATCTGCTTCCAGATGGCGTCTTGAACATCGTCAATGGTTTTGGCGTCGAAGCAGGAAAGCCGCTGGCCTCTTCTCCTCGTATTGCCAAGATCGCATTCACTGGTGAAACAACCACCGGTCGTTTGATCATGCAATACGCGTCAGAGAACATCATTCCTGTGACACTAGAACTTGGTGGAAAGTCACCAAATATCTTCTTCGCAGATGTGGCCGCTGAAAACGATGCCTTTTATGACAAGGCGCTGGAAGGCTTCACCATGTTCGCTGTTAACCAGGGCGAAGTCTGCACCTGTCCTTCACGCGGGCTTATCGATACCAAGATTTACGACAAGTTCTTGGGCGACGTCACAGCACGTACCCAGGCCATCAAAATGGGCCATCCACTTGATCTTTCGACGATGATGGGTGCCCAAGCATCTAGTGATCAGTTCGAAAAGATTCTGTCGTACATCGATATCGGCAAGAAAGAGGGCGCCAAGGTAATTACCGGTGGCACCCCAGCCGAACTCGGTGGGGAATTGTCAGGTGGCTTCTACATCACACCAACAATCTTCGAAGGTGTCAATAAAATGCGCATCTTCCAAGAAGAGATCTTCGGACCAGTTGTATCCGTCACCAAGTTCGATGGTTTCGACAATGCAATGGAGATAGCGAACGACACCCTGTATGGACTCGGTGCTGGCGTATGGACTCGCGAGATGAACACGGCTTACCGTGCCGGTCGCGAAATCAAGGCCGGTCGCGTCTGGACTAACTGCTATCACGCATATCCCGCTGGTGCAGCGTTCGGTGGTTACAAAGCTTCAGGAATTGGCCGCGAGAATCACAAGATGATGCTCGATCATTACCAACAGACCAAGAACCTGCTAGTTTCGTACTCACCAAACAAGCTCGGATTCTTCTAAGCCGAAGGCTACGGAGATAACTTAAGGGGTAACACATGGAGATCCCGTCGCGAGTGGAGTTCACCGAAGATGCAGCCGCGTTGCTGCGCAAACTTCGTGAGAACCACGGACCACTGATGTTTCATCAATCAGGCGGTTGTTGCGACGGGTCTTCACCTATGTGTTACTTGGCCGGTGAATTTAAAGTTGGGGGACAAGATGTCCTCTTGCAATCGCTGATCGTTGAAGGAATCGCAGAGCCGATTGATTTTTGGATGTCGGCTTCGCAATTTGAATATTGGAAACATACGCATCTGACTGTTGATGTAGTTGTTGGTCGTGGTGGTGGCTTCAGTTTGGAGACCCCCGAAGGTAAGCGATTTCTAATTAGGTCGCGTTTATTTAGCGATGGCGAATGGGCGATCCTGGAGAACGCTCCGGTGGCCACAGGGGCGAATTAACCCCTTTTAGATAGTTTGTCTTAATTGACCCCCCTTTATCGGGTCAGGGTGAACAAATCTGTGAATTTCCTGCGACACGCCGATAGCCACCAGGCAAACCCTAAAGTGCGGGTGTACGGTTGGCACAACATCTAGGGGTCAACCGCGATTTATGTTCCATAAGTTGTGGTTTTCCACTAATGTCAGCGGCTCACGGTAATTTCAAGGCTCTCTTCCCAAAGGGCCCCAAAAACCCGTTATCAGCACAATTTAAGAGATTACTAAGGAGCCATTCACATGATCTGCCCATTCTGCCGCCACGATGACTCTAGAGTCGTCGATTCGCGTCCTGCAGAAGAAGGCACGCTCATTCGCCGTCGTCGCGAATGCACCTCATGTGGCCGCCGCTTCACTACCTCTGAAACCTCCGTATTGCTGATCATCAAGCGCTCTGGGGCCACAGAACCCTTTAGCCGCGAGAAGGTCATCAACGGAGTTCGTAAAGCCTGTCAGGGCCGTCCGATCAATGACGATGACTTCGCACTGCTGGCCCAACGCGTTGAAGAAGCTCTGCGCGCCGATGGTCAAGCCGAAGTCGAAGCACAAGAAGTTGGGTTGGCAATTCTGGCCCCACTGCGCGAGCTCGATGAAGTCGCTTATCTGCGTTATGCATCGGTCTACCGGAACTTCACCTCACTCGAAGATTTCGAAGGAGAAATTGCACTCCTTCGTGCTGCCCCCTCAAGCAGCGAAATTATGAACGGCACCACCACTCAACTTCCCACTACAGCCACCCCGGCTGGCACCACCAACGACGCATCACTTCAATCAGCATCTAAATAAGGAGCACCACGTATGTCTATCGTCGACCGCCCATCCAAAGGCACAGCAACATCTGCAAAATCTTTGGGTAAGGGTTTAACCATCGAACGCATCTATACCAGCGAAGGCGTTCATCCCTACGACGAAGTTACGTGGCAACACCGTGATGTCGTGCAGACCAACTGGAAATCCGGAGAAGTCATCTTCGAGCAAAAGGGCGTCGAATACCCTGATTTCTGGTCAGTCAATGCATCGACCATCGTTACAACCAAATATTTCCGCGGTGCCGTGGGGTACGACAACCGTGAATGGTCTCTCAAGCAGGTAATTGATCGCGTCGTTCTTACCTACACAAAGGCCGGCAAGGAATTCGGATACTTCGCAACTGATGCTGATGCGCAGGTCTTCGAACACGAACTCACTTGGATGCTCTTGCACCAAGTCTTCTCATTTAACTCACCAGTCTGGTTCAACGTTGGAACCAACGCACCACAGCAAGTAAGCGCCTGCTTTATCTTGTCTGTCGATGACACCATGGATTCGATCCTCAATTGGTATCGCGAAGAGGGAATGATCTTCAAGGGCGGCTCAGGAGCTGGACTTAACCTGTCTCGCATCCGTTCATCTAAAGAATTGCTCAAGTCAGGTGGAACCGCCTCTGGCCCAGTCTCATTTATGCGCGGTGCCGATGCATCAGCCGGAACCATCAAGTCAGGTGGCGCAACCCGTCGCGCTGCGAAGATGGTTGTCCTTGATGTTGATCATCCAGATATCGAAGAGTTCATCGAGACCAAGGTCCGTGAAGAAGACAAGATCCGCGCCTTGCGCGATGCTGGCTTCGATATGGATCTGGGCGGACGCGACATCATCTCTGTGCAATACCAGAACGCAAATAACTCAGTGCGGGTATCTGACAAGTTCATGCGCGCTTACGAGAACAACGAAGATTTCGGTCTAGTTGGTCGCGCCTCTGGCGAAGTTATCGAAACCGTCGAAGCACGCCGCTTGTTCCGCCTGATGGCGGAGGCAGCATGGGCTTGCGCCGATCCTGGAATTCAATATGACGACACCATCAATGATTGGCACACCAACCCAGAGACCGGACGCATCAATGCATCTAACCCTTGCTCTGAGTACATGTCACTCGATAACTCTTCATGCAACCTTGCATCACTCAACCTGCTCAAGTTCTTGCAGAGCAATGGTTCATTCGATACCAAGAGCTTTGTAAAGGCGACCGAGCTCATCATCACCGCGATGGATATCTCGATCTGCTTCGCAGATTTCCCAACCGAGCCAATCGGAGTCACCACACGTGACTACCGTCAGCTAGGAATCGGCTTTGCTAACCTCGGTGCGCTCTTGATGGCATCCGGATTGGCTTACGATTCAGATGGCGGACGCCAACTCGCTGGTGCGATCACATCGCTCATGACCGGTACTTCCTACCGTCGCTCCGCAGAACTCGCCGGGATCGTTGGACCATATGCTGGCTTCGCCCGCAACGCGCAGGCACATACCCGCGTCATGCAGAAGCACACCAACGCATCTTCCAGCGCACGCTCTGTTACAACCCTGGATGCCGATGTATGGCAGGTTGCTAACCAAGAGTGGGCCAAGAACCTAGAGATCGGTGCCAAGAATGGCTGGCGCAATGCGCAGGCTTCAGTACTTGCACCAACTGGAACCATCGGTTTGATGATGGATTGCGACACCACTGGTATCGAGCCGGATCTTGCGCTCGTTAAGTTCAAGAAGCTAGTCGGCGGCGGTTCAATGCAGATCGTCAACCAGACCATTCCAATGGCTCTGCGCAAGCTCGGTTACACCGAAGAGACCGTCGAAGCGATCGTTGAATTCATCGCAGCACACGGCAATGTCATTGACGCTCCTGGCCTCAAGCCAGAGCATTACGACATCTTCGATTGCGCCATGGGGCTTCGCTCAATCAGTGCCATGGGCCACGTGCACATGATGGCTGCTTGCCAACCATTCCTGTCAGGTGCGATCTCCAAGACCGTCAACCTGCCTTCTGATGCCACCGTTGAAGAGATCGAAGAGGTCTACTACGAAGGCTGGAAGCTTGGCTTGAAGGCGCTCGCTGTTTACCGCGACAACTGCAAAGTGGGACAACCACTTTCCACCGGTAAGGGCGACAACAAGGGCGAAGACGCTAACAAGTCTGCATCAGTTGCCGGTCCTGCGACCGCGACCCGCAAGCGTCTGCCTAAGTCACGTCCATCTATGACAACATCATTCGCAGTCGGTGGCGCCGAAGGTTATATGACCGCTGGTGCCTACGCCGATGGCGCACTCGGCGAGGTCTTCTTGAAGCTAGGCAAGCAGGGTTCAACTCTGGCCGGTGTGATGGATGCCTTCTCGATCGCAGTATCGATCGGTCTGCAATATGGCGTACCACTAGAAACATTCGTTGAGAAGTTCACCAACCTGCGCTTTGAGCCAGCTGGTATGACAGATGATGCAGATATTCGAATCGCACAATCGATGATGGATTACATCTTCCGTCGCTTGGCGCTCGATTACCTACCATTCGATACGCGCTCGGCACTGGGCTTGTACACCGCATCAGAGCGCGCTCGCGCTTTGGAGTCCGGTGAATACACCCAGGATGAGTCTGCAGCCCCAAAAGCAACAGCTGCTCCTGTGGCAGCGGCTGCGGTTGCAAGTAAGCCTGCATCAGTAACGATTGAGGCTAAGCCTGCGGTCGATAACTTGGCTGGAGTCGGTTCATCGATGGAACTCTTCGAAAAGATGAGCGGTCAATCATCAGATGCACCCCTCTGCATGACCTGCGGAACCAAGATGCGTATGGCTGGTTCATGCTTCGTCTGCGAAGGTTGCGGCAATACATCGGGTTGTTCTTGATCCGTCGCTAACAAATAGTTAAAAAAGGCTCGCCGTTATCGCGGCGAGCCTTTTGAATTTCCCACCCTTCTTCTCTCCTGGCTGGATGTAACCAGCGCAGTGGAAGTGTTTGATGAGAAAACCCCTCATGAGTCCCGCTTTTTTATTTGTAAGAGATGTCACGCGGATCAAATTCAGGCGTATTTTAGAAGCAATTTCTACCTCGCGCGTTAGAAGAGTGGTAGCACCAGTCAATCTAGATATTTTGCCCATTCGGGGGCCTAGATTGAAAGTAGCGGTGACAACCAAGGGAGATTGCAAATGTCAACCACGAGGAAATTGCAAAGATTAGATTACATAACGGCGTTGCTCGGGGCGATGATCTTGGTTGTTTTTTGGCTGGTCGTAGCTACATTCCCGAGTTTCTTCTTCTTCAATCCGCTGGGGGCGTCAAATGTCCTGCGCCGATTTGAGTTAGTAATTTCAACTGTGGGATGGTTCGGAATATCAACGTTGGTCCCATTGCTTCTCTTTTTGATTGCTTCAGGCAAAAGTAAGATGAGGATTTACCTTCCATACGCCGCACTTGTATACCCAATCAGTTTGATTGTTTCTCAAATAACGGTTTATGTTCAAACTGGTTCCACCTACACTGCGTATTTAAAGAATTTTCCAATCTTTATTTTTACCGATTTACTTCTGCCCGTATTGGTGATGTTTATTTGGCATGATCTGAAGGAACGACCAACCGTCGGAGTGTAGTCATCATGTTCCCAATTCGAAGTAGGACCAGAGGATTTGGTTTTATAGGTATTGTTTTCTTTTTTTTGGTTTCTCTAACCATCTTCCAGTCTCTCTCATCATCCGGAGCTTCAGCGCTCATGTTGCACTCATATAAATCTACTGGAGCAACTAGGACGATAGTGATCCCAAAGAAAGGCGATTCATCTACGAAGGTGATTGGCCCACTTGGTGTTGGCGTCACAATCAATTCAACGGGGGCAACTGGAACAACAGGTGCTCCAGGAGCGGCGGGATCAACTGGAACAACGGGGGCAACTGGAACAACAGGTGCTCCAGGAGCAGCAGGATCAACGGGTTCAACGGGAGTTAGCGGAGCCAATGGAATTCAAGGCGATACTGGAATCCAAGGGATTCAAGGTTTTGTTGGACCGCAAGGGCCAACGGGATTAATAGGTGCCACAGGTTCAACGGGTGCCACAGGCGCAACGGGATCAACGGGTTCAACTGGAGATACGGGTTCTGCCGGAAAAACAGGTGCAACCGGAAGTGCTGGTGCAAAGGGTGATACGGGATCAACTGGCGCACCCGGAGCGGTTGGCGGACAAGGTGACTCAGGTTTAGCAGGTGCAACGGGCGCACAAGGTGCAACTGGAGCAGCTGGCGCACAAGGAAGTACAGGTTCAACTGGAAGTGCAGGTGCATCCGGAACAAAGGGTGATACAGGTTCAACTGGAAGTGCAGGCGCATCCGGAACAAAAGGCGACACAGGTTCAACCGGAACTGCGGGTTCAGCAGGTGCGACAGGTCTAGCCGGCGCAACAGGTGCGGCCGGAATTAAAGGAGATGTCGGTGCAATCGGACCGCAAGGCCCACTTGGCAATCAAGGTGCAACAGGTGCGCAAGGTGAAGCAGGTACCGTCGGTGCATCCGGAACAAAAGGTGACACAGGTTCTGCAGGAGCAACCGGAACAAAGGGTGATGCAGGAACAGCAGGATCAACAGGTGCAGCCGGCGTTAACGGTGCTAAAGGTGATGTTGGTGCAATCGGACCGCAAGGTCCACTTGGCAATCAAGGCGCTACTGGCGCAACCGGAAGTGCTGGTGCAAAGGGTGACACTGGTGCTCAAGGCAGTGCTGGTTCAACCGGAAGTGCAGGCGCATCCGGAACAAAAGGAGATACAGGTTTAACTGGAGCACAGGGTTCACAAGGCGACGCAGGAACAGCCGGCGCTACCGGAATAAAAGGTGACACAGGTTCAACGGGATCAGCAGGTGCAGCCGGCGTTAACGGTGCCAAGGGAGATGTTGGTGCCATCGGACCACAAGGTCCACTTGGCAATCAAGGCGCAACAGGTGCGCAAGGTAGTACAGGTTCAACTGGAAGTGCAGGAGCAACTGGAACAAAGGGTGATGCAGGAACAGCAGGAGCAACAGGTGCGCAAGGTAGTACAGGTTCAACTGGAAGTGCAGGAGCAACTGGAACAAAGGGTGATGCAGGAACAGCAGGAGCAACAGGTGCAGCCGGCGTTAATGGTGCTAAGGGAGATATCGGTGCAATCGGACCGCAAGGTCCACTTGGCAATCAAGGCGCTATTGGCGCAGCCGGAAGTGTTGGTGCAAAAGGCGACGCTGGTGCAACAGGAGCTGCTGGTGCAAAAGGTGACACTGGTTCAACTGGGGTTAAAGGAGATACTGGTGCCATCGGACCGCAAGGTTCTCAAGGTATTCAGGGTATTCAAGGACCCGTTGGCCCTCAAGGTCCGACAGGAGCCACCGGCGCTGCAGGTGCTCCCGCAAGTTCAGTGACTCAGATCATTTGCGTACAAATCAAAGGCAAAGATGCAAACAACCAAATGCATTGGGGGACGTGTGCGAGCTCAGGCATTAATAGCAATGACGGTGTTGAATACACGATATTGATTCATTAACGAACTTGGTCCCGATGGAATCCAATATGGCGCGTTACGAATGGGGTTCGCCGTGATCGCGGCGGACCTTTCGTATTTGTACCCATTGGGACAACAAAGCAAAGAGCCCCGGTTATTAGCCGGGGCTCTCTTTATTGCTCGAACTAATTACTCAGCAGGATTGCCGACCATCTTTGCCAGTCCGTTAAAGACTCTGTAGCCAACTACTGCCACGAGAGTTCCGTTCACGATTCCAGTGAAGGTGTAGTTGCCATGTGTCCATGACATATCTGAAACACCGATAATCAGCGTTGCGGCTACAACCATCAGGTTCTGGGTGATCCCGAAATTAACCTTGCTCTCGATCCAGATCTTGGCACCGAGGACAGCGATCATTCCGTAAAGCACGAGACCAACGCCGCCCAATACTCCAACAGGAGTAAGGCTTAGGATGGCGCCGAACTTAGGGCAGAGTGAAAGCAATACCGCTCCCAAGGCCGCGATCCAGTAGGCAGCAGTTGAGTAAATTCTGCTTGCTGCCATGGTGCCAATGTTTTCGGCATAGGTTGTTGTACCTGAACCGCCACCGATACCCGCAAGCGTGGTGGAGAGACCGTCAGCGAAGAGCGCCTTGCCGACTTGATCATCCAGGTTCTTTCCGGTCATAACAGAGACAGCCTTGATGTGACCGACGTTCTCGGCCATCAGAACCAAGACAACTGGAAGGAAGAGAACCATTGCGCTCATCTTGAATGATGGGCTTGTGAAGTGTGGCATTGCGAGCCACTTGGCAGCGGTGACGCTGGCCATCTTCACATCGCCGTGCATGATTCCAAAGAGGTACCCGACGACGACTCCGCCAAAGATCGAGATACGACTAAAGAATCCCTTGGTAACCGCGCCAATGAGCATGACGGCTAGCAGGGTGACGATGGCAACGAGTGGTTGCTGGCTGAAGTTATTCTTCGCGGCACCAGCCAAGTTGAGACCAATGATCATGACGATCGATCCAGTTACTACTGGAGGCAATAGCCAGTTGATCCAATTGATTCCAAAGTAGTTAACGATCAGGCCGACAATGGCTAGCAATACGCCAGTTGCGACAACGCCGCCGAGAGCTTGCGCCATTCCGCCCTTTGAAACCGCCGCTGCGATTGGGGCAAGGAAGGCGAAGGAGGATCCCAGGTAGCTAGGGAGTTTGTTCCGCGTAATAAGGAGGAAGAGCATCGTTCCGACGCCGGAGAAGAAGAGGGTTGTCGTTGGAGGCAGATGGGTCAGAATCGGGACTAAGAAGGTGGCGCCGAACATGGCGACGATGTGCTGGACACCGATACCAATCGTGCGGGGCCAAGTGAGTCTTTCTTCGGGCTGGACTACTTCGCCTGCGCGGATAGATTTTCCATCCCCATGCAAGGTCCAAGAGAAAAGCGACATCGGTATTCCCTTCGGTCTGTGTAGCCTTAGGGGGAAGCGTTAAAAGGATACGCGGGGTGCCTCTTCTCGCTGAGCGTTGCCTGTGTATGCGACACGCGGGAGGATTAATATTGAGCACACATCCGTGATGGATTCCTTGACCCACGACTTGGATATGGTATTTTTTTACAAGTGAACCGGGGCGCAAACCCCGATCCACTGCTTACTGGTAGTAAGTGTGTTACGTATGGGGCTCGTCGTTATCGCGGCGAGCCTTTTTGAATTTCCCTTCTTCTCTCCTGACTGGATGTGACCAGCGCAGGGGAAGTGCTCGAAAAGAAGGGGTGTAAGGCTTAGTAATCTAGGAATTCCACGCTCCTAAGTTGTGGCAATTGCTGTGAGGTGTGGACAGCCCAAGACTGTGAGCGCGCACCGCTAGGGTTGGCGGATGGCCAGCGCAAAGAACCAACAGATGAAGTTGGTCGGCGAAGCCTTAAGCGCCGCGATTGAGGCTATTGGCGGGGAGCCCCGCGAAGGTCAGATCCAGATGGCCGAAGCTGTGGCCAATGCCCTGACCGACCGCCACCACCTCTTGGTTCAAGCGGGTACTGGTACCGGCAAATCACTGGCTTATCTGGTGCCAGCCCTGGTGCACGGCAAGAAGGTCTTGGTCGCCACCGCAACCCTCGCATTACAGCGTCAATTGGTCGAGCGTGATCTGCCGAAGATTCAGCCGGCTTTAGAGAAAGTACTCAAGCGAAATCTCACCTTCGCCGTTTATAAGGGCGTCGGTAATTACTTGTGCTTACAGAAGATGAATGGCGCAGAGCAAGATCCCGACGGCGATATGTTGATGGAGATCGGCGCTTTAGAAAAAGATCAGAAGCGGCTCAAAGCGTGGGCCGCGACTCCCGGTGTTTCAGGGGATCGCGATGATGCTCCGGATGTCGATCGTCGAGTCTGGTTCGCCAACTCGGTCTCGGGCCGCGAATGCATAGGTAAAGATGATTGCGCCTTTGGATCGCAATGCTTTGCGGTGGCAGCAAAGGCCAAGGCGCAGACCGCAGATGTCGTGGTCACCAATCACACGCTTCTTGCAATCGAGATCGTCGATAACCATGCGATTTTGCCAGAGCGCGACGCGGTGATTTTGGATGAAGCACACGAATTTATGGATCGCACGACACAAGCCGTGACCGAAGAGTTGACTGCGGCGCGCGTCGAGCGGGCCGCCGCTATGGCGACCAAACATATGCCGGGCAAGGCAGCGATAGCTTTTAAGAAAGCCGCTGATGATTTCGCCGAAGCGATTGCTGACTTCTCCGCTGATGTGCGCAACGATCCAAGCAAGGCAGGACGCTTGCCAGAACTACCTCCGCAGTTAGAAGCACCAATTCGCAAGGTCAAAGAATCATCTGCCGCTGTAGTTGCGTTAATTAACGCCGACGCTGACATTATCGATCCCGATTCCATGGCACAGCGCGCTCGCGTTAAAGGTGCTACAAATGAGATTCAGACTATTGCCTCTAAGATGTTGCGACCAGGTAAGCATCAAGTGATGTGGTTCGAACCCAACTTCTCCACCTTGTATTTGGCACCGCTAGAAGTATCAGATGTTCTGCGCCGCAATTTATTGACCGAGACTCCGGTAATTGCTACTTCGGCGACTCTCACCATCGGCAAATCATTTGATGCGATTGCAAAATCTATCGGCTTTGTTGTGGGCCAAGATATCGATGAAGAGAGCGATGAGGGCAAGGGAGCAATAGATCCAGCCAATGTGCAGATGCTGGATGTGGGTTCACCCTTTGATTTTGCTTCGCAGGGAATGCTCTACCTGCCGCGCCATTTGGCAGAACCTGGTCGCGATGGTCCAGCTAAAGATACGCTGACCGAACTCGGTGAATTGATCGAAGCCGCGGGTGGGCGCACCCTGGCGCTCTTCTCCTCTTGGCGCGGAGTTGAGATGGCCGATGAACACCTGCGCCGCGTTCTGGCAGAACTCAAGATTCCAATCATCACCCAGAAGCGGGGTGACTCTGTCGGACCACTCGTCGAGAAATTTGCGAAAGATCCCCGCTCTATCTTGCTCGGCACAATCTCGCTCTGGCAGGGTATCGATGTACCAGGGCCGTCCTGCACCTTGGTAGCCATCGATCGCATTCCATTCCCAAGGCCTGATGAACCAGTCATGAGCGCGCGCTCTGCCGAAGCCGATCAAGCAGGCGGAAGCGGATTCATGCAAGTTTCCTTGCCGCGTGCTGCCCTGATGTTGGCGCAGGGGACTGGTCGTTTGATTCGATCGATGGATGATCGCGGAGTCGTTGCGATCTTAGATACGCGCATTGTTACTAAGCGTTATGGGTCAATTCTGCTCAACTCGATGCCGCCTTTTTATCGCACCAGCGATGGAGCGGTCGTTAAAGAATCCCTCAAGCGTTTAGATAAGCAATTCTCCGAGCAGGGCTTGTAGATCCGGCCAGTTGCGTGCGAAGGATGGGTGCAGATTCATCTTTGTGACTTCATCAAATGCCACCCAGCGAATCTCTTGCGATTCATCGTTCATCTCGTGCGCAATTAAGTCAACGCTGGCAAGCGCGATGATCGTGTCATAACGCCATTCACCATGATCATCGGTAAAGATATGAACCGGATCGATCAGGTCGGTATCGATTCCCAACTCTTCATGGGCTTCGCGTTTGGCACCTTCGAGAATTGTTTCGTGGCTATCTTTGGCGCCGCCGGGGATTCCCCAGGTGTCGCCGTTATGAACCCAAGGCGCACGGTGCTGCAGCAGAATCGTTCCTTCACGAACCAGCAATAGTCCGGCAGCTCCGTGCAGTCCCCAATGCTTGTGACCACAACTGCATTGCATCCAGCCATCGCCATCGGTGTGCGCCATGTACCTAGCGTGGCACGACTTTCCACATTGTGCAGGTATCCACAGCCTGCTGACCGTTTAAGGTGAAGTGAATTTCACATCTTTAATGTCGTGGAATGATATTTATGGCGGGATTGTTGATGGCGGCACACTGCGCCGCTGGACCGTGCGTCCAGGTATATACCGACCCCACGACGCATCAGCTGATTATTCGGGCAGATCAGAACCGTCCGGGAAGCACCTGGCAGCCCCACCCAACCCCAAAGCGAACAAATAAACCCAGACCCCGACCGACGGTAAAACCGATTCCAAAGACGTGGATTCCCTACAAAGCAGTGCCCGTGGTGCATCGCACTTATAAGCCGCGAGTAAAGAAGAAATCGACGGTCGCCAAAGTTGTAACGACCGCACTCTCACTTTCCGATCAAATTACTCGGTTGCTTCCGGGGAGCACGATCTTGTACCAACCAGCAAAGGATGCAGTCACCGGGGTCCCCGTATATTTTTGGAGCGATACCAATCCGGTTTTCAAAGTGGCGGCTGCAATCTTGGGTGTTGGCGTCAATGTAACCATGAACCCATCCTTTCTCTGGAACTTTGGAGATGGCACCACCTTTTCAACATCGAAAGCTGGGGGACCCTATCCTGACGCCACAATTACACATACTTATAAAAGCGCGGGGGTATACACCGTCAATTTGGCGATCTCGTGGGCAGGATCGTGGGCGGCGCAAGGCGCGGTCTTGCCGGTATTAGGTGGCGCAATTGTGCAGAACACATCCGCAACCATTCAAGTCTCTGCCGGCCCCACAGATTTCACACGGTGAAGTTATGCACATCTCTCTTCTAGCGCTCCTCATAGTGTCTCTCTACCGCGCCATCTTTAAGCCATGACACCACATACGACCACCGAACTCACTTCACCGCACGATCTCTTGGCCGCCGTTCCATTTATGGTCGGCTATCACCCGAAGGAATCACTTGTTGCAATGGCGCTGCGCGAACAGAAGGTGGTGATGGCGATGCGCATTGATTATCCAGATACTGAAGCAATGGAAGCGGTAAGCAAGACCATCGCTTCGCATCTGTTTCGAGAGCAGGCAAGTGAAGCGATTGTCGTTGGATATCTGCCCGATACTGCAAGTGCGGTTGATCCACTCGCCACGTTGCGTGAGGTAATCGCAGAGTGCGGTGTATCGGTAAAGGAATGTATCGAAGTTCGCGCCGGCCGCTTTCGCTCCACGCTCTGTGAAGATCATGATTGTTGCCCGCCGGAGGGCACTCCTGTCCCACCTCTTTCAGATAGCAGGGTTACGGTCGAACAAGTCGCGGCTGGCAACCCACTGCCGTATCTCGATCTCGATGAGATGAAGCGCTCAATAGCAGCGCTTCCCCCTGATAAAGAACTCAATAAGGCAATTAAGAAAATTGCAGAGATTGATTATGACTCCGATGAAGTGATCATGTTTCAACGCGAAGGCGCGGATGCGATCAATGAATTGGCCGCCGAATTCAAGAGAGATGGAGTGAGTGAAAATAAGGCCTTGATTGCACTGGTCTTAGTCAGACTTCTTGATCTGCAAGTACGTGATTATGCGATGGGAATCGCGACCGAAGAGTCAATGGAATTACTCTGGGATATGTGGCGCTGGTTATTGCGGGTTGCGCCTCGCGGATATGTAGCACCGATAGCCGTGATCTTCGCCACCATCTCCTATGAGCGCGGTGATGGCGCTCTGGCGCAACGAGCGCTCGATCGCGCATTTGAGGATAGCCCCTCATATCAAATGGCCAAGCTCTTACGGCGTACCTTCGCCGCAGGCTGGCCACCATCAGCATTTACCCAGATGAGAGCAGACCTTCATCCCAAGATCTGCGCCGCGATATACGAATAATCGCCTCTCATTCGGGAGTAACATCAAGACCATGATTATTGGTGTTCCTAAAGAGATCAAAAATAATGAATCCCGCGTAGCACTTACTCCCTCTGGGGCACATGCGCTCAGTGGTCAACACACGGTCCTGATCGAAAGCGGAGCCGGCGTTGGATCGGCAATTAGCGATGCCGATTATGTCGCCGCTGGTGCACAGATCGTTGCGACCGCCGATGAGGTCTGGCAGCGCGCGGAGATGATCATGAAGGTCAAAGAGCCGATCGCCGTGGAATATCCCAAGATGCGCAAAGGTCAGATTCTCTTCACTTATCTACACCTCGCTGCAGATCGCGAATTAACCGTTGCCCTGATGGAACAGGGCGTCACCGCTATCGCCTACGAGACCGTTGAAATTAATCGCCACTTGCCATTGCTCGCACCAATGTCAGAAGTCGCCGGTCGTATGTCGATTCAAGTCGGCGCCACTGCACTACAACGTCCCGAAGGCGGTCGCGGAGTTCTGCTTACTGGAGTTCCCGGAGTTCGTCCCGGCAAGGTTGTCATCTTGGGCGGGGGAGTTGTTGGAGTTGCAGCAGCGACCGTCGCACATGGCATGCATGCTGATGTCACGATCCTCGATCTCAATCTCGAACGCCTAGCCCAGATCGATCAGATCTTTGCCGGACAGGTTAAAACTTTGGCATCCTCTAAATACGAGATCGAACAACAATGCATGGCAGCGGATTTAGTAGTCGGCGCTGTCCTGGTCCCCGGAGCAAAGGCTCCCAAGCTCGTCACCAAAGATTTAGTTGCAAAGATGAAGCCGGGATCCGTGCTTGTCGATGTGGCAATCGATCAAGGTGGCTGCTTCGAAGGTTCTGTTGCGACGACGCACGCTGAGCCAACATTCAAAGTCCACGATTCTTTGTATTACTGCGTCGCAAATATGCCAGGTGCGGTCCCAGCGACTTCGACCTACGCCCTTGCAAATGCCACAATCAAATATGCGGTGGCGATTGCAGATTTGGGCTGGGAAGTAGCGATTGCGCGCGATCCTGCGCTCGGTTCTGGCCTCAACGTGCACGACGGCAAGATCACTTATGCCGCTGTTGCTGCTGCTCACGGGCTCTAGTAACCTAGGGACATGAACATGCGCAGCCTCCTCCTTCGCTGCCGCAGCGGGGCCAACTAACCGGTCACCTCGCTCGCGGAGGTTTTCTCTTGCCGGTAAATGAGAAAACAACCCGCGAACCCCTAAGGAGCTTTAAATGAAATATCCAGAACAACAACCTTCGACGATGCCAGTGCATCGTTATGCACCTTTTATCCCAGTAGACCTTGCCGACCGCACCTGGCCATCTAAGAGAATTACCAAAGCGCCTCAGTGGTGCTCGGTTGATCTGCGCGATGGCAATCAAGCGCTGATCGATCCGATGGATCCGCATCGTAAATTGACGATGTTCAATCTGCTGGTCAAGATGGGTTACAAAGAGATCGAAGTAGGTTTTCCCAGCGCATCTCAACTCGACTTTGATTTCGTGCGCAAGATCATCGAAGAGAATCTGATCCCCGATGATGTTGTTATCCAAGTATTAACCCAAGCTCGCCGCCCGCTGATCGAACGCACCTTCGAATCAGTTAAAGGCGCCAAGCAGGTAGTGATTCATCTTTATAACTCGACATCAACCTTGCAACGCCGCGTCGTCTTCGGCCAGGATAAAGAGGGCATCAAGAAGATCGCTACCGATGGCGCGCAGATCTGCCAAGATTTAATTGCCACCGTTCCGGGTACCACCGTCTTCTTCGAATATAGCCCCGAGTCCTATACCGGCACCGAACTCGAATATGCCAAAGAGGTCTGCGACGCAGTTAACGATATCTGGAAGCCGACCCCCGATCACAAGACGATCATCAATTTGCCGGCAACCGTTGAGATGGCATCACCTAACGTATATGCCGATTCCATCGAATGGATGCATCGCAATCTGAAGTATCGCGACTCTGTTGTCTTGTCGCTGCACCCACATAACGATCGTGGAACCGGAGTTGCTGCTGCAGAGTTGGCATACCTAGCTGGCGCCGATCGCATCGAAGGAACTCTCTTCGGTAATGGTGAGCGCACCGGAAATGTCTGCCTCGTAACGCTGGGCCTTAATTTGTTTAGCCACGGCATAGATCCGCATATTGATTTCTCTGATATCGATGAGATCCGTCGCACCGTCGAATATTGCAATCAATTGCGCGTACCAGAGCGTCATCCATATGGGGGCGATTTGGTCTTCACGGCATTCTCTGGTTCACATCAGGATGCGATCAAGAAAGGCCTTGAGCATATGCAGCGCGATGCTGATACCGCTGGGCGCCATATCGATCAACATACCTGGGCGGTTCCATACCTTCCGATCGATCCTAAAGATATTGGTCGTTCCTACGAAGCGGTCATTCGCGTTAACTCGCAATCAGGCAAGGGTGGCGTCGCGTACTTGATGAAGAACGAACATCATCTGGATCTTCCGCGTCGTCTGCAAATCGAATTTTCGCAGGTTGTGCAATCCAAGACCGATGCCGAAGGTGGGGAAGTAACTCCCGATCAACTCTGGCAGATCTTTGAAGATGAGTACCTTCCTGCAGCCGAGAACCAATGGGGTCGATTTAAGTTAGTTGGCCTCTCGCAGACCAGCCACTTGGATGAAGATGTAAACCTCTCTGTCGAACTCTTGGATCACCACGCTATCCATTCCTTAAATGGAACTGGTAACGGTCCAATTGCGGCCTTCGTAGACATTATGAATAAGCACGTTGGCGGCGCTGGGGTTCGCGTACTGGATTATTACGAGCACGCGCTCTCTGCTGGTGGCGATGCGAAAGCTGCTGCCTATCTAGAGTGCGAAGTCGCTGGGCGTACCTTCTGGGGAGTCGGTATCGACCCAAGTACGACCACCGCGGCTCTCAAAGCCGTCGTCTCAGCCGTAAATCGCGGCCTGCGACAGTAGTCCGCGATACGGTGACCCTATGTCGGTCTACCGCGATCAAGCGATCGTTCTGCGCACCCAGAAGTTGGGGGAGGCCGACCGCATCATCACCCTCTTCACCCGGGAACACGGGCGGATCCGCGCGGTTGCTAAAGGTGTGCGTCGCACCAAATCCAGATGGGGCGCTCGCTTAGAGCCGGCATCTCATGTCGATCTGCAGTTGTATTCCGGGCGCACCTTCGAAACCGTTACGCAGGCAGTCAGCATTGAGAACTACGGAGATACCTTGGCTGTCGATTACCAGCGCTGGACCTGTGCCTCTGCAATCTTGGAAGCGGCCGAACGTTTTGTATCGCACGAACACGAACCTGCTTTGCAGCAGTACTTGCTATTAGTAGGTGCGCTCAAAGCGCTCGCTAACGAAACTTACGATGCATCGCTGATTCTCGATGCCTTCTTACTGCGCTCGCTCGCTGTGGCGGGATACGCACCTTCGTTATCTAACTGCTCGCGCTGCGATGCGCCCGGGCCACATCGCTATTTCTCACTGGTCGGCGGTGGCAGCGTCTGCGACAACTGCAAACCGAGCGCCGCCCCGACACCGCACCCCGAAACACTCGTCCTGATGCAACAGCTACTCAGCGGGGACTGGGATTTCGCCTCTGTCAGCGAACAGCGCTATCGCCGCGAAGCCTCGGGCCTGATCGCGGCCTACCTGCAATGGCACCTAGAACGTGGTCTACGGAGCCTGCCTTTAGTTGAGAGAATCTGACGGTGAGTACACCCAAGCCGCCGCAGGTCGCCAACGTTCCTAACCACGTTGCGATCGTGATGGATGGCAATGGCCGCTGGGCTAAGAAACGCGGACTGCCACGAACCGCAGGGCACGAAGCCGGTGAAGCAGCGTTGCTCGATGTTGTTCATGGCGCGATTGCAATCGGTGTTAAAGAGATTAGCGCGTACGCATTCTCTACCGAGAACTGGCGGCGCAGTCCCGAAGAGGTAAAGTTTTTGATGGGCTTTAATCGCGATGTCTTGCGTCGTCGCCGCGATGAGATGCATGCACTCGGTGTACGCGTGCGTTGGGTGGGCAAGCCTGGTCGCCTCTGGAAGTCGGTGATCTCTGAATTACAAGAAGCCGAAGAGCTAACCAAGCGTAACAAGACTCTTACTCTCAATATGTGCGTCAATTACGGTGGCAGAACAGAATTAGTGGATGCTATAAAGCTCATTGCCGATCAAGTTAAAGCAAAGAAGATAAATCCAAATTCCATTACCGAAAAAACTTTAGAAAAGTTTATGTACAACCCGCAGATGAGTGATGTCGATCTTTTCTTGCGCACCTCTGGTGAAGAGCGAACCTCCAACTTCTTGCCCTGGCAGTCGGTTTATGCTGAGATGGTCTTTATGGATGTCTTGTGGCCCGATGTAGATCGCACCACGCTCTGGAAAGCGATCGAGATTTACAATCAACGCGAACGCAGATTTGGCAAAGCGTGATAACCCCTCAACCTCTTCAAGTAGACTCACCTCATGCATAAAGCGCTCCTTCTTGCCGCCATTACCTCTCTGGCGACTGGCCTGGGAGGATTTTTAGCGGTCAAGATTCGCGACCGTACCCACATTATTCTCGGCTTAGCAGCGGGCTTAATGCTCGGCTTGGTCTTCTTCGATCTTCTGCCAACTATATTTGTTAATAACACCAGCGCATTTGGGGGAGTTCGCTCCGTCGGATTGATGATCGTTCTGGGATTTTTGATTCTGCATATTTCAGAGCGTTGGTTTGCAACCCACGAACCCTTTGATTCTCACCACGATAACGATCACCAGCACTATGCCGGTCGGCTCGCCGGCTTTGCCATGGCTGGACACGTCTTTGCCGATGGCCTCGGAGTTGGCGCTGCCTTCAAGGTATCGAGTTCTCTGGGTTTAGCGGTCTTCTCGGCAATCATGGTCCATGCATTTAGCGATGGTTTGAATACCGTTACTTTTTTAATCAAAGAGCAGAAGTGGACGCAGAAAGCCCGTGCGTTGCTGATCGTTGATGCGGTAGGTCGCATCGGCGGGGCAGCGGTTGGCTCATATGTCGCATTTGGTAGCAATTGGATCGCACTCTATTTGGCGCTCTTCGCTGGATTCGTTATTTACATCGCAACATCCCATATCTTGCCGGAAGCGCATTCGCGTCACCCATCGCGCTGGACCTTGCTTGCGACAATTGCAGGCGTTTTGATCATGTGGGCGGTTGTAGCCGGCGGGGCTTGATTTAGATGATCAATTTATTGAAATTAATTCTCTTGTTTTGTGGGGGCTCCACTTCTAATGTTCTAGGACGGTCAACGAGGACCGTCAACAGTTAGGACGCGAATATGGCAAAGTTTATTGAGTCATGGGTTTACGAAGGTCTCGAAGGCAAACCTTGGGCAGATGTTAAAGCGAGAGTCTTGGAATTTAAAAAGGCGCTTCTCGAGAAAGGCGCACCTGAAGTTAATGTACGCGAAGGATCCTTTGGCCCCAACATGGGGACTTTTACAATGGAAGCTGTCTTTCCTAGCGCGGCGGCATGGGGTGCCTTCGCAGATAGTTTTGACGATGACAAGGTCTGGGAAGCAAAATTTGCTGCCTGGCAAGCTAATCCAAAGTTGATGGGAAAGTCTGCATCAATTTTCTTTGAAGTTAACTAGCAGGGCTTTGTAAAACTCCATGATAATTGAGCAAGCGGGGTTATCTCTCCAGACTCGGAGGGCAGCCCCGCTTACTTTTATGCCAATGAGAGCAGGATAAAATGTCTGTACTGAATGACCGCGTCTATGACACCATCATTGGAAAGAGCGGCTTTCCATTGGATCGTGTGCGCCAACTCTTTCATGGCACCGTCAAGGTACTAGAAAAAGATGGTTCCCCCTTCCACGCTGGGGTAGAAGACAATTGTCATTGGTTCACCACGGGATTTGAAGTCTCCTTCTTTAACCAAGTCTCTATTTACAACGGGGATCCCGAGATCTTTGAAAAAGCGCTCGAACGTTTCTACGAGTTAGGACTACTTCATACCGTCTTTCTTGGCGGTGCTGCTCTTGTGCACGGCGAGACTTTGAAAGCGAAGGGTTACGTTAATAGAGGCGCAGTGCCCCTTATGGGGTACGCGCTAGATCCAATCAAGGATCAGCATCAGTTGCGCCCGGGACTTGAAGTAAAGCGGGTTGTCAACGCAGAAGATTTGCAAAGAATCCAAGCTCTTATGTCTGATGGTTTTGAGATGCCAATAGAACTCGTCGAAAGTTATTCCGAAAACTCATTGGGAATTGCTGACTCCTTCCGTTATTACCTGCTCGACAACGGAGTTCCCGTCAGTACCTCTCACTTCATACGTATCGGTACATTCTTAGGTTGCTGGGATGTAGCAACGCCAAAGGAGCATCAACGCAAAGGTTATGGCGATGAATTAATGCGCTGGGTCTTTGCTACCCATGCAGCGCTGGGCGATGATCTAGTTGTTCTGCAGGCCTCAACCGCTGGACAACCGCTTTATCGTCGTCTCGGGTATCAATTCCTGGAATATATTCAAGCCTGGCATATGGATGACAAAGCCCTCATGCAGCGCTTTACGCATGAAGAATTACAACTCGGAGAATTTACGTTGCGCCAACTTGGCGAGGCTGATAGCGCCTGGCTCATTCCGTTCTGGAACGATGAAGGAGTTCAGAAATGGATGAGCGTCCCAGCAGAGTTTGGCGAAAAGGAATTTACGAGCACTCTCGCACGATTTAGGGCGATGGTGCGAAATGGCACGGGAATCAATTGGGTAGTCGAACGCGATGGGACACCAGTTGCGATGCTGGCCTGCCATTCCACGAATTGGAAACTCAAGGCTACCGAAATCGGCTTTGCCACCATCCCTGCATATCGCGGCCAAGGGATCATGCCCGACGTGCTCACACAACTGGGGGAGTTCTTGCTCGAGCAATACGGTTTTGAGCGGATCGAAATTCAAGCCGATACCGCCAACGCTGGCTCGCGCCGCACCGCCGAGAAGGCGGGATTTACCTTTGAGGGCGAACTACGGCGCAGATTCCTCAATCACGGAACGCTGACCGATGACGCCGTCTACTCGATGATCAAGGACGATCTAACGCGGTAAACTAACGCTCCTTGCGACCAGCAAGATAGCCGACAGCCAGCCGGATTAAAGGAGCACTCATGGCCGCAGATCGTTTAGAAACCATTGTCAGCCTCGCCAAGCGTCGCGGATTTGTCTATCCATCTTCAGAGATTTACGGCGGCCTGCGCGCTGCCTGGGATTACGGCCCCCTCGGAGTCGAGCTCAAGAACAATGTAAAGCGCCAGTGGTGGAAATCCATGGTGCAGGGCCGCGAAGATGTCGTCGGTCTGGATTCATCGGTGATCTTGGCGCCAGAGGTCTGGCAGGCATCTGGTCACATCGAAACATTCTCTGACCCACTTACCGAGTGCACCGCTTGTCACAAGCGTTATCGCGCCGACCATTTAGAAGAGGCCTTCGAAGCCAAGCACAAGCGTCTGCCAACATCGATGGAAGAGATCGGTTGCCCTAACTGCGGCAATAAGGGTCAATTCACCGCACCGCGCCAATTCTCGGGGCTGCTCAAGACATTTCTAGGCGCTGTCGAAGATGAATCTGGTCTGGCTTACTTACGTCCAGAGACAGCGCAAGGCATCTTCATCAACTTCGAGAACGTCGCAACCACATCGCGTAAGAAGCCACCATTTGGTATCGGCCAGATTGGTAAGTCTTTCCGCAACGAGATCACCCCCGGCAACTTCATCTTCCGTACCCGCGAATTTGAACAGATGGAGATGGAATTCTTCGTCGTGCCAGGAACCGATGAAGAGTGGCACCAATATTGGATCGATACTCGTATGGCCTGGTACACCGATCTCGGAATCAACCCAGATCGGCTACGTTTATTTGAGCACCCTAAAGAGAAGTTGTCGCATTACTCCAAGCGCACCGTCGATATCGAATACAAATTCGAATTCAATGGCACCGAATGGGGCGAGCTCGAAGGTATCGCTTCGCGTACCGACTTCGACCTCAAGGCGCATAGCGCGGCTTCTGGCAAAGATCTTTCTTGGTTTGATCAAGAGAAGAACGAACGCTGGACTCCCTTTGTGATCGAACCTGCGGCTGGCGTCGATCGTTGCACGCTGACCTTCATGATGGATGCATTTACCGAAGATGAAGCTCCCAATAGCAAGGGCGAAATGGAGAAGCGCGCAGTCATGAAGATCGACCATCGCTTGGCTCCGATCAAAGTTGCTGTTCTTCCGCTCTCACGTAACGCTGACTTGTCACCGAAGGCACGCGACCTGGCTGCAGAGCTGCGCAAGAACTGGTCCGTTGATTTCGATGATGCCGGCGCCATTGGTCGTCGCTATCGCCGCCAAGATGAGATCGGTACTCCGTACTGCATCACCATCGACTTTGAATCCCTGGAAGATCATGCGGTTACGATCCGCGATCGCGACACGATGGCGCAAGAGCGCATCGGGATTGACCAGGTGCAAGCCTGGCTCGCACCACGCCTTCTCGGGGCCTAATCTCGTGATTACTAAGATCGCTCCGCTCCGTTTGCCGATTGCCAACGGGCAATTTGCCAACGACGAAGTGGTCTTAGATACCCCGGTCGTACTTGCTCCCATGGCGGGCATTACCAATTCGGCATTTAGAACGCTCTGTCGCGAACAGGGTGCAGGACTCTTTGTTTCCGAGATGGTGACCGCTCGCGCCTTGATCGAACGTCATCCCGAGACGATGCGATTGATTACACCTGGGGTCGGAGAAACTCCGCGTTCGGTGCAGCTCTATGCCGTTGATCCAACGGTTGTTGGTAAGGCTATTGAAATTTTAGGCGCCGAAAACTTGGCTGATCACATCGACCTTAACTTTGGCTGCCCTGTACCAAAGGTGACCCGTCGTGGTGGGGGAGCCGCACTTCCTTTTAAACGCAATCTCTTTAGCGCAATTGTAGGAACATCGGTAAAGACGGCAGCTAAATATGGTATTCCCGTTACGGTAAAGATGCGCGTTGGAATCAATAGTGATCACCACACCTTCCTAGAAGCAGGTAAATCTGCCGCCGATCTTGGCGTTGCCTGGGTTGCCTTGCATGCGCGCACCGCAGAACAGATGTATGAAGGTCAGGCCGATTGGTCGCGTATCGCAAGCCTGGTAGAACATTTAGCCCCGACGGGAGTTCCTGTTCTGGGAAATGGAGATATCTGGTCTGGCGCTGATGGCTTACGCATGGTCCAAGAGACTGGCTGCGCCGGTGTTGTTGTCGGACGCGGATGCCTCGGTCGCCCTTGGCTCTTCGCTGATCTCGTTGCAGCATTTAATGGTGATGCGACTCCAGCCTTACCCAGCCTCTTTGAAGTTCGCAAGATTATGTATCGCCATGGCGAATTGCTCGTTGCATTCTTTGAGAGCGAAGGGCGTGCCATGCGCGATCTGCGCAAACATATGGCCTGGTACTTAAAAGGATTCTCGGTTCCGCGTGAAATCCGCGCCGGCTTTGGCATGGTCTCTTCACTCGGGGAGTTAGATCATCTGCTCTCTCAGCTGGAAGATCAGCCGTATCCCATCGAAATTGCCGAAGCTCCCCGTGGTCGTCGCAGCCATGGGCGCGCCGTTTCACTTCCCGATGGCTGGCTCAATGATCCTGATGAGTTTGCAACGATCACTATTGATGATTCAGTTTCTGGCGGTTGATGGTGTTCCTCTTTAAAATTCTGCGCCGCGTTATTGGAGCGATACTTCTTCTGATAATTATTATTCCGCTCTATGTTGCCAGTCAGATCTGGTGGACCGCGCACCATCCTTCAGTGAAGCAGAGCGCTGCCATCGTTGTACTTGGCGCCGCGCAGGATAATGGAAAGCCGACTCCGATTTTGGCGGAGCGAATTACCCAAGCACGCTTGGCATACGAATCTGGTTTGGCACCGCTGATCATTACTGTGGGCGGCGGACAGAAGGGTGATCTCTCTACAGAGGCCGCCGCCAGCACCAATTCGTTGGCCGACCAGCGCGTGCCACGAAAGCACCTGGTAACTTTGCCGATCGGCAAAGATACCTTGTCCAGCACCGTTGCCTATGTCAGCTATATGAAGATACACAACCTCACCAGCGTCATCATCGCCACGGATCCCTATCATTGCTATCGCGCGATGGCCGAGGCGCGTGATCTGGGAATTACGGCTACCTGCGCCCAGGCACAGAATGGACCCGGGTCGCTTAAAGCGACGGGATTGCGCTATCTATTCCGCGAAACGGCTGCCTATATCGCCTATGAAACCGTAGGCCGCTTTGGAATCCACCTCAGCGATCAGATTAAAAAGTAGGCTTACCCCCTTATGGTTCTACGACAGGCGCAAGAGTCACCCGGATACTCCGAGAGCGATCGCGATCGCTTCTTGAGCGAGCCCGCAAAGCGCATGGGCCGCACCGAATTTGCCCGCGATCGCGCCCGCATCATCCATTCCTTCGCACTTCGTCGCTTGGCCGCCAAGACACAGGTCGCTGTTCCATGGCTGGATGACTTTCCCCGTACCCGTCTCTCACACTCATTGGAGTGCGCGCAGGTCGGCCGTGAGTTGGGTTGGGCGCTCGGCGCTGATCCCGATCTGATGGAAGGTGCCTGCTTAGCCCATGACATTGGCCACCCACCCTTTGGCCACAATGGTGAAGATGCTCTCAACGCCGTCTCGCAAGATTGCGGGGGATTTGAAGGTAACGCACAATCATTCCGACTCTTGGTTCGACTCGAAGCGAAGACCGTCGATGAATCGGGTCTTTCTGTCGGTCTCAATCTCACTCGCGCATCGCTCGATGCGGCAACTAAATATCCGTGGCCGCGCGCCGTCAACAATCGTAAGTTCGGCGTGTACGACGATGATCAAGAGATCTTTGATTGGGTGCGCATCGGCGCTCCTAAAGGGCGACAGTCGATGGAAGCGCAGATCATGGATTGGTCTGACGATGTTGCATATAGCGTCCATGATTTAGAAGATGCACTCGTTACCGGTCACGTGATGTTGCAAAACTTGAGCGCGGATCTGCCACAACTTTTTGAGGTAGCTCAAGGCACCTACATGAGCGATATGACACAAGTTGAAGCAGAAGCCGCGCTAAGAGATCTACAAGCGCTATCGTGCTGGCCCATCAATTACGACGGGTCGCATCGCCACCTGGCTCGTCTCAAAGATTTGGCTTCGCAATTGGTCGGCCGTTTTGCGCTCGCTGCGGAAAGTGCAACGCGCGATCAATATGGCGATGGTCCACTCACTCGTTATAACGCCAACCTGGTTGTGCCACGCGCCCAGCGTATTGAAGTCGCTATTCTGAAATCGATCGCTACCTATTATGTAATTAACGCTGCCTCCTCTCAAGAGAGATATGCCGACCAGCAGATCATCATCAAAGAGTTGGTTGAGATGGTCTTGGCACAAGCCCCCGCATCTCTGGAATCCTTCTTCTTGGATGACTGGGATTTAGCGACTAACCACTCCGAACGGCTGCGCGTTGTGGTGGACCAGGTCGCTGTGCTGACCGATCCCGGCGCATATGCACTGCATGCCAAATTGAAAAGTCTAAGATAGCCACCATGGCCGGACGCATTAGAGATGAAGACGTAACCTACGTCCGCGAGCACACCCCGATTGAAGATGTCGTCGGCGACTTCGTACAACTCAAAGGCGCTGGTGGGGGTCAGAAGAAGGGTCTCTGCCCTTTCCATGACGAGAAGAGCCCTTCCTTCAATGTGACCCCCGCAAAGGGATATTTCCATTGCTTTGGTTGTGGCGTCGGCGGAGATGTCATCGCTTTCTTAATGAAGTTAGAACATCTGACATTTACTGAGACCGTGGAACGCTTAGCTGAACGCATTGGGTATCAACTGCACTACGACTCCACCGGTCCATCTGCGGGAAGTGGAATCAATCGTTCGCGTTTAGTTGCCGCAAATACCGCCGCCGCTGCCTTTTACCGGGAGCAGCTTGCTCTACCCGGCCCCGCACAAGTCGGACGCGAATTCCTCACCGGACGTGGCTTTGATAAGACCGCGGCGGAACAATTCGGTGTTGGCTACGCCCCCGATGAGTGGGATGCCCTTTATAAGCATCTGAGCGCTCTGGGCTATAAGGATGAAGAGTTGAACCTGGCTGGTCTAACTAAAGAGGGAAGCCGCGGTGGTTTAATCGATCGTTATCGCAATCGCTTGGTCTGGCCCATCAAAGATATCTCTGGAGACATCGTTGGCTTTGGCGCCCGCAAACTTGCGAGCGATGATAAAGATCAAGGACCTAAATATTTAAATACATCTGAAACTCCGATTTATAAGAAGTCACAGATCTTGTATGGCCTGGATATGGCGAAGAAAGAGATCGCCAAGAAGCGCCAAGTTGTAATCGTTGAAGGTTATACCGATGTAATGGCTGCGCATCTTGCCGGCATCACTACAGCCGTAGCTACCTGCGGGACTGCATTCGGCGATGACCATATTCGCATCATCCGCCGCCTCTTGATGGATGACGATGCATTTAGAGGCGAAGTTATATTTACCTTCGACGGTGATGCTGCGGGACAGAAGGCCGCACTGCGCGCTTTCGATGATGATCAGAAATTTGTAGCGCAGACCTTTGTTGCCGTTGAACCATCCGGCATGGATCCCTGCGAATTGCGCCAATCTGGGGGAGACCTTGCGGTACGCGACCTGATCGCACGACGAGTTCCACTCTTTGAATTTGCTATGCGCAGTGTGATCAAACAATACGATGTGGCTTCGGCCGAAGGTCGTGTGAGCGCCCTTAATCAAGTTGCTCCACTTGTTGGCAAGATTCGCGATGCCTCACTTCGCCCCGAATACATTCGCTTGGTAGCGGGGTGGCTCGGAATGGAAGTTGATACCGTCTCGGCCGCGGTAAAGCGCGTTGCAGGCAAGAGCAACACTCCGCTTCCGGATGCGCCGGCGATGGCGGTCAATCTCTCTGATCCGATCTTGATGCTCGAGCGCGAAGTCCTTAAAGCAAAGTTGCAGGCAAACGAGTTGGCTCCACAGTGGGTTGATATTGAGGCCAATGCATTTACTTATCCACCATATGCAGCGGTGCGCGCCAAGATCGATTCCCTTCCTGATATGAATATTGCATCTCTTTTGGAGCGAACCGAAGATGAAAATCTGCGTGGGTTGCTCACGGAATTGATCGTGGAGCCCATCCGCACCGACGGCGAAGTCTCGGAGCGCTATGTAGCCAGCATTATTGCCCGGCTCCGTGAAGTCGCCCTGAGTCGCGATATCGCCGAGATTAAGTCGACCTTGCAGCGGATCAATCCCGTCGATGAGGCTGAGAGATACGCGGAGATTTTTGGGGCGCTGGTGGCTAAAGAGGCGCAAAGGCGAGCCCAGAAGGACTTGGCGATAGGGGATCTGTGATTTAGCCAAATCACGGGATCTTGCTAAGATTCCCTCTCAAGGTGCCAGATATTCCCTGATAGCTCAATTGGCAGAGCAGTCGACTGTTAATCGACAGGTTCTTGGTTCGAGTCCAAGTCAGGGAGCTTTACGCCAACCAAGATTTTTAAGGTTGGGTCGGTATGCTCACTCCATACCGAAGGGACACAATGGCTCGCTTTTCAACCGCCGAAACCTGGCGCACACAATCAACAGGTACTCGGGTACTTCGCCTCATGCTCGGCGCTACCTGGCTCTATGGAGGCCTACAGAAGGCTTCTGATTCTCAATTCTTCAATAAGGCCTCAACGGGCTATATCGGAGCCCAGATCACGGGCTTCGCCAAGAACTCTCCGCTCTCCTTCATCTTGAAGCACATGATCTCCCACGCCGCGCTCGCGGGTTGGATGATATTGCTCGGTGAGATCGCTATCGGTTTAGCGGTTCTCAGCGGCGTTGCACTCCAAGCCGCCATTATCGCCGGAGCCGGCGTATCTACGATTTTGTGGTTGTCGGTTACCTGGCATGTACATCCCTATTTCCTTGGATCAGATACCGCTTACTTAGTTATGTGGATCGCGCTCTTCTTCCTCGTTCGCAAAGAGGCCGGTACTAAAGCGCGCAAGAGTCCAATTCCTAATTTGGCTGATCGTCGCGAAGTCGTGCGCATCATTGGCGTCGGAACAACTGCGGTCATTGCAGCGCTCGCCGCTGGTCAGTTCAAGAAGTCGATTCCAGTTCCGACCGCCGGAAATAAGATCGTAGACCTCGCCAAATTCCCGGTGGGTTCCACGATGCAATTCACCGCACCCGATGGAAACCCAGCCTTCTTATTTAGAACCAAAGTTGGGGTCTTTGCCTATTCTGCAATCTGCACCCACCAGGGTTGCACACTGGGTTATAACCCGACCGCAAATAGCCTCGATTGCCCATGCCACGGTAGTACATTTGATGTAGCCAACGGCGGCGCGGTGCTCGGTGGCCCAGCTCCAGCACCACTTCCAACATACAAGGTTGCGATAAGCGGCAACTCGATTGTGACGGTATAAAAGTGGCTATGTTCAAATTGCAGATTGCACTCCCAGATCGTCCGGGTTCACTCGGCGCGGTTGCGTCAGCTATTGGTTTTGCCGGCGGGGATATTCGCTCACTGGTAACGGTAAGAAGCGAAGAGGGTAAGGGAATCGATGACATTACGGTTTCGATCCCTGGTAACGATCCAACGGATTTGTTAGAAGTGCTCAACGCAATCGGTGGAGTTGAAGTTCGCTCTATCGATCCTGCGATTTAACAGTATCGCTGATCATCATCTCTAGATCTCGGGTGGGTTCCCATCCGAGTAGAGATTTCGCTTTGACAATCGAAGCAACAAGAGTTCCGGGATCACCAGCGCGGCGTGGACTTTCAATTGCCGGAACTGCGCGTCCTAACACCTTTGTCGCAACCGATATGACTTCGCGCACGGAATAACCGCCACCACTACCTAAGTTCACGATCTCGTGCACATGGGGTTTAAGCGCGCCGAGCGCCAAGATATGCGCTTCAATTAAATCAACGACGTGCACATAGTCGCGGATGCAGGTACCGTCTTTAGTATCCCAATCGGTGCCAAATATTTTAAGTGGATTCGCTGCGGTGGCGCGCAAGACTAACGGAATTAAATGCGTCTCTGGATTGTGGCGTTCGGCCAACCAACCGTTCGCTGATTTATATGCGCCAGCTACGTTGAAATACCGAAGCGATATGGCACTTATGCCGCGGGCACTAATCATCTTATCGATTGCTAACTTTGAGGCGCCATATGGATTGGTAGGAGCTGCGACCGACTCTTCGGTAATTGGATCATCGACAGGTTGGCCATAAGTAGCCGCCGAGGAAGAGAAAACGATGCGATCGATGCCGTGGATAGCCATCGCATCGAGCAGATTCGCCGTACCGTCGACATTGACATGATGATAGAGGTCGGGCTTTTCAACGGACTCTCCAACGAGTGATTTCCCGGCGAAGTGGATGACCGCTTCGCAACCAGCCAGTGCGCTGCGCAGTGCATCTGGGTCTAAGAGCGTTCCCTCGATAAATGTGGCGCGGGGATCTACTGCATCTGCGTGGCCCATAGAGAGATCATCAAAGACAACGACTTCATATCCCCGCTCGACCAATATTGCCACTGCAGTTGATCCAACATAACCCGCTCCGCCAGTTACCAAGATTCTCGACATGGGAAGAAGCCTACTTTAATTACGGATTTGCCCCGCACAGGAGTCGACCGGTTTTGGCTTAGGGGAGGGAGTTGGTGATGGTTTTGTGGGAAGAGTATTTATTGGACTAGGTGTCGGAGAGGGGGCTTGGGTGACAGTAAATACAACGGGGATTTGGGCAGCAGCTTCGGTGCCGCTTGGGTCGGTGAAATTTACGGTGCCGACATATGAGCCAGCAGGTAAATTTGTAATTCTAATCAGCCAAGAGCCTGACGAATTGCGGGTTACCGATTGAATCCCAGGGTTCATCATCGTGGAAGCTGGTACATATGTGACACTTCCCGTTACAACCGGAGTGGCATCTGGGCGAACTACGTTGACATAAAAGAGGACCGGGTCATTACTGGTAAGTGCCGATTGCGCAGTGATAGAGATCGCCGTCGGCTCATTAAAAGGCAACATCTGCGAATTGTCTGGTTGCCACAGTCCGCGAACCAATTTCAAGAAGGCGTTGTTATTCCCAAAGAAAACGTTGAGATCAACTCGGGTGCCCGGAACTCCGTACTTGCCGGCGATTCCACAGGAGGTGTACTGCCAGATCTGCCATTGTGTTGTGCAATCCTGATTGGTCCACGAGTCGGCGTAACAACCCACCGTCTTGGCATTGGGCTGCGCGGTCTTGATGGCTGGGTCGATCGAGTAATGCGCCAACCAAAGCGGATATTGACGTAGCGCTGCAGAGCGCGCCATCGCAGTTTCCAAGAACTGGGGATAGCTATACACAAAAGGTTTGCGGCCGGTAGCCGCGGCCACCGTGTCCAACCAAGTTTGGGCCCAGAGCGTTACATTCGCATTTGTCGCATACCGTGTGCAATTACCGTTGTTCGCGAGGATGCAGTTCTTCTCCAAATCTAGGGCTACCGGAAGATCTCGCCTTCCGTAGCCACCTAGTGAGGCGATTCTCCAGATAACTTTCTGCGCCTGTGCCTTCGCATCCTTGACGACGGTTGCCGCGTCGTTCGCGTTGGGAAGCGTCGCATAGTAGTAAAAGGATGTATAGATTTTGGCAGATTGAGCAGCCAGTCGATCTGGAACCATATATTTGACTGCTTGGGCATCAAAAGCATCAATGCTGTCGCCGCCTTTGATAATCACAAATCGAATTCCGGCGGTGTACATCTTCTTAAAGTTGATTGCGGCGTTTCCGGGATGTTGGTAATAACTGATATCCATGCCATGGATGCGACTGCCGGGTCCCAGTGCATCAATCTTGGCAGGCGTTGTTACGGCAGATGCCACATTGCCGACCATCGCTAGCGCCAATGCGATGGCTAAAATCGTGCGTTTCATACCTCGAGAACCTCGAGTGGCTCTTCGAATACCTCTTCAATCTTCGCTTGAAGCAACATCAGATGGCGGGGATTGCGTGCCATCGAAAAATCATGATCTCCGCCAAATTTCTGTGCATCAGAGAAGTTAATAGTGAGAACGCCAGAATCTACCGCAACGATGCGGGCATCAAAGAAGGCGAGCCAAGCGATGCGATCAACTTCGAGCACGGCATCGAGTACTTCATTCCATCGCGATTTAACTTCGGCGATCGATAGCTCTGACATGCCTCAAGAATAGAACAGGTTGGGATTAACGCTTTGCATGTACCTCGTGAAGGTAGCGCGAGCCGCGCAGTGCGCTAAACACGGCACCGATCAGCGCCATCGCAAGCGCCATTGAGAAAACGATGACTAGTCCATGGTGGAAAGGTTGTGAGATCAAATTGGGGAAGAAGTGCTTACCCGTCAGCGTGGCCCATTGTGCATCCGAGAGATGCGCTGCAGATTGCGTTCCCAGCAAACTCTGAAGTGGGTTGTATCCCAAGAACGATGCGAAGAGACTTCCGACAACAGGCAGATTCGCAATTTGATGGGCTTGCGCCACGGATACGCCATTTGCTGTTAACCCGGCGTACATCGACGTTGGGAGCGCTCGGCTAAGACCGACGATCATCAGCGAGAAGAAGATTCCAATAGAGAGGACCATTCCAGAATTCATAAATGCTGCTTGGATTCCAGCAGCAGCTCCACGACTTTCAGCGGGAACGCTATTCATGACCGCCGTGGCATTAGGTGCTGAGAACATTCCGCCACCGATCCCATTGAGCAGAACCAGCGCCGCAAACCAGATGTAATGGAAGTTAGTTGGCACCAGCAGCATGCCGATAAAGCTGCCACCGAAGATCAACATCCCAATGGTTGACAGTAGGCGCGCGCCGTGGCGATCGGAGGTCCAGCCGCTGAGCGGCCCTGCGACAAGGAAGCCCAGAGTGAGCGGTAGCAAATAGATACCGGCCCAGAGCGGAGTAGCCGTATAGGCGTAGCCATGGATGGGTAACCAGATCCCTTGCAGCCAGATAATCAACATAAATTGCAACCCGCCGCGCGCAGTAGCCGCTAAGAAGCCAGCGCCCGATCCCATAGCAAAAGCCCGAATCTTGAAGAGATGTAGGTTGAACATCGGGTGCTTAACTTTCATCTCGATGATAAAGAATGCCGTTAAGAAAATCAGCGCTAAACCGAAACCGACAAGGACCTTGGGCGCTCGCCAGCCCATGGATGAACCACCATACGGTTGTATTCCATAGACCATGGCTATCAAAAGTGATGTCAGGCCAAGGGCAAAGGTGAGGTTGCCCCACCAATCGATTGTTGCATGTGCGCGCTTTCCATTGTCCTTAAGGCTGATGTAACCCCAAATCGTTCCAAAGAATCCAAAGGGAACAGAGACCCAGAAGACCAGGCGCCAGTCACCGATAGAGAGCAATCCACCTGCAATGAGGCCAATAAATGATCCGCCGATAGCTGCCACCTGATTAATTCCGATTGCCAGGCCGCGTTGTTCGACCGGGAACGCATCGGCGATGATGGCCGAAGAGTTAGCGAAGAGCATCGCGCCACCGACACCTTGTACGAGGCGCCAGATTACGAGCCAAAGCGCGCCTTTGCTCGCATGATATGGATCAAGAGCGAGCAAGATAGATGCGATGGAAAAGACTAAGAATCCCAAGTTATAAATCCGGACACGACCGAAGATGTCGCCGATACGTCCCAGACTAATCACTAGTACGGCAGTAACAAGCATGTACCCCTGAAGCAGCCAAAGTAGATACCCCACATTGCTGGGGGAGAGCGGATCGATCCCCACTCCGCGGAAGATTGCAGGAAGTGAGATCAAAATGATCGACGAGTTGATCGTCGCCATAAAGATACCGAGAGTTGTATTGGTAAGAGCGATCCATTTGTATCGCGGGGAGATTGTTCTCGTTGTTGAAGATTCAATCACCCTTGCAGGGTAGCACAGGGGTTAATGAGATTTGGGGGTGACCTTTAAAAACTCGACCAGCTTGCAATTTTGGCGTGAATAAAATCATCTTCACTGTTCCAGTAGACGGCACACGCTCGGTGATAACCATCGGCAATCGTAAGCGCTAAGTGGCCGGCGCCATCTCCTCGGACTAGAAGGATGGGGGAGAGAGTCTTCTTGTCAGTGATCTTCTTAAGATCTCGTTTCACATGAAAATTTGAACGCGCAAGGAGGGGTAGCCCCGAGGCACGAATTACATCTTTAGCCTTGATCAATTCGACGGCGGCTCCTTGCAAAGCTTCCATGATCCGAGCAATCTCATCGGCATCCGCAAGTAAAGATAAATAGGATTGTGCGGCGGGATAATCATGATCTTCTGGTTCGGTTCCCCAAAGCACTTTAGGCATGTTAGAAATCTATCACCAGGTGTTGGCAGGCAAGGGGAGAGATCCCTGCGAAGGGTGTCGACGAAATGGTTGGAAGAGGGCGGCAACTTGATTCCAGAAGTTCTCATCCTCCTCCGGAGTTCCGATCACTCTTTGACCCGTTGACCCTTGAATATGGGCAGCAATTTCGGTGGCACAAGTAGGTGAGCCTAAGTTTGAAAAGAAGGAGGCGGTCAGATTGGCCTCGCTTTTGGCTTCGGCATCCAGATTTGAATCCAGCGCCCAACCCCTCCGTGCTTCTAAAATCTTGAACGGTGACGCAGATGGATATTGGTACTTGCAATGAGCCTTTTCCATTGAACTGCTTCTCTCATTCCGATGGTTTCCCGTGTTCCTAGTAGCCATTCTGCTGGGTAGGTCCTAAATAGTATGGGGTGAAATGGGGGGCTAACACTCCAATGCGTTCAGTGACTGGTCAGTTATTACCCTGAAATCGCCCTAAAATTAGAGAGGAATGACCCGCTGATTGCGTGAAATTGACCTTTAAACGAATAATTGACACCTCTCACTAAGTTACGGAATCGAGTTTGCATTGGAAATGAAATATAAGAATCTGGGCCGGTCTGGTCTTTCGGTAAGCCAACTCTGTTTGGGAACGATGAATTTTGGTCCAGAGACCGACGAGACAACCTCTCATTCCATTATGGATGCGGCGCTCGGCTATGACATTAATTTCTTCGATACCGCGAACCGCTACGGCGGCCCGGAGAATTTCGGTCGGACCGAAGAGATTATCGGGCGCTGGTTTGCAAAGGGTGGGGGACGCCGCGAGAAGGTAGTTCTAGCAACAAAGCTTTATGGGCCGATGGATCCATGGGCAAATAATCGAGGCGTATCAGCACTCAATATTCGTCGCGCCTGCGACGCCAGCTTGAAGCGCCTGCGGACTGATTACATCGATCTTTATCAGATGCACCACATCGACCGTGCAACTCCGTGGGAAGAAGTTTGGCAGGCGATGGAAGTACTCGTCACCCAGGGAAAGATTCTCTATGTGGGTAGCTCTAACTTTGGCGGATGGCACATTGCACAGGCTCAAGAAAGAGCTCAGGCACGCAACTTCATGGGACTGATCTCCGAGCAATCTATTTACAACTTGGTGACTCGCGATATCGAGCGCGAAGTAATTCCGGCAGCACTCAATTATGGTTTAGGAATAATGCCTTGGTCTCCGCTTCACGGTGGGTTGCTCGGAGGCATTCTTAAGAAGCAAGATTCCAAGCGCCGCCTCGAGGGACGTTCCAAGGAGTTCTTCGATGCCAAGCGTCCGCAGATTGAACGCTACGAAGCCTTCTGCGAATCTCTCGGATACGAGCCAGCAGATGTAGCGCTGGCTTGGTTACTTGCGCAGCCAGCGGTTGCCGCTCCAATCATTGGTCCTCGAACTCAAGATCAGTTGGTGCGTTCACTCAAGGCTTTGGAAGTAACACTTTCTGCGGAGGATCTGGCATCACTTGATGAAATCTTCCCCGGCTATAAAACTTCTCCGGAAGATTACGCCTGGTAACGAGTGAGGCAAGTAGGACTTGAACCTACGACGACCGAATTATGAGTTCGGGGCTCTAACCAACTGAGCTATTGCCTCTTATTGTGTGAGTACCCGCGTATCGTACGCGGTATGAGAACTCTGACCAAAGTTATGGCTCTGGCCCTGCTCATAACTGGGGTCGCGATGCCGGTATCGCAGGCCGTGCCTAGCTATACCTTTCCGGTTCAAGGTTGTAAGTACACCTATGGCAGGTATCACCATAATTATCCCGCCACCGATATTTTGACCCGCGTTGGGTGTCTCTTTGTGGCTCCCACCGCAGGTATTGTCGATGAGGTCAATCGCATCGATCGATTTACCTGGAAGACCGATATTGGTGCCGATCGTGGTGGTCTATCGATTTCAATTATTGGTAGCGATGGCGTGCGGTATTACGGATCACATCTTTCCTACATAAGCGCAAAGATAGTTCCGGGCTATCGCCTCAAAATGGGTGAAGTGATGGGTCGCACAGGGGATAGCGGTGATGCAAAGGGAACCGCGCCACATTTACATTTTGGAATTTCCTGGAGTACGCCACCTGGAATCTGGTGGGTCAGACGCGGAGAGCTGTACCCCTGGAAATATTTAGATGCTTGGAAGGTCGGCAAAAGTCTTTCGCCCGCGCAATCTGTTAAAGCGCTAGAGAAGAAGATTGGAGAAGTTCCGAAGCACGTTGGTTACTAAACACAAAAGGCCCCACCATTTCTGGTGAGGCCCTTCGTATTAATGGTTAATTAAGCAGGATTAACTGCATCAGCCTGTGGGCCCTTTGGACCTTGTACGACTTCAAAAGTTACTGCTTGACCCTCTTCGAGAGACTTGTAGCCATTGCCTTGGATAGCTGAGTAGTGAACAAATACATCTTGTCCGCCGCCATCAACAGCAATAAAACCAAAACCCTTTTCAGAGTTGAACCACTTAACTGTGCCTGTTGCCATGTAGATATTTCCTTCGGTATGTGAGTGAAGCTAAAGATTTCCTTAGCTTCGGTCTTCCTCTTTTACAGCGATACCGAATCCATGAAACGGGTACTGCCAAGCGTCCGACTGTTGGAAAGTGTAACTTAAAAGTCGAGAGTTGAAACCCCTCGGGGAGCGCTATTTAGGCTCGCTTAGCCCTCGTATGAGCGGAAAATGAGGACCACGTTGTGCCCACCGAAGCCAAATGAGTCATTAATCGCGGCAATCTGCCCAGCTGGAAGGGGGCGAGCGGCATCTCGAACGACATCGAACTTGACCGCTGGATCGAGATTATCGATGTTAATGGTGGGGGGAGCAATGCGATTGCGCAGCGCAAGTACGCAGAAGATTGATTCGATGGCGCCAGCACCCCCAAGCAGGTGGCCGGTCATCGACTTGGTAGCAGAAACGGCAACATGGCTGATGTGCTCGCCAAGAGCCGCAGCCAAAGCGTTGGCCTCTGCGACATCCCCGACGGGAGTTGATGTTGCGTGTGCATTGAGGTGCACTACTTCAGCTAAATCAACGCCACTATCGCGAAGAGCAAATTTCACAGCGCGAGTAACTCCGGCGCCTTCTGGATCTGGTGCAGCAATGTGGTAACCATCTGAGGTCAAGCCTTGTCCGGCGATCTCTGCATAAATCTTGGCGCCGCGGGCGAGTGCATACTCGAGGGATTCCAGGACGATCACTCCGCCACCTTCGCCGAGTACAAATCCATCACGGTCCATGTCATAAGGACGGGAAGCTTTTTCAGGGGCATCGTTGCGCGTAGAGAGCGCTTTCATGGATGCAAAACCTGCAATCGGAAGTGGATGCACTGCTGCCTCGACACCCCCGGTAACTACAACATCGGCGCGACCGCTACGGATCATCTCCATGGCATAACCAATGGCCTCGGCACCTGATGCGCAGGCGCTCACTGGGGTGTGAACTCCAGCTTTTGCTTGCAGTTCTAAGCCGACGTTTGCAGCCGGACCATTTGGCATCAACATCGGAACGGTATGTGGGCTCACTGAACGTGGGCCCTTGTCGCGCAAGATGTCGTACTGATCAAGCATCGTTGTAACTCCACCGATACCAGATGCGATAACAACGCCTAAACGTTCCTTATCAACGTCGGGGGAGCCAGCATCGGTCCACGCTTCGCGCGCCGCAATCAGAGCAAATTGCTCCGAACGATCTAGGCGACGCATCTCAACGCGTTCCATAACTTCACTTGGCTCTACTGCGACCCGCGCCGCAAACTTAACTGTCGAAGCTTCGGTCCAAGGCTCATCAAGGAGTCGGACACCACTCTTGCCAGCAAGCAGGGCAGCCCAAGTACTAGGTACATCTCCACCGAGTGGAGTTGTTGCACCTAGTCCAGTGACTACAACGCGGGTTCTGTTATTCATTTTTATGTAATTACTCTCTTATTACTTCGAGGCGCCAACGATGAAGTTAACTGCATCTCCGACTGTGCCCATCTTGGTGACTTCCTCATCTGGAATCTTTACGCCGAACTTCTCTTCAGCGGCGACAACTACTTCAACCATGCTGAGAGAATCAACTTCGAGGTCATCGCTAAAGCTCTTTGACATTTCGATCTTTCCTGCGTCAACGCCAGCAACTTCTACAACGATCTCTTTGATCCCTGCGAGTACTTCATCTTGAGTTAGTGCCATTTTTATATCTCTTTTCCTATTTTGGTTGAGGTGGTAATTCCACGACTTGACCGGCATAAACCAGTCCAGCCCCGAATCCGATCAGTAGTGCATTCTTGCCATGTAAATCTGGGTGTTCGGCGAGCAAGGCATCCATTGCGAGTGGAATAGATGCGGCCGAGGTATTTCCGGTGGTGCGGATATCGCGAGCGATAATCACGCTCTCGGGAAGTTCCATCGACTTGGTCAAAGAATCAATAATGCGCTCATTGGCTTGGTGGGGGATAAAAGCAGCGATATCACTTGGTGTTAGGCCCGACTTAGCGATGATCTCTTTACCGACCTTAGCGACTTCGTACACCGCCCAGCGGAAAACTTTCTGGCCCTCTTGATGAATAACCGGCCATGCAAGATCAGTGAGATCTGAACCAGGCTTATAGGCAATCCACGATGGAACCATGGCGATCGCTTCGCGGTTCTCAACATCAGAGCCCATGGTCGTAGGACCGATTCCAACGGAGTCGGAGGGACCAACTATTACGGCACCAGCGCCATCTGCGAAGATAAAGGAGGTCGCGCGATCATCGAGATCAAGAAAGTCAGAAATCTTCTCAGCGCCAATAACCAGAACGTATTTGGCAGATCCAGAGCGGATCATGTCATTGGCAAGACCCAGACCATAAGAGAAGCCTGCGCATGCAGCGCCTACATCGAAGGCTGCTGCGCCTTTGATCTCCAACTGTTGCGCGACTTCAGTGGAAGCGCTCGGGGTTTGATAAGGATATGTAATGGTGGCGAAGATGATGGTGTCGATCTGCTGGGCGCTAATTCCAGCGCGAGCGATAGCAATCTTCGATGCTTTAACGGCCATATCTGCCACAGATTCATCGGCAGCAGCCCAGTGACGGGTCTGAATACCGGTGCGCTGTTGGATCCACTCATCTGATGAGTCGATGCGATCGACGAGTTCAGAGTTAGGGACGACGCGTGGTGGGCGATAAGCGCCGACCGAGAGGATGCGAGCATTCTGCGTCGGAGTTGTAAATTGCAGGGTCATTTATTTGCCACCGTGGTTGCGCGCGAATTCACGAGCACCTTCTATATCGTCCGGGCTCTTGATTGCAAAGAGTTCGATTCCAGGTTGGGCACGCTTGACCAGACCGGTCAGCGTTCCACCAGGTGCAACTTCGATAACACCAGTAACGCCTTTAGCGGCGAGAGTCTCCATGCATAAATCCCATCGAACGGGGCCAGCAACCTGACCGACGATCCGAGCCATGAGCTCATCACCGCCCGTAATGATGGCACCATCTCTATTAGAAATCACTGGGGCCACAGGGTCAATAACTGTGATCTCTCGCGCGGCATCGGCCAATTTGGTCACAGCAGGCTGCATCACGCTGGTATGGAAGGCTCCAGAAACTTGAAGTGGGCGCACTCGCGAGCCGGCAGGGGGATTTTCAGCCAAGAGCGCCAAAGCATCGAGCGATCCAGCCGCGACGATCTGGCCACCACCATTCTCATTAGCGGGGGTTAATCCAAGAGCAATAAGTGCAGCGACCACGATTTCGCGCTCGCCACCGAGCACAGCTGACATTCCGGTCTTGCTTCCGGTTGCAGCGGCAGACATGGCGCGTCCACGTACATTGACAAGGGTCATCGCGGAATCGCCATCAAAGCTCTGCGCCAAACTAGCAGCGGTGATCTCACCAACAGAGTGGCCTGCGAAGTAATCAAAGGAGATGTTCTGACCGGCGAAGGTTTGCATCGAGGAGATAAGGCCAGCGGCAACTAAAAGGGGTTGTGCGTGGGAAGTTTCGCGAATTTCATCGGCATCTGCAGTGGTACCGAGGGCGATGAGATCAAGATCGATCAGCCCGGACCAATTTTCGACGAGTGCGACAGAGGTCGCATCAACCAACCAAGGAGTCAAAAATCCTGGAGTTTGGGCGCCTTGGCCAGGCGCTAAGAGAGCGAGCATTTTAAAAGTTTATGCGCGCCAATCGGTTACTGCCGAGTACCCCTTCGCTATTACCTCAAATATCACGCGGATCGCCTCAATTGCCATCAAAATGATCGCAACGGGCAGCAGATCCACCGATCTCTTCAAAAACCATGGAGTCCCCTTGCATATTAACCACCAGATCTTGGCAGCGTGTGAGTGGCGATCAACCTCTTGAGATTCTGGCAAATTTACCCGCCATCCCCGCTCTTTGAGTGCGCTCGCCATTTCACGGGCGAGCATTTGATGACCACGGGGGCCAGGATGCATGCGATCGATATGCCAATTGGAAATATCGTGAACATTAGGAATGTCGCGAGTGCGAATCAAAATCAGATCGAGTTCGCGGGCAACTTGGTAATACACATTGTTAACGGCGTTGACGCGACGACGAATTACGCGTTTGAGCAAACGCGGAACGCGCAAAATTTCACCTGGATCATGTAATTCCACCATGATGATCTCAGTTCCGCGATCCATCAGTTCGTGACAAGTAGCTGTAATGTTTTGATAGAGCACGCGGGGATCAAAACCGTTGCGTAACATATCGTTGCCACCGACCATCATCGCGCAGATATCGGGAGTGCGCTCAAGTGCGCGGGGGAGTTGCACCTCTTTTACTTCAGTGGACTTCGCCCCCGGGCGAGAGAAGTTGAGATATTCGCACGAGTCATGAAAGACCTGACTTAAGTAATAACCCCATCCGCGGGGATTCCCCGCGAGATCGGTATCTCCAGTTCCAAAAGCTGCCGAGTCTCCGATAACAGTAAAACGCACTCGACGAGTTTGTGGAGTAAGAGTTGTCATGATGCCATCATCAACTTTCTCTTAGTTATTACCGAAGGTGCTTTGCTACCGATCCCTTCAATGCCATGCAGCAACATCATCAATTGAATCGTCTTATCCCAAGGCAAGGCCTCGGCCGCACCACGGGCCACTGCGCGTAGCCGCGGGCGATAGAGCAGAGACTCGATCGCATCGGCAAAAGCCACTCCATTGTCCCGTGCAACTGCACCAGCAGGGTGCTTCAGATTGATCTTGAGAAATTCACCCACCGCGCTACTTGCCGAGGCGACCACGGGTGTTCCACTAGAAATTGATTCGAGTGCAGAGAGGCAGAATGTTTCGAGTGGGCCGGGAGCCAAGGAAACATCGGCGCTCGACAAGATCGCAGCCACGCGCTTGCGATCGGCGATATACCCCAGGGTGTCGACGGGAAGATCTTTCGCCATCAAGCGGATCTTCTTCCACATCGGTCCTAGACCCACGATAACTAGTCGAACGTCAATTCCTCTGGAACGAAGTTCGACGAGCGCTTCAATGGAGCGCTGTGGCTCCTTCTCGGGAGATAAGCGCCCACAATGAACCAGCAGAACCTGCGAGCCTTTTAAAAGCTCATGCCGGAATTGCAGTGAGCGGTGCTCGGGGCTGAAATTCACTAGATCAACTCCGAGCGGAATCTTGACCAGATTCTTCGTGCCGATCTCACGGAACTCCGCTGCTGCAAACTCAGTGGTTGCAATGACATGATCAAAATTCTTTGCCAGGCGGCGGTTGTGCCAATTCACCATTGTCTTGCGGGGAAGCCAAGCTGGCAGGAAGCGGTTGGCTAAGCCGCGTAGCGTTTCATGACTGAAGACCACAGTGGGGATTCCGCGGCGGTGAGCAAACTTTCCAATATTAAGCAAGGTAAAGCGGTCAGAAATTTCGATCCGGTCCGGCGCTAACTCGGCGATGAGATTGCGCAAAGCCTTGTTGGATTTGATGATGCGATAACTCCCGCTCCCCGGCAAGATCATGCTGGGGAGCGTTATCTTGCGACCATAAGGCGTCTGTTCTTGCAAGAACTGAGTACCAGGAACGATGTAAATAAAATCGTGCCCATATTTGAGGTAACCGCGACCCAACTCGTGCAGCGTCGTCTTGATTCCACCAGAGTTTGGCCCATAGAAATTTGCGACGTGAACGATCCTCATGCGACCGCTCCGACGGGGTGCGAAGTGCTGTGACGTGATTCAATGATTGCTTTGTAATGTCCGATTAATTGGTGGTTGATAGCACCCCAGGTGCGCGTCTCAACAGAGTCTCTGGCTAGCAGCGACATCTCTGCGCGGTCGCTGCGCGCAAGGAAATGATCCACACTCGCCTTTAAGGCTTGGGCATCGCTGGTATCAATGATGTATCCGGTGGCACCTGTGGTCACCAGATCGGCCGGCCCGCCCGTCAGCGGAACGATGCAGGGAGTGCCTGAAGAGAGCGCCTCTTGCACCGCTTGGCAGAATGTTTCGTTAGGGCCAGGGTGGATAAAGAGATCAAAGCTGGCATACGCAGCGCCAAGATCCTCACCTGATTTAAATCCAGTAAAGATGGCAGCGGGCAGTTCGCGCTGTAACTTTTCGCGCGCTGGACCATCACCCACGATCACAAGTTGTACGCGCGGATCGCGATCGAGAATAGCGAGATCCGAGATGCGCTTCTCATTGGCCAGGCGCCCGACAAATCCGACAACTAACTTATTTGGTGCGCCCCACGAGTGGCGAAGTAGTTCATCGCGCTGGGACGGATGAAAGAGCGATGTGTTAACTCCACGTCGCCACAGGTGGACATTGGGTACTCCTTGTTCGCGAAGGTCTCCGCAGGCCGCGCTCGATGGCGCCAGCGTACGATCGGTGCTGGTGTGAATCTTGCCGACAATCTTGCGCAGCGAACTATGCGCGATATTCAGCCCATAGTGACGGGCAAATCCAGCGAGGTCGGTCTGATAAATGGAGAGTGATGGTAGGCCCAAGCGACGTGCGATTCGCGCTGAATATCCACCAAGTGCAAAGGGGGAGGCTAGGTGCAAGACATCGGGAGCAAATCCATCGATCAAGTATTCGAGTTTGCGGGAGGGCACCGCGACTGGCAGGCCAATGGGAAGGATTGAATGGAGCGGTAGCGCCGCCACTCGCTTGATGCGTGCCCCGTGGTATTCGGTCGGCCCCCCATCGGACTCGGGTGCGATAACCATC
>CAIZKO010000058.1 GCA_903933585.1 uncultured Actinomycetes bacterium
GGCAGATTAACGAGAAAGATCCAGTGCCAAGAGGCGTGCGCAATGAGAAAGCCGCCGAGAACAGGTGCTACAACAGGCGCTGCCAACGCTGGCCAGACGGAATATGAGATCACTCGAATAACCTCTGACTTATCAACTGAGCGCATCAAGATCAGGCGCCCCACCGGAACCATCGTCGCAGCACCGATCCCCTGCAAGATTCGCATTGAGGTGAGCTCCAATAGATTTGTGCTCAACGCACATAAGAGGGAGCCCACCATAAATATTGCGATACTGGAGAAGAGCACGATTCGAACACCATATTTATCCGCTAACCACGCCGATATGGGAATGAGAACAACTATCGTCACCATGTAGGTAGTTACGCAGATACCCACTTGGGCGGAGAGAATATGAAAAGTTCGAGCGATTGTTGGAGCAGCGGTGGGCAAGATTGCCCCGTCAAGAAACTCCATGAACATTAGCCCGGCTATAAGAAATGCAACCGGGCCAATCTCTAGGCGGTCACTCGATTTTGCCAATGCCCGCCCTAACTAATTGTTATTTTAATCAGAAATCTATTAGAGAATCTGCTCCAATTCGCCGAGAGCGGCCAAACGTTCTTCCTTTGTTGGAATATTGAAGTAGATGTGACCTTTAGACCAGTAATAAGCCATTGGAATTATACCCAAGCCAATGCTTCCGAGACCGATCCACCTTGTGGTCGTGTTTAATGTAGGTATAACTTTGTAAAACATGATCGACATAAATATCGCACCAATTAATGGCCAAAGCCCCATTAATAGGAAGTTCTTTGGACTCTTCCAAATTTCTTGACGAAAGAGCACCACAACTGAGTACCCGGCCAGTGCGTAATACACCGCAATTTGCAGACCAATGGCCGCAATTGCATCCGTCATAATCGTCCCGATTGAACCAATAAATTGGGATCCGACGAAGAGGCCAATACCAACAACCGTGATAGTTATTGTTGCGACCATTGGAGTCTTATACTTCTTATGAACGGTACCGAAGGCCTTTAATAGGGTGCCGTCGCGGCCCATAGCGAACATGGTTCGAGTGACTTGAATGAGCTGGGTCTCGAGAGTAGCAACGGTGGACAGTAAAACAGCCACAACCAGGAGTTTACCGCCGTTACCCTTCCAGACTTCCTGGCCAAGAACTCCCAAGACATTTCCAGAATTATCTGAAACCTGCTTGCTAGAGAGAACCATATTTGAACCAACGGTGAAGATCTCAAAGAGTGCGAAGGTGACGATCATTCCGATGATTGCGCCTTGCCCTGGGGTCTTTCGTGAACCCTTAGTCTCTTCATTTAGATTTGCAGTTACGTCCCAGCCCCAATAGTAGAAAGCGGCAAGAAGGGCTCCGGCAAAGAAGACCGAATTCTTTCCAAATGGATTGGACCAAGCAAACCAGCTCCAACTAAATGGATGCACAGGATGAGAGTGCAGGATTGCAAGAATTCCAAAGAGCAGAAGCAAGCCAACTTCGATGGCTGACATGATTACTTGAACTCGAGCTGTAATCGTTACACCAAACGCTACTGCTGCAACCATGAGCAAGAAGAAGACGGTTCCAAAGATAGTTACCCAGCCCTTGCTATTGGAGAGGGTCGTAGAGAAGAGTCCTAAGAATGAAGATCCGGCCGGAAAGGTTGCGGCAACCATAAAGATGGAAGAACACATGAGAAGCGACCAACCTGCGAGATAACCTAGGGCTGGGTGAAGTCCACGGCGAACCCATGCATACGTTGCACCTGCATTCGATTCGGTCCGACCTAAATAGTTGAATGCAAAGACAATTCCAAACATTGCGATACCGCAATAGAGAAGGGATGCGGGACCAGCTAGGCCTACCGCTGCGATAAGGCCCGCGGTAGTTGCCGCGATCGAATAAGCGGGTGCAGACCCTGCAACTCCCATAACTGCTGACTCAAATAGTCCTAGGACGTTTGGTGCGAGTTTATGTGAGTGGTGTGAGATGTTGGACATGCATAAACCTCCGGTTTTAAGAGGGCATCTAGCGATGCACGGGCGAGATATCGGCTGACCTTACAGGCTAAAACAGGCTGAATGCGAGAGTTTTGCCCACAAAATCCCGGCTTTCACGAGCCGGTTACCGCCGGAATTACTCGGTTGCGGCGGAGGCAAATTGGCTGGCATAAAGGTCAAAATAGAATCCCTTTGCGGCCATCAACCCGTCATGATTCCCTTGTTCGATCAGACTTCCCTTGTCCATAACCAAGATGGTGTCAGCATCCCGAATCGTCGAGAGTCGGTGTGCAATGACAAAACTAGTTCTGCCCAATCGCAACCTTGCCATTGCGCGCTGTACCAATACCTCGGTGCGAGTGTCGACCGATGAGGTGGCTTCATCGAGGATGAGTATCGCCGGATCGGCCATAAAGGCTCGGGCGATAGTAAGTAGTTGGCGCTCTCCGTTGGAAACCGTCGCATCTTCATCTGTTAAAAGCGAACCGTACCCGCCTGGCAAGCCACGAATAAAGTGATCGATGTTCGCTGCTTTCGCCGCACCTGCTACCGCTTCAAGAGATGGGTTGACGGAACCGAAGGCAATATTCTCTTGAATCGTGCCGGAGAAGAGCCAGGTATCTTGCAAGACCATGCCGAACTGGCGACGTAAATCGTCGCGAGTGATGTCGCGGGTATCGATACCATCCAAAGTAATTTGGCCGCCATCGATTTCATAAAAGCGCATGATCAAATTCACCAAAGTGGTTTTACCTGCGCCCGTTGGACCTACGATGGCAACGGTCTGACCCGGAGCTACATCGAGATTAAAGTGTTCGATGAGGGGTTGGTCCTCTTTATATCGGAACGAGACATCTTTAAATGAGATCGCACCAGTCGCACGCGCGACAAGCACACTCGGATCGCGATCGGCTTCTTCCTCCGGGGCGTCCAATAATTCGAAGAGGCGCTCGGCAGATGCGACACCAGATTGCACAGTATTCATCAATCCAGCGATCTGAGCCAAAGGCATTCCAAATTGGCGAGAGTATTGAATGAATGCTTGTACATCGCCGAGTGACATGGTGCCAGTTGCCACGCGATACCCACCCAGTACTGAGATGCCTACGTATATGAGATTAGAGATAAAGGTCGTTGCAGGCATGATGATGCCAGACATGAATTGCGCATTAAACGAACTCTTGTTGAGATTCTCGTTGAGCTCCCCAAAATCTTTGATCGCTTGTTGGCGGCGGCCAAAGACTTTTACCAGCGCGGCACCGGTGTGCATCTCTTCGACGTGGCCGTTGAGTTTTCCCGTCCAATCCCATTGCGCGATAAATTGCTTCTGGGAGGCCTTCGCAATGCGGATAGACACAAACATTGAAAGTGGAATCGCAATGAGTGAAACGAGCGCAAGTAATGGGCTAATCCATACCATCATTGCCAGTACCGAAACGACGGTTAATACTGAGTTCAGAATCTGTGATAAACCTTGCTGCATGGATGTCGAAATATTGTCCACATCGTTGGTGACTCTAGAAAGTAAGTCGCCGCGAGATGTGCCATCAAAATAACTGAGTGGCAAGCGCCCGATCTTCTCTTCCGCCAATCGCCGTAATCTAAAAACGGTCTTCTGGGTAACTCCAGCTAGGAGGTATTGCTGCAACCATAGAAATAGCGATGAGATTATGTACAGACCGATCGCCAGGAAGATCCAATGTGCAACTGCGCTGAAATCAATACCCTTGCCGGGTATTACTCCGCTTTTGTTCACCACATCGGCCAAAGTGTTTTGACCCTTGGCGCGCAGGTCGGCAACCACTTGAGCTTTCGATAGCCCTGCAGGCAATTTGCGACCCAGAAATCCATAGAAAATATCATTGGTCGCGTGGCCCAATATCTTAGGTCCGAGCGAACCAATGGTTACCGCGGCAGTTATCAGCGCAAAGACCGCGTACAAAGTTTTGCGTTCTTCGCCAACTTCACCAAGTAGGCGGCGCAACGAACCCTTGAAATCCTTAGATTTTTGCGGAGGACCGCCCATCATTCCAGCCATTGGGCCGCCTCGACCTACGCCTCCAGCCATGGGTGGGCGCCCACCTTGAGGCGCACGCTGACTCATGAAGCCGCCTCCTCTGGACTTAATTGCGAGAGAACAATTTCGCGGTAGGTCTCACTGTTATTCATAAGATCTGTGTGAGTTCCAATTCCAACGACTCTGCCTTCATCTAATACAACTATTTGATCTGCTTGCAAAATAGTTGATACGCGTTGCGCGACAACGATCATCGTCGTATGACCCATTCCTTCATGCAAGGCGCTCCGCAATTTCGAATCAGTGGTGTAATCCAAGGCGCTAAATGAGTCATCGAAGATCAAAAGTTGTGGCTTTTTAACGAGAGCTCTTGCTATCGAAAGCCGTTGCCTCTGTCCGCCGGAGAAATTTGTTCCTCCTTGAGCAACGCGCGCCTCGAGCTTTTCGGGAAGATCGTCAATAAAGTCACGAGCTTGCGCAATTTCTAAAGCGGCCCACAATTCTTCGTCGCTCGCATCCGCCTTGCCATAGCGCAAGTTCTGCGCCACCGTTCCACCAAAAAGAAATGAACGCTGTGGAACTAAACCGATTTCCGACCAGAGTGATTCCAGAGCCTGATCACGCAGATCAATTCCATCTAACTTAACTGCTCCACCAGTGACATCGATAAAGCGGGGAATGAGATTTAGTAAAGTTGATTTACCGGAACCCGTGGAGCCGATAATTGCGGTGAATTCTCCAGGGTGGGCCACAAATGAAATCCCTGTAAGGATGGGGTGTTCTGCACCCGGGTAGCGAAATTCAACGTTTTCAAATTCAATAAGACCTAGGCGGCGTTCAGGGTTCTTGGGGGTTAGCGTCTCGACTACTGAGGATTGGGTGTCGAGAACCTCTTGAATCCGTTCTGCGCAAGCAGCAGCGCGTGGAATTTGAAGTGACATGAAGATCGCCATCATGACACTGCTTAAAATCATCATGATGTATGTCAAAAATGCCGTCATATTTCCGATTTGTAAGTTTCCGGAGTTAATTAATTTTCCACCGAACCAGATGACCGCCACCGAGGATAGGTTGAGAATCATCGAAAGTGATGGAAACATCACAGCAAAGGTGCGGGTTACACGCAGTTGGGTCTCCATCAAATCCAGAGATGCCTCTGCAAACCGACTCTCTTCTTGCCTGGTCTTTACAAATGCTCTAATGACTCGGACGCCTGCGATCTGTTCGCGCAATACCAGATTAATTCTGTCGATTTTTACCTGCATAATTCGAAATGCAGGGACGATGCGGCGTAGCAAGAGAAGGATTAACACTGTCATTATGGGAAGAACAACCAACAAGAGTGATGACAGTTTGAGATTTGAACGCAAGGCCATAACAATGGCGCCGATGCCGGTGATTGGCGCGCCGATCATCATTGTGAAACCCATAAAGAGGACTAGTTGGACCTGCTGCACATCGTTGGTATTTCGCGTGATGAGCGATGGCGCACCAAACTTATTGAGTTCGCGGGCGGAAAACCCTTCAACTGCAACGAATACCGCACTGCGCAGATCTCTACCAAATGCCATGGCAACGCGCGCCGCCAAGAATGCTAGCCAAATAGATGCCCCGAGCACGAGGGCGCTAGAGGCGAGCATGATCTCTCCGACATGCCAGATATAACCGACATTTCCTTTTGCAATACCGCTATTGATGAGATCGGCGTTGAGATTGGGCAGGTACAAACTTGCTATTGCTTGAACCAGCAGCATCAGGAGGATCAAATACACCTGGCCCCGATATGGGCGCAGATATCTCTTAAGTATCGCAGTGAGCAACAGGACTCCTATTAATTAGATTCCTGAAGCCTACTCCCGACTCTGTAAGATTTTTAGTGGTTAAATTTCTACACCTATATATTTGGTCTCAAGAAATTCGTGAATACCGGCGAAACCACCCTCGCGGCCTAATCCAGATTGCTTAACCCCACCGAATGGAGCGGCCGGATCTGAAACGACGCCACGGTTAATAGCGATCATTCCTGCCTCTAGAGCCTCGGCAGTCCTGATCGCACGCTTGAGATCAGATGAGTAAACATAGGCAATTAACCCATATTCTGTTGAATTCGCGAGCGCAATCGCTTCGGCATCATTATCGAAAGTGACGATCGGAGCGACTGGTCCAAAGACCTCGTATTGCAGAATTGGATTATCTTTCTGCACCGTTAATACGGTGGCTGGGTAGAAAGCGCCATCGCCAGCGGGTGTAACGCCACCTAAACGCACTTGCGCTCCAGCGGCCACCGAGGAATCCACTAATTCTGCAATCTTGTCGCGCTCCTTACGAGAGACGCTAGCCCCAAGTTGAGCACCAGTCTCTAGGCCATCCGCCATTTTGAGGTCATCCATCGCCTGGGTGAACTTCTGAGTGAATTCATCCGCCACAGATTTGGCGACATAGAATCGATTAGCTGCGGTACATGCAGCGCCACCATTGCGCATCTTGGCAACCATCGCGCCCTTAACCGCTTCATCAATGTCAGCATCATCTAAGACGACGAATGGTGCGTTTCCACCGAGCTCGAGCGATGTGCGTAGAACCAGATCAGCCGATTCCTTAATGAGAATCCGCCCAACTTCAGTTGAACCAGTGAAAGAGACATTACGTAGGCGTGGATCGTGCATCATGCGAGAGATCATGGCGCCGGTCTTCTCTGGCATTATGAAATTAACAACACCAGCGGGCACTCCAGCGCGATGCATAATATCTACGATCCAAATCGCTGTAAGGGGAGTTTCGGAGGCCGCCTTCAAAATAACGGTGCAACCAGCGGCTAGCGCCGGCCCGATCTTCCGCGTTGCCATCGCAGCGGGAAAGTTCCAAGGAGTGATTAATAACGAAACGCCAATCGGTTGGTGTGTAACGAGAATGCGCTTATCGCCACTTGGTGAATGACGGAAATCTCCTGGGGTTCGTACCGCTTCTTCAGCAAACCATCGGAAAAATTCAGCTGCATAGCTCACTTCACCTTTGGCATCGGTGAATGTCTTGCCATTTTCCATTGAGATCAACCGTGCAATCTGGTCAGATTCGGCGGTCATGATTTCAAATGCCTTGCGCAGGATTTCAGAGCGGACGCGTGATGGGGTCTTCGCCCATGCGGGGAATGCATCGTGAGCGGCAGTTAGCGCGGCATCACACTGCGCCTGATCCGCAGTAGAAATTTCCGCGATGAGCTCGCCAGTGCTGGGATTCATAACCGGCAGCGAACCTGCACCTTTAACCCATTGGCCATTGATGAATAAATCGGTCTTCAATTGCATATCCACGAGATTCCCCTGTCCTAGATTTCTTAGTTAACGTTAAATCGTCCGGAATCTTTCAATGCCTGCAATTTACTAACTACTTCTTCTTTCTTCGCAATCGCGGCACGCTCCAGCACTTTACTGATCGAGGGAGAGGCCTCTCCGCCCGTAACACGCTCAATTGGACCCTTTAGATCTTTGAAGTATCGCCTCTGAATCTCATCAGCCAACCAACCCCCGTAGGAAGTTCCGATCGCACCTTGTTCGGCAATCAAGACATTGCCGGTCTTCTTTATAGAAGCTCCGATCGTCTCCCAGTCGATGCTGGCGCGATCTAGCCAACGTAGATCAATTACTTCGGAATCAACGCCCGGATATTCAGCGACCGCTTCCAAAACATAATTGGTCATCGCCAAATAAGTCAGAATTGTTAACTCGGAGCCGCTGCGGCGAACCGCTGCCTTGCCAACTTCGATGCAGTAATCGAGATCGCTGACGGGCGATGGCCCCGTGGAGTTGTAAAGATCCACATGCTCGAGCACGATAACTGGGTCTTTGCAGAGCAATGCGCTATTCATCAATCCGACATAATCAAAAGGGGTAGTGGGAGCCACAATTCTCCACCCCGGATTTGTTGCCATAATGCCAGCAGGATCCATGGAATGTTGCGAGCCATAGCCCGTACCCATGGCAACTTTGCTCCGTAAAACAAAGGGAACCGCGCCGTCGCCACCGAACATATGTCGCATCTTGCCGATCTGATTAAAGAGTTGGTCAGCTGCTACCCACATGAAGTCTGCATACATAAATTCCACAATCGGTTTGAATCGCCCATCGATCGCTATGCCTCCACCAAGCCCAGTAAATGCGTTCTCACTGATCGGGGTACCCAGAATGCGATCAGCGAAACGATCCTTCAGCCCCTTGGTCGCTCCGTTAGTTCCGCCCGCTAAGCGATGCACATCCTCGCCCATCACAACAACAGAGCTATCTTTCTCCATCTGACGCCCTAAAACTTTAGCAACGGAATCAATGAACTTTGCTTCCACAATTTCACCTTGATGTGTTGCTAACTCTGAATAGCGCGCTCCGTTAAATTCACTCAAATCTCCGCGCACTCCGGTATTAACGAAAGCTGGATCGGGCCATTCGCTATCCCTAATTTTGCGTTTGGGAGGATTGGAATCAGGAATTGGCTCGAGCAAGATATTCCCGGTCTCTTCCATCAGCTTCTTGCCGCGCGCGATAAGCGCATCAATCTCACCTTGGGTGATCAGCCCGCGGCGGATAAGATGAGATGAGACCTGCAAAATGGGATCGCGCGCCTTGTAACTGGCCTCTTCCTCTTTAGTCCGATAACCAAAGGCGCTGCCAGGGAAGGTTCCGCTCTGGTGGAAATAGCGGTAGACATCGACCTCAATCATGGTTGGTCCATAGCCAGCCCGCATATGTGCGACGGCTTCAGTCATCGCAATATGAACCGCGAGAGGGTTCATACCATCAACTTTCCAGCTCGGAATATTAAAACCTTGTCCGCGCGCTGAGAGGCGGGGCTCGCCAGTTGACTCCATAACATGCGTTGATACCGCATACATATTATTTTCAATAAAGAAGCAGATCGGCAATTTCCATGCCGCGGCCAAATTAAAACTTTCCAGCGTTGAACCAATATTTATCGCGCCATCTCCGAAATAGGTCACAGATACCGCATCGGTTCCAGCAAACTTATGTGACCAAGCAAATCCAGCCGCCAGCGGAACTCCGCCACCCACGATTGCATTGGTACCCATGGCACCGGCTTCCTTCATTTGTAAATGCATAGAGCCACCACGGCCATGACTAAATCCACGATCCAAACCTGCGATTTCAGCGAGAGTCCGTAGCACTACATCTCGTACCGCAGGAGAAAATTCCGCACGCGGATCAAAGCCTTGCGGTTGTAAGTGGGTCAACACCTTTGCTAAGAATTGATGGTGCCCGCGGTGGGATCCATTGACGCTATCCGCGCTGCGCAAAGGTAGAGCCGACCCAACAGCTCCACCCTCTTGGCCTATGCTGGAATGGACTGGTCCATGAATCAGCGAGGCTGCCGCCAATTCCAATAAATACTCTTCGAAGGTGCGGATAAGAACCATCTCCACGAGCATGTTGTTTAAGAGCGCGGGCTCGGCGTTATCCCAATCCGATGGCATGACTGCGACTTCCAGCCATGGAGCGGTCGATTTGTGCTTATGATGAAGTGGCATTTATTCCTTTACCTTCTTAACAAATTTTTCGGGGTGATGGTCAAAAGCTTTTCCATGCGGATAGGTAACCAATTCGAATTGCATCCCCCATGGAGATAGGAAGTAAACCCAGTGCTGACCTTCGCTGGGGCCTTTGCTTGCGGTTGGTTCACCCAGAATTTCAATGTTGTGGGCTTTAAGATGAGTAAGCGCAGCCCCCATGTCATCAACATAGAGAGCGACATGATGTCCACCGATATCACTATTTCTCGGCACTTCGAGAATTTGCTCTGGCGCGGAATATTCAAATACTTCGAAGATTGCGGCGCCATTTAATCGAAAGAAATGTAGTTCTTTCATGATCGCCCGAGGATCTACATTTAAATGTTCCTTCATCCAGTTTTCATCACTGTGGAAGGGGCCGAGCGTGTACATATATTCGCAGCCCAACACATCAATAAAGAATCGTGTTGCCTCTTCTAAATTGGGAACGGTAATTCCGACATGGTCTACTCGCTGTAGGCCAGGTATTCCCTTTGACATAACCATGATGTTAGTAAGGATTTGCCACAAAGAGCTCTTGTGCAGGGAATTTGGTCAAGATGTGTACGCCACTATCTGTGACAACCACCTCTTCCTCGATACGAGCGGCGGAAACTCCATCAGACGCTGGGCAGTAGGTTTCCAGCGCGAAGACCATTCCGGGACGGATCTCAATTGGATTTTCCAGACTATTCAGCCGTGAAATGATCGGACGCTCGTGCAGCCCCAGCCCAAGGCCGTGACCGAATTGCAGACCAAAGGCTGCCAGTTCGCTATCGAATCCAAATTCCTCCGCCTTAGGCCAAACCTTTGCGATCGCGGCAGTGTCGGTACCGACCTTGACCGCATTGATTGCAGCATCCATCCATTCGCGCGCCTTTGTGTACGCATCGCGTTGAGATGGCGTACTGCTTCCAACTGCAAAGGTACGGTAATAGCAAGTGCGATATCCATTAAAGGAATGAATGATGTCAAAGAACGCTTGATCCCCTGGGCGGATAATACGATCGGTGAAATTATGTGGGTGTGGATTGCAACGCTCTCCTGAAATTGCATTGATCGCTTCTACCTGATCAGAACCCATTTCGTAGAGTCGCTTATTTGCAAGCGCCACGATCTCATTTTCACGGATACCGGGCTTTAGTACATCGACAATATTTTGATAAACGCCATCAACCATCGCTGCTGCTTGATTGAGCAGCATAATCTCATCTTGATTTTTGATCAGGCGGGCATCGAGCATCTCTTGCTGACAATCCACGACGGTTAAGCCCTGGCGTTGCATCTCAAAGAGAAAAGCAGGTTCGACAATATCTATCCCGACTGGGAGATGAGCGACACCAGCATCTTCTAACAATCCCTTAATCTCTTTGACGGCGGATTCCATCAACCCCGCCGATGGAGCAACTGCGCCGCGCATTCCCAACATTCCGGGACGATTGTTTTCGACTTTAAGCCAGGGGGAGTACAACTTGTGATGTCGCACAGCTGAACCAAAATCCCAGAGCATAGGTTCGCCATCGCGTGTCAAAAGCGCATAGCGAGTCATCTTGTCGCCCAGCGCACCACCGACCCACGATTGCGTGGTGTAACGAATGTTGTAGAAATCAAAGAGTAAGAAGGCGCCACAGTCACTTGCGGATAGCGATTCTTTGGCGCGGCCAATTCGATACTTGCGCAGTCGATCAAAATCAACGCGCATCTCATAATCGACTCCCATATGCCCCGGAGCTTGTAGTGGTGTGTTATTAGCCATTACTTTCTACCTCAAGTCCACTCAATACTTTTTTATTTTCTGATACAAGAGTCATACCGGCACGACGGGCCTGCTCAATCAAGAGGATCATGAAATCTTCGTCAACATGCCCCGCGCCACGTGCCGACGCTGTGATCTGTTGTGCTGCAGCGGTAATTGGCATTGGAACTTCCAATTCATATGCCGCCTCCAAACCTAGATCGAAATCTTTAAGGAGTAAGGGGATAGTAAATGTCGGCGTGAAATCTAAATTTACAATAGATGGGGATTTGTATTTGGTGAATGTAGATCCCATGACAGAGTCGTTGAGGAATTCTAGGAAAGCAGAACGCTCGACCCCAGCCTTCTCTGTCAATGTAACAATTTCGGCAAGTGTCTGAGCGACGACTCCTAACATGATGTTGTGAGCAATCTTTACTAAGCGGGCAACTTCACCCTCGCCGACATATGTAACTTTACGTCCAAAGAGATTGATGAGTCCGGCAACTTCTTCATAAACATCCTTAGGGCCAGAGACCGCAACCGTTAACTTTCCGGCTGCGATGACGGAAGGGTTTCCACTTACGGGTGCCGCCAGGAGCTCTGTCCCTTTCGTCTTGGCGAAGGAGCGAACTTTCTCTGAAACCTCTGTTGAAACCGTGGACGAATCGATAATGACCTTAGGGGATTCTCCTTCGACCGTTAGAACTCCATGTTCACCCATCGTTACCTCTTCGAGGTCCTTCGGGGCAGAGACCATAATGAAGACAACGTCTAAACCAGCGAGATCACTCGGGCGATCGACGACCTTCGCGCCGAGGGCAACAAGTGGCTCCGCCTTGGAGCGTGTTCTGTTGTAAACAGTGACGTCGTGACCCGCCTCAAGCAAGCGTGTGGCCAGCTGGAAACCCATACGACCAGCTCCGATCCAACCAATCGTTGGTTTTGGGCTGATGCTCATAGCGACTCCTTAGGTCATCCTGATAAATTCGTGCAATCGATTGCAGGCTTTATTATCAACGGTTTCAGGGCACTCGTCAAGGCATAATTTGAACTATAAGGTTACTTCATGCGATCGCGAACCACCCTGGCTGATGTGGCGAAGCGGGCTGGGGTCAATGTCAGCACGGTCTCGCGCTCACTTAACCAGGAGACTGAGGGACAGGTCAGCAAAGCTACTGTTAAGAAGATCCGCAAAATTGCGGATGAGATGGCCTACTCCCCAAATACCGTTGCGCGCGGGTTGCGAACGCGCAAATCCATGACGATCGGAGTTATCGTCCCTGATCTCACTAACCCGATCTTCCCGCCGATTGTCCGCGGGGTCGACAGCATCCTATTTTCACGTGGGTACTCTGCCTTGGTAGTTAATACCGACAATAATGCTGAGATCGAAAATGCTCTCTTTGATTCCCTCATGGAGCGTCAGGTCGATGGTCTCATCATTGCAACTGGCCACACTGAGCGGAGCATGATTGCCAAATATCACAACCAAGGAGTCAAGGCTGTACTCGTAAATCGCGAAGCTTCCGGGGTTCCCTACCCCTCTGTCATTGGGGATGACGCTGCAGGTATTGCCGCCGCTCTAGAACATTTGGCTGCTCTCGGTCACAAGAAGGTTCTCCACCTCGCTGGGCCAACCGTCCTCTCCACCGCAAGCGTACGAAGCAACGCTTTTACAAATTCCGCCAAGCGTTTAGGACTCATCACGAAGGTGGTTAAAGCCACCGCACTTTCTGTCTCGGCGGGCGAGATCGCGATGAACAAATTTTTGGATGCTAACCCAAAGGGCGTAACAGCAGTCCTTGCTGGCAACGATCTGCTCGCGCTGGGGGTTTTTCATGCCCTGCGCAAACATGGTCTGCGCACCCCACAGGATATTTCGGTTATTGGTTTTAACAATATGCCATTCTCGGAAGATTTTAACCCCTCGCTTACAACAGTCAGTGCGCCACACTTTGAGATGGGCGTGGAATCCGCTCGGTTGCTCATAAATCAGATCGAAGGCAAGGTAACAAGCCCGAGAAAGATAACTCTCCCCGTAACTCTTGTGATACGAGAATCGTCAGGTCCGGTTCCCAAGAGATAGTGACTTGTCCGCAAATACAGATTACTGTTTTGCGATGAGAGATTCAGATATTCAATCGGCCATTGACCATTGGGCTCCTCGATTCACAACTCAGGGTGTTGACCCGAATGACTTCCAACGCGTCACCTCAGCGCTAGAAAATTGGTCGCAATGGCTAGATGCCTGGGTCGCTAACGGTGATATGCATGCCGATCTAGCCGCGGAAGCAGAGCGGGCAGGACACAAAATAAGTGCGGGTAACGCTTGGAACCGCGCGGCCCTGAGCTACCACTTCGCAAAATTTGTCTGGGTTTTAGATATGTCAAAACATAAGTTTGCAACCGAGAAATCCATCGCAGCGTTGCTTCGTGCTCATAAGAACCTTGATCCCTCTGCCCGTCGTATTGAAATTCCTTTCGAAGGAGACCAATTAGTTGGAAATCTTCGGAGACCACAAGGAATTATTAATCCACCAGTGGTCATCTTGCTTCCTGGTTTAGATTCCACAAAAGAAGAATTTTTCAATTGGGAGAATGTCTTCTTAACTCGGGGCTTAGCGACTTTCTCGTTAGATGGGCCCGGTCAAGGAGAATCTGGATTCCATTTTTCACTTCGCCCTAATTACGAAAGCGCTATCAAGGTCGCTATCGATGAACTATTAACAATTAAAGAGATTGATGCAAGTCGTTTGGGTATTGTTGGTGTCAGCATGGGTGGCTACTACGCAGCACGCAGTGCGGCACACGATGCGCGCATCAAAGTTGCGGTAACGGTAGGTGGTTCGTACGACACAGGAAGTCGTTACGATGGGCGGCCGCCAATAAGTCGTGCCGCCTTTTATCAATATTCTGGCGCAAAGAGTGAAGATGAGGCACGAGCGATCGCAGACAGCATCACACTCGAGGGTTGTCTGCACAATCTTAAACAACCGCTCTTGGTTATCTTTGGGAAGAAAGATCGCCTGGTTCCGTATCAACATGCGGAGCGAGTAGTCGCGGAAGCCGGCAATGCAAAATTAGTCATGATCGAAGATGGCAACCACGTTTGCAACAACTACCCATATCTGTACCATCCCTTAGCCGGTGACTGGATGGTCGATCATCTCTAGATTTTAGGAAGGAATTATTGGCAATAAGATCGAAGATGGGAAGTCATTTCCCGTATAGAGAGTGACTCTATTTGCGAAGATTTCTGCGGGTCGGTCTAATTGATGATCATGTCTAAAAGGGCCACTTCCCTTCATGATCCGCCCACCCATTTCTACAGGTTCTAAACCATGATCAAAATCGCACCCTTTTACAGTGAGCGCCAGTCGATAACCGGCTGGTAAAAGCAAACATGTCGCCCAGATTTCAATATCTAACTCGTAAATCTCCCCCGGAAGCAACGGTTCTTTCTTCATATGTGGATGAAAAGGAGCCCAAGGTTTTGTCTTTGCAGCATCTAGCGCGCGATGCGAAGCACGTAGCCAACCCTGAGACATAGGCGTCTTTGGATCGTTGGCTCCTTCGAAGAGAATCTCATCTCCTTCGGGGTTAAAAGCGCGCAAGGTAAGGAATAGATCAGCATCGGAGGTTGATGAAGAAATCCAGAGCTTTGCACTCACCGGGCCGGTAATTTCAGTCGCCTGGGGCATTGAAGCGCTATAAAAAGTTACACCTTCTCCCATCGCATCGTATGTGAAGCTCTGTTGCTGCTGCGGCACGGAATTATTAATAGATAAATTACTGAGTTCTAGGTACTGCCGACTCCACGCGGTGCGAGCGAGTGGCCATTCATTTTCACCGCGTAGTTTTACGGTTCCGTCCACCTGACGAATATTGAGTGAAACCGGTGGTTGCGTCTCCCAATCTCCCTCGCCTTTAAGAAAGTAATCGAAGAATCGTTTCTGCAATGAACGCCCGTACTCCGTATAGAACCCAGACCAATGAGTTCCATTATGTACCTCTAACCACTTCTTCGGTAAGCCAGTTGCGGCCCAGGCGTATAGATTCCCACGCTGATGATTTCCTAGACCGCCCCAATTCGCGGCCGAGAGAGTTGGAACTCGAATCTTCTCCGGTTGGCTGGAGTGTGAAAAATGCCATTCATCATCAAAGGGGTGTTCGATTATTTCTCGAGCGAGGTCGCACCTATTGGCGAATAATTCTTCATCGGTTAAATCTTCGTCACCACAAGCCAGTAAACCACTCTCGGGATTGCGAAATCCCCGAGATCCCAGGCCATGCTGAATTGTTGACATACGTTGATACCAATCGGGAAGGAAGGCGTTATGTATCCCGCCATGATGTGTCATGTCGCGGTAGTAGTCGTTTGCCCCTTCCCAGGGACAAATTGCCATCAAATGTGGGGGGTTAAGCTCCGCGACTTGCCACTGATTCTTTGCATAGTAAGAGATTCCGGCCAATCCGACTTTCTGGTTCGACCATTCCTGAGCGGCGATCCACTCGATACAATCGTAATAATCTTGCGCTTCTCGCTTGCTCCAGACATCAACGATGCCCGGTGATCTACCTGCCCCGCGTGAGTCCACGCGAACGGTGGCATAGCCAAATGCGGTCCAATGCTCTGGGTCAACTAACTCCCAAGCCGCATATTTTCCGCTACTTCCGACCAAATCCTTGGGGAAGCGCGCGTTAAGGCGCTCCCATTGACGTGGATAACCTGCGGCGAAAGTTAGCCCTTTGGCGTAAGGGCCGTAGCTTGCGATAACAGGAAGTTTCTCTCCGTGAAGCGGGCGATAGACATCGGCACGCAGAATAAGACCATCATCCATCGTGATGGGTACATCCCAGTCGATGAACATGCCATCGCGTTCCTCTGATTTGAGCGCCCCAATAATTGGTTTCATCACAGACCGCTCCCTTTGACTCGAATTGAGTCTCCCGCCTTCTGCGGGAGCCGCGCCGAACCTACAAATGCCATGAAGACTAGAAAAGCGAGAACGATGAATGCAAAGGTAAATTGATCGGCGTTGCCAAAGAGAGCTACACCCAACTTAAGGGCCAATACAGCAATCGCGACAGCAAAGACCTGAGTGAGCTGCTGAATCATCGACGCCAAACTATTCGCTTGTTGCATTTTGGGTTGATCGATATCTGCAAAGGTGATCGTGTTGTAACAGGTATAGCCAAGAGATCGAACTGAGCCACTGAACAATAAGAGAATCCAGATGAGAATCAGTGGAGTTGACACTTTAAGAGCTGATATCAAAAGAATACTTACTCCGGAGAGGCTCGTGGCAATCATCAAAATGTGACGAAATGGCAGAATCTTGAGTAGTGGAGTTGTCAGGGGCTTAAAAAAGAAGTTGCCAAGAAAGAGGAAGAGAACGGTGCTGCCAGCTCGCACCGGAGACCAACCAAATTTATCCTGAAACATTAATGGCATTAAAAAAGGAACCGCATTGATTCCGACTCTAAATGCAGCACCCGCAGTATTTGCAAATCTAAAGGTTCGTACATGTAACGCATCTAAACCAACCAAGGGGATTGGTACTTTAAACATATGGCGCACAGTGGGTATTCCAAGTCCTATGCCGGTAACAAGAAGCAGAGATGTTGCCAGAGTATTTACCTTTGGATTGCCAAGAGCGGCGGCACCAAAAACTAGACAGCCGAGCGAGATAGAAGCGCCTACAAACCCGGCCCAGTCAAGCTTTTGCGCGGTCGTGAGCGCGCCTTGAGGAATCAATTTAATTGCAAGAATTAGTTCGATCATCCCTATCGGAAGATTAACGGCGAAGATCCAGGGCCAGGAAAGATGAGCGATGATTAGACCAGAGAGAGCAGGCGCGATAATCGGAGCTGTGAGCGCGGGCCAGGTTAGATATGAAATTGCTCTTATCATGTGGGCTTTGTCAGTCGCTCGCAGAACTACCAATCGACCCACCGGGACCATCATCGCGCCACCAGCTCCTTGGATAACTCGCATAAAAGTGAGTTCGGTCAGTGTTGTACTAATTGCGCACAGGAGTGATGCACCGGTAAAGATGATGATGCTAGTGAAGAGAACAGGTCTTGCTCCCCATTTTTCAACAAACCATGCGCTGACTGGAATCAGGACAACGACCGCCATTAAGTAGGCCGTCGCGCAGATACCTACCTGACCGGAGAGGATATGGAATTGGCGCGCAATTGTTGGGGCGGCCGTCGGAATAACTGCTGCATCCAAATTCTCCATAAAGAGCAGACCTGCAATTAAAAATGCTATTGGGCCAACTTCCCAGCGCTCGGAGCTTTTCTTCACAGCCCTGCCTTCGCCAATGCGCCCTGCAGAGAACGGCTATATGCGCTACTGGTAACGCTAGCTCCAGAGACAGCCTGGATCGAGGCCGAGTTCTCGCTAATGGCCTCTTTCCGCAGAATTGGCACGGAGACTCGAGCTAGAGTAATTGAACGCGTATCGGAATTCGGGAGCACTAAAGGAATAACATCAATAATGCGGTGGTTCTTTACGACAACTTCGACCTGCAAACTACTGTAAATGGTCTTTATGACTGGACCTTTAAAAATTTGTACCCCGGTTATTGCAGACTTGGTCTTAGGGCTCTGCATCAGTCGGGCAAAGGCGAACCCAACCAGTGAAAATATGATGAGGCCGAAGAGTACAAATACCCCATATTTTCGCCGCATTTAAACCGCCAAGATAAATTTGCCAACGGCAGAACGTTGCTCAAAAATTTCATGCGCTTTTGACGCCTGTGCCAACGGAAAGACCTCGGTCACATCAATTTTTATAGTTCCATCTTGAACTAATTCCACGGCGCGACGCAGACTCTCCGCCAGAATTTCAGGGCTGTGTTCAGAGAGTGAGCCATTGGAAATACCTACAAATCCAATGCACCTGCTTCTCATCCAGAGCGCTGATGGCAACTCCTGCGGCGCTCGAGAGATATTGCTATACGAAACTAATCGACCAAATGGGGCGACGATCTCGAGGGAACGTTTCTGCACAGATCCACCCACTGGATCTAACACAACACCTACTCCGCGGCCGTCGGTCAATTCCAACGCTCGTTCAGCAAAATTTTCATAGCTCATAAGTTCGTCATACCCATGTGCTTTTGCGTAACTCTCTTTAGATATGTCGCTGATAGTCCCGAAGAGGCGAGTGTCTGGAATCTTCTTGATTAATTGTCCGACAATAGATCCCACCCCGCCAGATGCGGCGTGAAGCAAAATGGTCTCTCCGTGTCGCACCCGAGCCGCCCTTTCGACAACATTGAGGGCAAGAGGAACAGTCACAAGAACTCCAGCGGACTCCGGTTTTTGTGCAAAGCTCTCGGAGATCTTTTCGGTAAAGCGCTCGAGCGCAGTGACGTATTCGGCATAGGCATGGCCACGAGTAAATGACGTTACAAAATCTCCCACCTTGAATTTGGTGCACTCAGCACCGACATCAACAACTTGGCCGCTTGCCTCTACGCCAATGATCATGGGAACTTTCCCATCACCATCACCAACGCGATTTCGAATATCGGTGAAATTGACCCCAATAAAGGCGGTCTTAATCAAGATTTCATTGGCTTCCGGTTTTGGCATCGGGGCATCGGCGTACTCCAAGCACTCCGGACCACCGTAATTACTAATCACAACTGCCTTCATGGAGTGCCTCCTTAAATCATTCTTTCACTGAAAACCCTTGAATGCAATCGTTTGCTGTGGCAAAATCTCGCCAAAGGGGTGCATCCATGGAAGCAGATATTGTCGTCGCAGGAGCTGGCCATAACAGTCTTATTACTGCGTGCTACTTGGCCAAAGCTGGCTTTAGTACCGTGTTGCTTGACGCTCGTTCTATTCCCGGGGGTGGTGCCGCAACCGAAGAATTACTTGACCCTGGTTTCTTGATCGATACCTGCTCGACTGGCCACACCTTGATTCGTTCAAATCCCTTGTTGCTCAACGATGAACTTGGGCTAATAGGCAAGTATGGACTCAAGTACTTTGAGCCAGATCCTGTCGCTCATGTGGCTTTTCCAGATGGAAAGCAGTTCACAATGTATCTCGATTTTGAGAAAACCATTGAAGAGATAGCGCGGTTCAGCAAGAAAGATGCTGCTGCGTATCGCCGTATGTCTAAAGAGTACGACACAGTTAAAAGCATATTCACCGCAGCTAATTTTACTCCGGTTGGTTTTGGACCTTCGCTTGATCAACGTCTAGCTGAACATCCACAAGGAAAGATTTGGGCTCGTCGCCGTGCCATGAGCGCTTGGGACATTATCAAACTCGAATTCGAAGATAAGCATATTCAAGCCTTCATGCTCTGGATGGCATTCCAAACATTTGTCTGGTACGACCAACCTGGAACTGGAATGTTGGCATACTCCATCTTTGCCCGCCAAGCGCGTAGTTGGTCTATCCCTGAAGGCGGTTCGGGACGATTGACTGCGGGACTGGTCGGTTTCCTCGAAGAACATGGTGGAAAAGTAATTTGCGACAAGGTCGTCTCCAACCTCATTATCGAAGATGGTCGTTGCGTTGGTGTGAAGACATCAGATGGAGATGAGTACCGGGCCAAGAAGGCGGTTCTATCAACGGTTCATATAAAACACCTCATCGATATGGCTCCAAAGGAGTTGTGGCCGGAAGAGTTCCACTTTGGAGTGGAAACGTACAACGTGGGAATCTCGGGATTTGCTGCATATTTCACAACGAAGAGCCCGCCGGTCTTTGATACAGAATTAGGCCCGCGCAGTGCAGTATCTGCGGGAGCAGTCGGTTGGCCTGAAGATATGTTGCAATTGAGCCTCGATATCAAGCTGGGCCGCCACATTACGAATGTACCTTGGATTTTGGTGGCAACCCCAACCCTGGTTGATCCCAACCGGGCACCTAATGGAGGCCATACGGTTAAATTTTTAAGTGCGCAAAGTTTTGCGCTTCCAGCTGGCTCTGCCGGTTGGGATGTCGTAAAACATGAAGTCGTGGACCGTCAGTTGGCATACCTGCGACAATTCATGCCATCGTTTACCGATGACATCATTATTTCGCGCTACGTTAAATCTCCAGAAGATATATGGGCGACCAATCGCCACATGATCAATGGGGCTTTCCATGGCGGCGACCGCGGGCCAGCATTCAGTGGTCCGAATCGTCCAGTTCCTGGATGGGCATCGCACCGTATGCCAATACCTGGTTTGTATCAAACCGGTGGTACTACTCACCCTGGGGGATCAATTACCGGTGCGCCAGGACGTAACGCCGCGATCGTTATGTTGCAAGATCTGGGAGTAGATACCGCAGGAATTCTCTCCTAAATCAGACCAACGCCTTCTAGATCTGCTCTCATCTCGCGCTTTTGCTCATCACTCAAATCAACGAGGGGTGGGCGTACCCTTCCACCCGACATACCCAAAAGTCCTGACCAATACTTAATGGCAGGAACAGGATTTATGCGATCGCGTTTCCAGCGCCCATGCAGCCACTTTTCTGTCAAATCCCTAATTGGTTGAATCTCCTGCGAAATTGCCTGCGCTTTTGCGAAGTCACCGGCGAGCGCCGCAGTGGTGTACTCCAACATTGGTTGACGGAGCGCTGTTTGAATGAGAAAGGGAGTAGAAGCAGACATATAAACTTTTTGATCATGTCGTTGCATATTCTCCAGCCAATCTGCCTCACTTGGTTCGCAGACCATGATTCTGTCGCCTACCTTATCAAGCACCTCTAGGTAGCGGTCGTGCCCATGTCCCATCTTTATTCCACAAACGTTTTCTACATCAGCCAGTTCATTTATCAGTGAGAGTGGGAGTGAAACACCCGAGTAGTTTGTATCAAAGAGCCAGACTCCGATGTCGACGGCCTCTAGAACCTCCAAAAACCAACGTTTTAGGCCCTCTTCAGAGGCTTGCGGGTAGACAGGGTTGATCACCACAACGAAGTCTGCCCCGGCATCTTGAGCGTGACGAGTTAACTCAATAGTTTCACGCGCCGAGGGAGACCCTGTGTGGGCTAGGACGGGAATTCGCCCGCGGGTATTTTCGACAATTACCTCTACCGCGCGTTTGCGTTCTTCCAGGGTTAGGGCCCAGAACTCACCCATAACACCCGTACAGAAGACTCCATCAATCTTTAAATCATCAACCAAGATATCAATATCGCGCATCAACGCATCTTCATCAAGGAGATCATCAATGGTAAAGGGAGTCGTCATAGCCGCCCACAATCCGTGGAATGAAGAGCGTGCAGCTGCTTTGGAATCTTCTCGCGCGTAATTCATCTTTTCCCCTTAGAAAGCTGAACTTAACCAATCGGCGATCGCTGGACGAGCTTTGTACCAAATATTGTTTACAATGTGAACGCCATCTTCAAAGAGCATTGTCGTGCTTGGGCCTTGAATCTCTTCTGCTATGAGTTCTGCCTTTGTTGCTGGCGACCATGGGTCGAGCCCACCAAAGACTTGTAGAACCGGAACTCTGACATCCTTTAGAACCCCGGAAAGTGTTATGGATTCCATCATGGCAGCAGGATCGGCTCCCAAGTATTGGTATTGCCCTGTACTGGTTAGGCGCTCCATCCCCGCAAAGCGGCCCGCTGGCGAATACCAACTCGAAACTGAAACCAACGCTTTGATGCGCTTATCAATTGCGGCAGCCCTAAAGGAGAAGAGGCCACCATAAGAAATTCCACACATCGCTAATCGATCTCTATCGATATCAGAGCGTTTAACAAGAGAATCAATCATGGCAACAATCGCCTTTTCATAATCGGGGCGCATCTTCATCGTGAGACTGACCTCGCCCTGACCTGGACCATCAAAAGCTGCAATCGCCATACCGCGACGTAAAATGTGTTGGGCTAGATCGTAAAGTTCCTCTTTAGTGGAATCTGCTCCGGGCACTATGAGAACAATTGGTGGATTATCTACGCCCAGCGGCTTTTGCAGGTAACCATTAAGCGTGGTGCCATCAAAGGGCACCTCCAGAATTTCCATCGTGGGCTGCAGCAAAGGCGCTGCCTTTGCCCAGACTGCTCCCATCGCTTTGAGCCCAGCCTTGAATTGAGGTTGATCGTGGGTGAACATGAAAGTAGCCCAGTGATAAATGAGACCAGCGCGAACATAGGCCTCTCCTGCTGTTATTGAATGACCAGCTAAGAGCGCGCGATCTCCCCGTGCTTCATGTTCTGCTGCTAGCAGGCTCCACTTTAAACACCATTGTTCGTAATCTGTTATTTCGGCCTTGAGTTTTTCAAACTCCCAAGGCGAGACAGAGTTAGACAAAATCCGCCAGGTGAATCGCCGATACATCGACTCCAAGCGCTCATCATCAACCGTTGGATCTCCTGGCGTCATTACACCGCTCCCATCTCAACCGTTGAGCTCTCTTTATTATTGAGTTAAATTGAAATTACTCCGTTTGCGTACTGCCACCCAGATAAAGAACCTTCATTTGCGGATTCTCTAAGATCTCTTTTCCAGTGCCTGTAAGTCTGACTCTTCCCGCTTCCAGCACTACACCGTGAGTGGCAAGGCCAAGACCAGCACGCACATTTTGCTCAACCAGCAACACGGTGCGACCGTGTTCACGCATCTGTCGTACATAGCCATACATTGCGGCGGCAGCTTTTGGTTCAAGTCCCATCGACGGTTCATCGAGCACAACTAGCGCGGGATCCAACATCAAAGCGCGCGCAAATTCAACGGTGCGCTGTTGTCCCCCCGAGAGAGATCCTGCCTTATCCTTCAAGCGATCCTTCACCATGGGGAACTGATCCAAAATTTCATTGAAGCGCTGTTGCACAATCTTCTGATCGTTTATTAAGAATGCACCGAGTTCAATATTCTCGCGCACTGTCAGGTCAGGGAACAAACTACGTGCCTGCATAACTTGAACGATTCCACCTTTAAGGATAGCTTGTGGAGATTTTCCGGCGATTGATTCGCCTTGAAAAGTAACGCTACCTAAGCGAGGGACTAGAAGCCCACTCACAACCTTCAGAAGCGTTGATTTTCCAGCACCATTAGGTCCAACTACACAGGTGATAGAGCCTTTTTCAACAGTTAGGTCAACGCCACGAAGGATGTCGCCCCCGCCGTAACCTGCAAAAACTCCACTAAGGGTAAGCACCTTAATTAACCTCCGTCATATCTGTACCCAAGTACGCCTCAAGAACCGCTGGGTCATTGCGAACAATCTCTGGTTTGCCTTCAAGAAGTGCGCTTCCCTGGTGCATAACCGAGACTTGATCGCAGATTCCCATGACGAATTCCATATCGTGTTCAACGATAATAAATGTAACTCCGGTCTTGTTTAACTCCTTGATCCGTCCACCCAGGTGTTTTAACAAGGTGGGATTAACTCCACCGGCAGGCTCATCGAGCAACATAACCTTAGGTTCAGCCACCATGATGAAGGCAAACTCCAACAACTTTTGTTGGCCGTATGACAAGCTACCTGCTGGTTCGCGAGAAAGCTTGGTTAACCCAACGAAATCTAGACTTTCAAGTGCTCTTGCGCGTTCATCCGGTTGAGACCATTGACGCATCTGAGCAACAAGGCCCTTACGTTGTGCGGCAATATGAACGTTTTCAATCACGGTCAACCGAGGAAAAATCCTCGTCAACTGAAAGGTACGACCAATACCCGCCGCGAAAACTTCATCCGGTGTGGAGTTCGTTATGTCTTTACCTCTGAAAGTTACCTTGCCAGAGTCTGGAGTTTCATAACCTGTCATGACATTAAATAACGTGGTTTTGCCCGAACCGTTAGGCCCGATCAAACCATTAATGGCGCCCTCTTGGAAATTCATGGTGCAGTTCCTAAGAGCCTGAATTCCGCCGTAATTCTTAACTATGCCTTCTACTCCTAGAAGTGTCATTTGTGAGCACCCGCCTCTGCTGGACCCTCTAATTCGGAGTCAAGTATTCGTTGTTCCTTACGGACTACATGTGATCGCCATTTATCGGAAATTGCGGGAACCACACCGCCCGGTAGCAAGCGCAAAATCAGAATGAAGAGAGCTCCATATACGATCAGGAAGACGTTTGCTCCGCCAAATGTGATTAAGAAGTATTGCTGTGCGCCAGAGATTATCAACGCTCCCAGCGATGGTCCCAAGATTGTTCCGAGTCCACCTGCGAAGGCCATGATCGAAAGTTCAAGGTCGAAGGCAGGATCGAAGGAGAATTGTGGGTAAACAGATCCAACAAACATTGCATACATGCAACCCGCGGCACCTAAGAAGATAGCCGAGATAACAAATGCTGTGAGCTTGGAATTTCTGGTGTTGATTCCCAGGCTGCGCGCGCGATCTTCATCGTCGCGGATAGCCAACAAACTTAAACCGAACTTCGATCGGCGAATCATAAATGAGGTCACGATCGCGATTATTGCCAAGAAGAGCCCCACATAATAGTAAGGAAGATTAAAGATCGATCCATCCCAAGGTGGTTGTGAAACCTCAAGACCCTGTGATCCACCAGTCCAACCCCGCAGGTTATAAGCGAAGAGTTGGAAGATAAACATCAGCGCGATAGTCAGAACAATAAAGGTGTGCTTACGAACCCGCAGCACAATTAACCCAATGGGGATTGCCGCCAGGCCAGCCAGGAACATCGAAACTGGGATAAGAAGGAAGGTCTCCCACCCTGGTGGAATCTGCCAATACGAAGCAAGCATTGCAGTTGCATACTGTCCAATGCCGAAGAAGACTGCGTGGCCCAGCGCGATATAGCCGGTATAGCCCGAGAAGATATTCCATCCGGTTACTGCCATTAAGAAAATCATGGCGAAGACACCAATGGTTGAAATGGTTGGGTTATTGAAAACCAGCGGGAAGATAACTAGCACCAAGAATCCCACGGTGAGCGCTCCATAACGAATCGCTTTTGGTACCTCGTAGGATGGTGGAGTCGGGCGCTGACTGATCGTCGTATCGGTACTCACTGAGCTCGTACTCCCTTTTTACCAAATAGACCCTGAGGTCTAACCAATAGGACCAACATCAAAATCATGTAGAAAGCTGTTGAACCCCAGACTGGAGACCAGACAACTGCGACCACATCTTGAATCACCAACATGAAGATGGCCGCGACTAGTGCACCACCTACGCTGCCAAAGCCGCCCAAAATCACGATCACTAAGAGTCGAGAAATAATGTCGTACGAACTAGATGCATTGAACGCATTGGTTGTTCCAAAGATCATTCCACCGATTGCAGCAAGACCGATACCTATGCCCAAGGTAATCATGGAGACTCGATCGGTATCGATTCCAACTAGACGAGCAGCAACCGGGTTTTGCATTGAAGCGCGCAATGAACGTCCGAATTTGGTGCGATAGGTAACTAAGTATAAACAACTGAGTAAAAATGCACTCAGCAAGAAGGAGAGGACATAAATCAACGGAAAATTGAGTTTTCCGATACGTAGCGAATTGTTGATGTACGAAGCATGGATCTGTACAAAACCACTGTTATAACAAATATCCAGTATGCCTTCAATCAAAGTGGCAACTGCAAACATTGTCAGAAGCGACATCACGACTTTATTTGTCTTAATCGGCTTAATGAGGAAAACATAAATGAACATGCCCAAAGCGGTCATCAAAGGAGTCGTGAAGATCAACGACACAAATGGATCTATATGGAAATGTGTAGTAATTGAGTAGCTGAGATAAGCGCCTAAAACAATGAGAGCGCCGATTGCAAAATTCACGATATCCATTACGCCAAAGACCAGGGTAAGTCCTGCCGCCATCAAGGCGTAAAATCCGCCGACGAGCACTCCTTCAATAATTGCCTGTAAAACTAACACGCTAGTACGCCTCCCAATGTTGGTATCTCGCTATTTAGTAAAACAGGGCGGACTTTAGAGCCCGCCCTGTTCCGGCAATTACTACTTACATGCCTGGTGTAGTTCCCCAAGCCGGACGTAGCGTCTCGATTGGTGAAACCTTGTCAGGACCTCCTAGAGGCAATACAGGAACATATTGACCCTTCTGCCATTGGAAGACATAAGGAGCGGCACCAGAATTCTCGCCATCTGGCGCGAACTGAACTGGACCTTGAACACTCGTGAACTTAGCTCCAGAGTGTAAATATGCCTGCAATTTAACATTGCTGGTGGAACCAACCTTGTTAACTGCTTGTGCAAGAACCTGTCCTGCAGCAAATGCCTCTGGCACGTCGGCATTAATTGCGTTGATATCTCCACCATAGGTCTTGATATAAAGAGCAACCATGTCCTTGTTACCAGGGTAGTTCGATGTTGGAATCCACGTATTTGGAACCATGATTCCTTCAGTGTTAGTAATACCCACGCTCTTGGTGAAATCAGCGCCCTGATCGGGACCTGAAGCCAGGATGAGCTGTTCTGGGTTGTACTTAGCCTGAATGAAGTTTTGGATCATTGAATAACCATCAGGTGGCATCGTTCCCAAAATCGCGATCTTTGCACCTGAAGCGGCTACAGCCGATGCGATAGGTGAGAAGTCTGTTGTCTCGGCTGGGTACACCTTGTAGACGGCGTCAGTGAAGCCCTTCTTATCAAGGTATGCCTTTGCGAAGTCCACCATTGGTTGAATAAATGGATCATCCATCGTTGCGTATGCAATTGGCTGTGGCTTCTGTGTTGCAGCCAACCACTTTGCATATGTAACAAGCTGATACGTTGCTGATGCAGAAACGTCAAAGACGTTCTTCAGGCCACGTGAGAAGACGGATGGTCCGCCGCCGATACCTTCGAGCATTACATAGTGATAACGATTTGCAATGTCAGAGGCTGGCTTGGTCAACTTGGTTGAGTAGGGTCCGAGGACGAAATCAACCTTGTCGGATGTAATAAATTTTTGATAGTTGGTTACAACTTGTGTTGGACTTGAGGCATCTGACAAGAACTTCAAGACGACTGGACGTCCCAGAATTCCGCCGTGCGCGTTCTGCCAGGTGGCCCAAATTTTGTAACCTTGCTGGGTTGCTTTTCCGTCACCGGAGAAGTCGCCAGATAGTGAAACTGAGATACCGATTGTGATCGGCTTTGGAGCGGCCGTCGCGTTAGGGACTGCAAGCCCCGTAACAGCTAATGCCACAGCGCTAAGAGCCGCGCCGAGTTGAACTTTGTGTCGGCTGGCTACGCTGCCGAACCTAGAAATGTGCATTCTCTTCCTCTCGGTTAGTCACGATGTGCTTCCGGGTAATGTCCGCAATCGTTTGCAGAAAGTTATACCCGTCATCTACCTAAGTCAATGGATTTCTCTCTTTTTAATTACAACGTTTTGGTTGCGCTTATAGGAGGACGATGGGGCGGATTACCTGCTTAGACTCCAGCGCTGCGAAGGCCTCATCGATCTGATCCAGGCTGTATTGGAAGGTGGTGAGGGGTTCGGTCTTTATAGCGCCTGAAGCCATCAGCGCAATGGTCGCCGGGTAGCAATTTGGGCTGGATCGGACTCCTAAGAGGTCAATCTCATCCAGTGCGAGCAGGTCGATCGGTAGCGTCGCTGTTTTCCCCCCGGTCAAACCCAGCATGGCGATCTTGCCGCCGCGGCGAGTTGAGCGGAAAAGTTGTTCGACAACGGCTGGGTTGCCGCTGCAGTCGAAGACGTAATCAACCCCACGTCCATTGGTCATGCGCCTAATTTCTACTATTGGATCGCTCTTTTCATAATCTACGACCGCATCACAACCGAGTTCTAACGCTGTTTCGAGCCTGGCCCCACGGCCCACAACGATCACTTGGGTAGCCCCTGCAGCGCGAGCCACCTGCAGCATTAAGAGTCCAAGCAAGCCTGGGCCAAAAACGGCGACGGTCGAACCTGGACGGATATCTGCTCGTCGTCCAGCGTGCACGGTCAGCGCGGCTTGATTTACCAGCGCCCCTGCAAGGTCGGAGACTGAATCGGGAATCTTATGAACGGCTACCGCAGGACGAGCTGCAAATTCTGCAAGTGCACCCGGTGCAGTATGCCCATACAACTTAAATCCAGGATCGCGGACTCGTTCACAGAGGTTGTAACGCCCCTGGCGACACATCGGACAAGCAGAGCATCCTGCATGGTTCTCTGCAACGACTCTATCCCCGACTGCGAGACCACTTTTTTCAGTGCCTGCTCCCAGCTTTACAATGGTCCCGGACCATTCATGCCCCAAGATGAAGGGCATGCTCGGAGGCCACGTTCCCTTGAATCCGCCGTTGACGATCTTCAAATCGGTGCCACACATTCCACAGGCATTTACCCGGCAAAGAACTTCGCCGTATTCAAGATCCGGAATAGGAACATCCACGACAGAGAGCGAACCAAAATCGGCTAAAACTGCGGCCCGCATGGTCTTTGCGTCAGTCATTAGTGTGAAACCTTTCCTAGTGCATCCCAAACTTCCTTTGCCCGGCGGACAATGTGATCTGCCACTTCTTCGGCAATCTCTTCAGAACGTGCCACGGTGGCTGTCTCTGGGTGGCCATACCAACCCGTCGGCGCAACATCATGGAAATCTCGCATGATTGGATAAACATCGCGGCGGCGGAATAGCTCGTGGGCTTCATCGCCCGCTTCCCGATCACTTGGTTCGGCCAGACTTTCCAGGTGCACCAATGAAGCGTCATAAGCAAGCACTGCAGAAGTTTCCATTGCCCCCGAGTGGGTAAATTCCATTTCATCGGGATGGAGCGAATTTGTGATGATATGAGATTCTCCTACAACAACTTGAACTCCATGAACCATTTGTGCCCGGTCCGCTGCAATACGCATCGTTGCAGAGTTTCCTTCGTGCCAATTGACAACCAAGATCCGATGAGCGCCGGCGCCCTTGAGACCTTCACAGATATCAACAAATACATTAATCATGGTTTCAGGCTTTAAAGTCAACGACCCTGCCCAACCGCCGTGATAGTGCGCTATCCCGACAGAACCCAGTGTTACAACAATTGTGTCTAATCGTTCTGCAACTCGCTCACCGATCGATAGCGCAGCAAAAAGATCTGTCCCTAGCGGAAGGTGACTTCCATGTTGTTCGATGCTTCCAGCAACAACAACGGCGATCCCACTCTTCTTCATTAGTTCGGCAGCAACCGGCTGCGAAATTCTCTCGAGCTGACGTTCTGGGTGACGTGGCATTTATTTACCCTCCGTATCCGGTTGACTTCTTATTAGCCAACGCAACTTTGTGACCAGTAACCGGCGTAGTCCATGTTTCAGTAACTACATCCAGCAAACTAGGTTTAGTACTTGTGAGAACTCGCTTCATTGCCGCGGATAAATCTCCAGGATTTGTGACTCTCTCTGCTTCGAAGCCAAAGCCTTGAGCAACAGCGCTGAAATTGATGTCGGCAAAATCGCTGCCTTGATCACTAGTGCCGAAGTTCAAATGACCATACCAACGAATCCAGCCCAGGTCTGCGTTATTTAGGACGATGACGGTTATCGGCAAATTTAACTCAAGGATGCTGGCAAATTCCCCTATGGAATATCCGAGCGCACCATCTCCCGTTAGGACAATTGTTCGCTTGCCTGGATTGGCGATAGCTACTCCGATTGCTGCGGGTACTGAATAACCAAGCCCTGCTAGTCCTCTTGGCATAAATACTTTTTTGCCCGGTAGGACTTGCTCGTAGTACACACCCGCCCAACCACTCGATAAGCTGGCATCGCAAACGATCAAGTCATCTTGGCGAAGTTGTGCTTGAAGTTCACCGAGTACGCGTTGCGGCAAAATCGGAGTTACATCACTACTTCGTTCAGCAGCGCGCACCGCGCTCCACTCGCTCTTGAATTTCATAATTTCGATTTTCCATTCAGGGCGTTCCACCTTTGCGGTGGCCTGCGCAAGTGCCCGCAAGCCACTTCGTGCATCGGCAAAAATTCCTGTTACATTCTCAAAGGAACGACCAATTTCGGCAGGATCGATATCGATCTGAATAATTTTCTGATTTTTTCTGGGAAGAGACCAAGCAAAGGTCGGTCCGCTACCCGCTTTAGTCCCAAGAAATACAACCACATCTGCAGACTCAAGAGCAGCGCGTGCTGCTGGAGTTCCCATTTGTCCGACAACGCCAACAGCCATTGAATGATTCTCGGCAATGACTCCTTTACCGGAGAGCGATGTTGCTATTGCACACACCTGGGTATCGGCAAATTCTGCTATTTCTGCAATTGCACCTGAGATAAGTGCGCCACCGCCAGCGATAATCAACGGCCGCTTTGCAGCGTTAAAGATTTGAGCAGCCGTTAGTACGTCATCCGGATCAGGTGCCGTACGGAAAGCCGGAAAACTCCCGAAGCGAGAGATCGCTGACTTCGGCTGCAAGAGTTCCAACATCTCCGGTGGCAGTTTCGAGTCAAGAATATCTTGCGGTAAAAAGAGAACTGTCGGGCCGGGACGTCCAGTGGTGGCTTGCTGGAAAGCTTGGCGAACCAGGGCTGGCATTGCTTGCAAACTAGGGACGGTGGCGTACCACTTTGAGACCGGTGCTAAGAGATTTACTTGATCCATAGCCTGTGATGCGGCCGAACGATATTGATGCAGCGTTAAATTCGCGGGGAGAGCACTCACGAGCGCCACAATAGGAATTGATGCGCCAAGTGCTTCGCCTAATCCAGCGGGCAGATTCGCAGCTCCTGGTCCCACGGTTGCATCGCATACCCCGACTTTGCCAGTAGCTCGTGCATATCCATCAGCTGCATATACACCGGTCCGCTCATCACGAACTAACACGTGGCTTATTTCAGAGCGTTGGTCGATGCCGTCGTAAAGTGCATAGGTTTGACCGCCTGGAAGTCCAAAAACATATTCAACGCCGTGCTCAACCAGTAATGCCGTGAGCAGCGCGCCACCATGTGAATGATTAATCTCCACGTTCCGACGCTCCTCGTTATGCAATCGATTGCGCTTAGTTTAGAGGGGAATGCACCTAAGTCAAGGTTTTACTCAAAATTAACGGTGAGCGGTGGGAAATTTCCCAGCCGATATTCAAGGTGATCACCTGGCTTTAGAGCGATCGGTGGGACTATCGACCCGACGATAAGGAATTCACCGCTTTTAATGCCTCCCGAGAGTTCGCCCACAACGTCGACCCCGTGAGTCACGATTGTTGGCAACGCGCCTATCAACTCCTCGAGCTCGGAGACAACAACTTCTCGGCCGTCGGGCATCAGGATTTGAGCCACCAGCCCACGTATATCCCCGCCAGATCGAGAGCCATCCCGAGCACCCAAGATGTAATTCCGCTGAAAAATATCGCTCGCTAAAATTCGAGTGGGGTCAGTTGGTGTGAAATCAAGATCAGCTAACTCAATTGCTGGACCGATTGCGGTCACTGAATCCATTACAAATTTTTCACTTGCTCCCGAAGGAATATTCCGTCCGAAGTAGATCGCAACTTCTGTTTCTCCGACAGGTCTGACCCACTCCTTGATATCAACAGCTGCTCCGTTTGGAAGGTTGCGCTCCTCGAGTAGATAACCCACCAATGGTGCATCAAGTTCTAAATTGGATAGTCCAGTTGGAGAGCCAAAACCTAACTTCCAGCCAACTTGTTTATTGCGAGCACCTAAGTCAAGAATCATTTTACTTTTAAGTGCGGCATACCCCGATGTGAGTCGGGGATCTTCCCGCCAATTACTGGTGATGATTGTCGCGATCCGCTTCGTAGCCGGAATCTTCTAACGAACCAGCACCGCTCCACCCCCACGCAAGAACGGCGTCGTGTTCGGAGGTATTTTTAAATCCATGCCAGTGACCTCTAGGAATCAAAACAAAGTCACCTTTATGGGCAGGTCTCTCGCCATCATTTGTATACATGATGCCTTCACCTTCAACTACGATCCAAAATTCTTCACAATTAGCATGCTTGTGACGATCGTGCATGGCACCCGGGGGCATGACTGTCCAACCAACTAGCAAATTATCAGAACCAGCCTTCGCCTTGTCGATAGCAAACTGCACTTGCATATTGACCCAACCTTCATCCCGGCGTAGACCTTCGACAATCGGAACATCCTTGAGGTTTGCAACATATAGATCTGGTTTCATGACGTAATTCCTCCCATGCGTAGATAAGCTTTATGTGCAACAACAAAGTCTTGATGGCCTAACCCCATCCCGCGGCAAATATTCATAATGTCGTTTGCTGACGAAGCAATCGGGAGCGCCATGCTTAATCTACGTCCCTGTTCGAGAACCAAAGTCATATCTTTCTGCTGAACCGCGACATCCGCTAAAGGTTTAGCAGGCATCTTGCCTTCCAAGATAAATGGCCCTCGATACCCCAAGACCGGTGAAGCAGCAACGCTATTGAGAATCGCATTCACCATCACCTTTCGATTGACCCCACCTTTCTCTGCAAGAGCAACCGCTTCACCAAATGCAATGACCTCAATCATGAGAAGAGAATTTATGGAAAGTTTCGCTTGAGTTGCCAAACCGCTAGTTCCGATATACGTCGCTTTAGCTCCAATATCGAGCAGAACTTTTTCAATCCGGGGAAAAACATCTTCATCTCCTCCAACCATGAGGGATGCCTTTCCCTGTTCAATCGTTACTGGACTTCCAGATATTGGCGCATCAACCATCGTCTTGCCTGCAGATTTGAAAGCTGAGTGAACTTCGCGGCTCACTTCGGGTTCAATGGTGCTCATATCTAAGTAGATCGCTTCGTTTGATATCCCATGAATTACCCCGTCGGTACCCAAGGCGATCTCTTTAACGGCAGCGCTGTTAGTAACTATCGAAAATACAAAGTCGGAGTTCCGTGCTACTGACGCGGGGTTCTCCCCGACCTTCATTCCTAGCGCCTTGAGATCCTGGTCTTTGCCGGGGGATCGATTCCACCCAGTAACTTCATGACCAGCGGCGATTAATCGCGGAATAATTACCTGGCCCATATCGCCAAGTCCTAGAAATCCAATGTGTGCCATTGCGGGAACATAACAGGGTAATTCCCGGCTGAATAGGTCTTCCCTATTACGAGAAAATCGTATAAATTCCAACTCCGCAATCGATTGCAAGGATGGCTTCTCATGGATGAGTACATAGCTTCAGCGAAAGCCCACTGGGCACCACGTTTTACCGCCAATGGAGTTCCCGCTGTTGATTTTGAGCGAGTTACCAAAGATCTGCAGTCTTGGGATGAATGGTGTGCTGCCTTCTCTAAAGGGGCAGAACTCTATGAAGAGTTAGGTGCAGCCGCTCTATCAAAGAAGCACTACAAATCTGCAGGCGCGCACTACAGCACCGCCGCCGCTTTTTATCACTTTGCAAAGTTCGTCTTCGTCCGACATTACGAGGAGATGAAGGTTGCGCACATGAACGCGGTGCGTTGCCGAAATATCGCCATTAAGTACATTGAATTTCCTGGCGAGCGGGTAGAGATTCCTTTCGAAGGCGCAAAGATGGTCGGAATTTTACGCAAGCCTCACGGTGAAGGCCCATTTCCGATCGTGATTTTGGTTCCAGGTTTAGATTCAACGAAAGAGGAATTTCTGCCGACCGAAAACTTATTTCTAGAACGCGGTATGGCAATTTTAAGTATTGACGGCCCGGGTCAGGGTGAAGCGGAGTATGACCTACCGATTCGCGCAGATTGGGAAGTCCCAGGAAGGGCAATCGTTGATTACCTAGAGACTCGTTCTGATGTCGATCCAGAGAAGATCGCGGTCTGGGGTGTGAGCCTGGGTGGGTATTACGCGCCTCGCTTTGCTTCTGGAGATCCTCGTATTAAGGCTTGTGTATCGCTCTGCGGTCCGTACAACCTAGGAAAGATTTGGGATCAACTTCCAGATCTCACGCGAGAGACTTATACGGTCCGCTCTTTCTCTAAAAATCAGGAAGATGCTCAAAAGCATGCGCTCAACCTCACCAATGAGGGCCGCTTTGATCTCATCAAATGCCCAACCTTGATCGTCGCTGGAAAGGTTGATCGCCTCTTTCCTTGGGAAGATGCAGTAAAAGTTCACGAAGCGACAAAATCTGTGAGTGAGTTATTGCTTCTAGAGCGCGGTAATCATGGGTGCGCCAATGTCCCTAATGAACATCGCTACTTCACCGCCGATTGGATGGCAGAGAAGTTAGGGCTGGCGGCAAATCTCTAAAGAGTTATTTATTTACCAGACCTGCAGTTGTCTCACCCATGTAGGTCTGGTGATCAATGTTGAGGATTCTGATCCAACTCTGCTGGCCGAAGGTAAGCGCAATAAAGCAGCCTAATTCAACGATTTCAGGCTCACTAAAATGAGAATGTAACCGAGTCCAAAAGGCATCATCTAAATCCAACCGCCAAGCGATTGCTTCCGCATAGGCAAGAGCAGCCTTCTGGCGATCATCGTATCTATCTGATGCTTCAAAGTTAAGTAGGTCGTCGTACTTCATTTCAAGTAAACCCTCGGTTGATGCTTTCTCGCTCCGTTGGTTTCCACAAAATTCACACTTCACAGTGCGCGAGATGTAAACCCGACACAACTCCTTAATCGAGTGCTCGCAGACCCCATGGTAAAAAATCTCTTGCCAACTATTTGCAAAAGCCCAAAATGCATTTGGCGCATGGGCTCGTATGGCGCTGCTCTCTGGCCGTGGAGTACCTTCGGTGGCACAGCGATGCATCTCTGTCTGCATTGAAGCATCCATCTTTTCATATGGATAAAAAGAGATTCTCTGCTTATTCTCCATGGCGCTCTCCTATTTTAGATATCGGTCTAAGTATGAAATTACACCATTTATAGCTGACTTCTGTAGATCATCTACCTCAATCGTGCCACTTTCACTCTTAACAGGAAAAATATATCCGTGGAGTGGGTGGTCGAAGGAAACCCATTCAACCTCCTTGCCGGCCTCTTTCAATAACTCGTAACTTACTCTGAAGATACCTTGAAGTGGATCTGCATCTCGACCCATTACAAGCATGGGAATATCAATTTTCGCTATTCGACCAGTGGCTACCTCCTCATCAATTCGGGTACGCACATACGCGGGATTACTCATCACCATTTCTTCAATATCTCGCAAGCCTGATACGGGGTTAATCTTCACGGAACTATCCGTATTGAGAGCTAGGAATTCGTGATTTGCTGGTTCACACGCGACTCCCGCCTTTACGATCCCTTTATAGTGCGAGGCAATCTTGAAGAGCATCTCTCCCGCATGACTGACACCCACATGCCCACAGCGCTCAGAGTCGATCCTTGGATCCATTTTTACATTTTCAATTATTGAAACTTCATCTTCGAACTCCAGTGGAGCGCGGTTCATGAGCTGCATGCCCTGTCGAACATCCACTCTCAGGGTTCCGCCGTTCGCATATCCCAACTCGACTTCGGCTCGGTATCTACCCCAAGCGCAGGCATATCCAGCCGCTAATAGCTCATCCATAATGAAGCTAAAGCGTTCTATGCGGTCTTCTAACCATTCAAACCCTACGCCACCATTGCCATAGGCAAGAAAGATAAATGGGAATGGACCATCTCCGTCGGGAACGCGCATTACATATGGTACGTAGAGACCATCCATAGTACGAGCTAAAAAATACTCCGCTGGCACCGGAGAGTTTTTTACTTCAAGGACCTTGACTGGCAGCTGGGGGTCGAAAGCATGTGGCATCTCAGAAGGTTACTTGATTTATTTTGTTCTTACTAGGGCGCCGATATCAGCCATTACTTCGTCAAGTTCGTTCGTCGGTAGATATTTATTGCGCAAATCAATCAAGGTTTGGAGTGACATCTGATCGATATCCCCTGCTGGTACCAGCCCATGTACTGGATCAATCATTATGCTGTAATGAGCAATCGCGTGCTCATCCGTCAGCGCCAAATTCTGTTTAGCAATCTCAACGATAAGAGGAGCGTGTCGGCCGCTTAGAATCTCAGTAATCACTTGATTTATGATTTCTTGTAATTGCACAACGATCTTTGCCGGTGCACCTACCGTGGAAAATACTGAGCCTATGTAAGGTCCTATCGCAGAAACATCAGCGATCTTTCTCGAGCCCTGAGAAATGGCTTTAATCTCATTCCCCGCATTGAGGATGGTGGAATCTATATTACTTCCAACCAGTGCAACTCCGCGTTTAGGAGTTGAACCCAGAGCTTCGACTGAATAACTTCCATATTCAATTCCTTGTTGCGCTAAAAGTTCATATCCGACAAAAGCAAAACCTGATGTCGGAACATCGACTCCAAAAGTCATGGGGGCCGAATCCAATGCTGGCGCATAACAGAGTGATAGTCCGAGTCCGTGATCTATCGCCCCAAGAATTCTTGCATCGAGCTTTCTGCCGAGCGGATTTTGGCGTAAATATCGATAAGCCAAGACATTATCAGGACTGGTGATTAGCACATCTATTTCCGAGCGCTCCAACATCTCAAAAGCAGAGGGGGATGAGGGCACCAAAATCTCTTCGACCGTAATTCCTGACTCTGTTAAGTAGCCCCTACGCTCCGCGATCTCAATCAAAATTGATTTGGTAAAAGTTCCAACAGAAACAGAAACCATAAGGGAGATGGTACCTAGATTTAGCCCGTAACCCACCCAAGCCGCCCAATATTGAAGGCGTTATGGGTACCCCGGCCTCTTGTCCATACGAGATAATCAGCCATGGCGACTTCGGTAAGCAAAGGGATTCGCCTAGATATTCAGGCCCTGCGTGCAGTGGCTGTTCTCGTGGTGATCGCCTACCACTACGGTTTTGGTGGTTTTAAGGGCGGCTTTCTAGGGGTCGATGTCTTTTTTGTGATTTCAGGATTTGTGATCACCAACCGCCTAAGGGGATATCAAGGTTCTTTTCGCGAATCCTTGGGCGATTTCTACCTGAAGCGTGCCAAGCGGATATTGCCCTCCAGTTTGCTCGTCATTCTTTTAACTGCAATATTTGCACGCTTAGTTCTACCTTCGATCTCGCTGGCAGCAATTGCAAAACAATCGCTCGCAGCATCACTATTTCTGCCCAATCTCTACTTTGCGCATGAACAGAACAATTACCTTAATCAAGGGCTCGATCCATCCCCATACCTGCATTATTGGTCGCTGGGGGTAGAGGAACAGTTCTACCTGCTGTGGCCGCTGGTACTTCTATTAGTATTTCGCAAGAAGATAATTCCCCTCTTACTCTTAATTCCTGCAGCAACTATTTTCGCCTTCCTCTTGACCCATCAGAACTCCGTCACCGCCTTTTATCAACCTTGGACTCGAGCCTGGGAGTTCTTAATCGGGGCAGCGTTAACATTTCTTCCCGTCGTGAAGTCAACGCTCTTTACCCGCATATGCGCGATCTTAGGTTGGACTGGAATCGCTGCATCTGTGTTTTTGATCGATACAAGTCATCCCACACCTGGATTCACAACACTGCTTCCGGTGAGTGCGGCTGCACTGGTGATCGCCGCTCACTCATCAATTCCAACTCGTACGGGATTGCCTTATATCGGCGATATTTCCTACACGCTCTACCTCGTGCATTGGCCGCTCTTCATTATCCTTACCTCTCGCTACCCGGGTACTAACCTTGCAGAACGTCTTCTTATCGCGATTCTCGCTCTCGGTATCGCCGCAACTATTTATAAGTACTTTGAGAATCCATTACGCACCCAGATCCGCATCAAGCGCCTCTGGTACTTTGCAATTCCTATTGGTGTTATCGCAATTCTATCTTTCGGTATTTTAGAGTCAGGATCTGCACTTGCTCCTGGAGCTATTCAAATTTCGCGCCAAACACCCATTCTCTACAGCGATGGATGCCACCTCCTCTTTGATGTCACCACCCCAAAAGCCAATTGCTTTTTCGGCGATACCAAAAGCTCTACATATGTCATTCTGGCTGGTGACTCACACGCGGCAATGTACTTTCCTGGCCTCGAGCTTCTCGCGCAGCGGAACCATTGGAAACTACTCACGCTCACAAAATCCAGTTGTCCCCCTGCTGAATTAACGATCATTCGATCCGCTAAGGTGGATATCTCGTGTGTGCTATGGGAGAGGAATCTGGAAACGGAATTCCTCCGCTACAAGCCAAAATATATTTTCTTGGCTGGGGCAACGGAGCAGAGTTACGAATTGGCGAATAAGCAGATTCCCTACGCCAGCGCGTATGGAATTGGTTTCACAAAGACTCTTGATGCAGCGATTGCAAGCGGTGCAACTCCGGTATTACTCAGTGATACGCCGTGGCCTGGTAAAGATTCACCCAACTGCATTGTTCGTAACGCAACCCGGCTATCAAAGTGCGATTTACCACTGCCGCATTCTGCAACTACCGCCGCAGTGAAAGCGATTGCGAAATCCAAGGGGGCGCTCGTGATTGATCCAGCGCTCGTTCTCTGCAGTGCCGGAACCTGCCCAGCTGTATTCGCAAATACCAATGTTTATCGGGATTACAGCCATATCAGCGTGGAGACCAGCCTACGTTTGGAGCTATATATCGCGTCCAAGCTTGGAGCCTCGGGCCGGGATTGAACCGGCGACCTGCCCATTACGAGTGGGCTGCTCTACCACTGAGCCACCGAGGCGCAATGCGTAAGAGTACCCTGTGCGTTATGGAACTTTCTGCAATCCTCTGTAATCACGTAGAAACCCCAAATGGCCTCTTATTCATCTCGGGAGGCGGAATTGATCGGGTTACCGTTCCGGCTGGAGTTCCTGCGCCGTGGGTAATAAATATTGCTATTGCGGTACAGGTAAAGGTCCCCTGGGATATGACGAATCGTGATCACGTATTACTCATTCGTTTACAGGATATAGATGGGCAGGATGTGATGCTTCCTACGAGCCCGGATACCTTCGGTCCTTTTCGAGCAGAGATGAATTTCCAGGTTGGACGTCCAGAGGAATTAGAGCCGGGTGAATGGCAGGTAATTAACTTAGGTTTTAATCTACCGATGTTGCCGATCCCGCGATTAGGTTCCTATCTATTTACCTGCGAAATTGATGGCGAAGAATTAGAGCGCGCGCGGTTTAAAGTAAACCAAGCGGTTTAATCGATACGAATTTCACCAGCAGGTGTTTGTAGATAGACCGCCACAATTCCGGTTTCACCATCGTTGGCGGCAGGATCAACCCAGACCACTTCGACATCACCAATGGCATCTGACACTTCAGCGCCGGCATATTCTTTAATCTTCTCTTTGTCGCCTGCAAATTCAACTTTGGTGATAGATGCTGTAGCAACGCCATCTTTAGATGGATGATCGGTCGTTAGCCATTCGATAAAGAAAGGCAATTGCTTATCTTGCAAAATATCGTTGACACCGATCTGCTTCCAACGAAGGTCAGTTCCATCTGGCTTCATGCGGTGACCTTCTGCTGCAGGACGACCAATTCGCGTTTCAATAGTTTTAATATCATCGGTAGATAAGACCCAAGTCAACCAACCGCCACCTTCATTTGCACGCTTGGAAACTGCGCGACCAAATGCATTGCTATCCGTAGCAGGGTGATCGAGGGGGCAGACCACTTCAAGATAATGACCGTTGCGGAGTGGGGCGGTGAAGTTGCGGGTGCCAAAGCGAGGGTGAATGCCACCGTCAACGAAGGTCGTTCCCAACTTGGAGCCTAGACGTTGAACAGTGTCAGAAAGCTGATCGTGACTGGTTACGTATGAAACATGATCGAGGCGCATAGGGAAATACTGCCGTATCTCGAGGGGTGCTTCTTACCAACCGTAGGGGTTATGCGGTTACCGCCGCCGAGAGGGCGGCGTCGGTGTCGCAGGTTATGTCATGGGCAGGAGGCTTCCCAGTCAGGAGATAGCGGTTCATGGCCTTATCAACGCAGGTGCTGCCCCGATTAGCGCCGGTATGGCCATCCCCGTTCAAGGTGATGAGGGTGCTGTTGAGCAAGACTTTGTGCAGACCGATAGCCCACTGGTAAGGCGTCGCAGGATCGCGGGTGGTACCGATAACCAAGAGTGGGTTACTGGTTAGGTGGGTAAGGGCGGGCGCTACAACGGGCTTTGCCTCCCAGTACAGACACGGTAAACCTGAAAAGGCGAGATACGGACCAAAGGTGGGGGCGGCAGCGCTGAAGTTCTTCGCATCGCCCTGGATCTGACTGAGGGTGCGCGAGTCTTTGAAATCGAGACAAGAAACGACTTCGGCAATATCTGTTTGATTGGAAACGTAATGGCCATTTCTATCGCGCTCATTGTACGAATCCGCGAGTAAGAAGAAGCCGTAAGGATTCTTGTTGACAAGCGCTTCCGATAAAGCTTTTGCTAGTAAAGGCCATCCATTTGTTGGATCATAAAGTGAGGCGGCAATTCCTGTCACAGCTTGAGACTCCGAAAGTTGGCGGTGATTTCGATCCATGAGTGGTTTGGTCCGAGAGGTCTGCAAAAATGTTTGAATCCTCTTAATTGAGAAGCCCGGGTTGGATGCCACATAGGATTTGAGAGCGGCATCAAAACCTACCGCCTGAGCCAAATTCTGATCTCTCACTGGAATATTCGGATCCACTGCTCCATCAAGGACCATGCGTCCGGTCGTCTTTGGATAGAGCGCGGCATAGAGGGTTCCTAGAAAAGTTCCGTATGACTTGCCGATGTAATTGAGCTTCGGCTCTTTTAATAGAATTCTTAGGAGTTCCATATCGCGAGCGGTTTCGAGCGTGGAGTAGTGACCTAACCTATCGCCGGCTGACATCGCACAGGCGGAGGCCATTAATTTTGAAGAGTTTATTGCAGAGGCTAGATCCGCTGGGCTCTGCACAGAACCATCTCCGCCAAGGAAATAATCCTCTTGGGGATCGGTTAGACATCGAATAGGTTCCGAGAGATTAACCCCTCGTGGATCAAATCCAATTAAGTCGTAAACATTCTCAATGCTCGTTGAAACAATAGAGTCCGCGGCTTCTACATATTGAATCCCCGAACCGCCTGGTCCACCAGGATTCATGATGAGAGAGCCCAAGCGCTTAGCCGGGGTGTTCGCTACATGCTTGATGACCTGCAGAGTAAAGACATTGCTGTCGATGTGGCTGTAATTCACTGGGACCTTAAATTGAGCGCACTCAAATCCACTGTTGCACGGTGTCCAGGTCAGCTTTTGAGCCTGCAACGTCGAGAGAGTCCAGCTTTGACTAGCAAAGGTGGGGGTAACAAAACTAGAGAGCGCCAGTGCGGCGGCGGCAAATACCGCGATTGCGCGTTTCATCGTAATTGCACCATGAGCGCCTCCACGGCAAGTAGCGGAGCGGCGTTGCGCGAAAGATTGGTGCGCGTTTTCATGATTGCCTCTAACTTCCTTAAAGTAATTTCTGACGTGGTATTACTTGCGACTATCTGAATCTCTCGTTGCATATCACCATTGATAAGAGAGTTTTCAGATGGCATTCCGCTCTGCACAAGCAAGGTATCTCGATAGAAGGTCGCGATATCTAAAAGTGCTCGGTCTAAGTAATCTCGGACCATTCTAGTTTGTCTGGACTTTTGATCCTTCTCGAGCTCCTTGATCGCCTTGGCACCTCCTTGTACTACTCGGCTGCCCTGCTGGCCCCAGGCCTCCTTCAAAGCAGAAGTCTCTGCATCGTTACGCTTCTCGGCATCCGCCTCGGCCTCGCGCTTTGCAGCGTCGACCAACAATTGGGCACATTTAAAAGCAGAAGCGATATCGGTGATTGTGAGGGGGAGTTTGAGAATATCCGTGCGTCGCGTCCGGGCCTGCGGGTCATTAGCTAAGTAGCGCGCCCGACCTATGTGGCCTTGAGAGGCGCGTGCCGCAAGTTCCGCAATCGCGGGCGAAACCAACTCGCTCTCTAAAAGTTTGGTAACTGCTGCGATCGATGGGGTGCGCAAGATCAGGTTACGGGTGCGGGAGCGAATCGTCGGAAGCACATCGGTGAGCGTGGGTGCACAGAGCAGCCAAACCGTTCTTAGCCCAGGCTCCTCAATCGCTTTTAGTAGGGCATTTGCCGCCGATTCGGTTAGTCGATCGGCATCTTCAATAATGACGACGCGATATTGCGCAACGGAGGGGCTCCACGATGCTCGCGTAATGAGATCGCGCACCTCATCGATTTTGATTGAAAGTCCTTCGGTCTTGATCAACTCAACATCTGCATGAGTACCTTTAAGGGCGGTCGTGCAGTTCACACAATGGTTGCACCCAGAGTCAGGACAGAGCAGCGCAGCTGCAAATGCAAGAGCAGTATTGCTCCGACCTGAACCCGGTGGCCCGGTAAAGAGCCAAGCGTGGGTCATGTTTTGAGATTCATCTTCATTGTTCTTAGCTGCCACAGTTGCATCTTTCAAAATCGCAACCGTTTCATTCTGATCGATAAGTGAATCGAAAACAGACATAACTACTTCTTTGCTTTTTCGCGATTTATCTTCAAGAGTGGAATTGTTGATACTCGCTCCTGAATCTGCTGAGAAATGTCGTCGACACTCTGTGTGGCATCGACAACAAAGTATCGCTCTGGGTCAACGTTGGCCAGATTGAGAAATTCGCGCCGTACCCTTTCATGAAAGGCGAGTGGCTCTTGTTCCAATCGATCCACGCTGTCCAACCTGCTCAATCCGATTTCAGCGGGGAGATCCATAATGAAGGTGAGGGTGGGTGTCAGCGACTCGGTGGCCCAACGTGAGATACGAGCTACCTCACTTGGAAGCAAGATCCTTCCAGCTCCCTGATACGCGATAGATGAATCCAAATATCTATCTGTAATAACGATATCGCCACGTGTAAGGGCGGGCTCAATAAGTGAGAAGACATGGTTTGCGCGATCGGCGGCATATAAGAGTGCTTCAGCGCGCGGAGATATAGCGCCGGTCTTTGGGTCTAACAAAATCTTGCGCAACTGCTTACCTAGAACTGTTCCACCCGGCTCTCGAGTGACCACCACGGTTTCACCAACGCTCACCAGATACTCCTTGAGTAACTGCGCTTGCGTGGATTTTCCGGAACCTTCTCCGCCTTCAAATGCAATAAATACGCCTTTATGAGCTTGACCGGTGATGCCACCTAATTCCCCACGGAAGGCGGCCATAATGTCTGAGAAGAAGGAAACATTGGGGCGATCCTTCATGCGTTTATAGGAGAAAATTCCTACTACCAACCCAATGATTCCCGCTCCGAACATCGTAAATGCAGCACCGCTGTAGCGAAGATGAACGTTATTTACGGTGAATTGATGGCGGCCAATTGATGCGGCGATCACCGGAGCAATAGCGAGAACCAGAACAAGAGAGACTCGAATAAGTGACTGCACGAAGGCGAAGATGCGCCCACGCACTTCATCTTCAACTTCCATGCCGAGCATCGTGAATCCAGTAACCCACGATAAGCCTGCAAATGCCCCGAGGAAGATGGTCATCAAGATTGCAAGAACTAGGTTCGAGACAAGTGATAGAACGATGAGAAATGCCGAAGATATTGTGAGTGAAATTCCGAAGATGCGACGTCTAGAAAATTGCCCAAATATTTTGGGGCCGAGCCAAATACCGAGCGCTAATCCGGTGAATACCGAACCGAAGAGAACGCCGTACGCCGCATCGCCCGCGTTAAGGTCTCCAACAAAAGTTCGTGCCAGGCCGATCACGGCGCCTGCAGCAAAGAAAGCACCGAGCATTCCCAGAATCAATCCGCTGATCACCTTCGATTGCGATACGAATTTAAATCCATCGATGAGCGACTTTCCAATATTGTCATTCACTGCGCTCTTAGAAGCGGCGCCTTTAGGGATGCTTTGAAGTTGATAGACCACCCAGCCGGTGTATAAGAAAGATATGGCATCAATATAAAGGGCGAGATCTGCCGTTGAGGCATAACGTGGGTTTGCAATTGAAGTAAGAGTTGCGGCGATTCCCGCGAGCAGTGCAAACATAAGCGCGGCCACAGGAGCGCTCCCATAGCTTGCTAACAGTGTCATCTGATTTGCGGATTCGAGTTTCTCCTTCGGTACGAGATTAGGTACCGAGGCCTCTTTCGCGGGTGACCAGAAGAGAGTAATTGCTTCAACGATCACGGTTGCCGTGTAGAGCCAGATGTAGTTGTGAACGATGGGGATGGAGAGGTAGAAACCGAATCTCAAAACATCGCAGACGATCATCAGGCGGCGGCGATCAAATCGGTCGGCTATCACCCCGGCGATTGGTCCCAGCAGAACAGCCGGCAAGAGTCGGACGATAAAGACACCCGCGATAGCAAAGTTAGCCTTCTTGTAGTTTCCGCCTGCTAGCTCCTGGGCGAGGGCTGTAGTGGCGAGCAGACCGAGCCAATCCCCGAAGGAGGAGAAGGCCATGCTCTTCCAAAGCTTGCGAAAGGCTGGGATAGCCAGAACGCTGCGGGACTCCGATTGAGCGGGGGCCGAAGGGTAGGGCAGCGCTTGGGACATGGGTTAAGCCTAGAGGCTGGCGCCTGTTGTGGCTTTGCCCTTGCCTGAGGCTGCTTTCTTCTTGGCTTTAGGAGCACCGGTCGCCTTCACTGTCTTGGCGGTCAAGGTAGGGGCGCTCTTCTTAGCCCGCGTTGACTTCTTCTTGACGCGAGTTGCTCCACCATTTTCCGCCTCCCAAGCCCGGCGACCGGCCAATAACTCCATGCCGCGTTCGAGGGTAAGGAATTCAACGGTATCTCCACGACGCAAGGTCGCGTTGGTCTCGCCATCGGTGACATAAAGTCCAAATCGCCCATCTTTAACGAGTACCGGGCGCCCCGATGCCGGATCGACACCCAGATCTTTTACTGGCGGCTTGGCGACACCACGACGTCGTACCTTCGGCTCTTTGTAAATTGCGATTGCCTCGTCAAGAGTGATATCAAAGAGTTGATCTTCTGAGGTTAGGGTTCGCGAATCACTACCCTTTGTTAGATAGGGGCCGTAGCGACCGTTCTGTACCGTGATCGGTTCGGACTCGTACTCACCTAAAGTTCTCGGTAACGACATCAACTTAAGCGCATCAGCCATTGTGATTGTGTCGAGGGTCATTGTAGAAAGTAGCGATGCAGTTTTTGGCTTCGGTGCATCTTTCTTTTTGCGTGGCTTCTTAAGTTCGCCCGTCTTCTTATCAACGACCAATTCTGGCTCTGGAAATATTTGTGTGACATAAGGACCGAAGCGACCCGACTTTGCAATAAGTGGATACCCGGTCAGCGGTTCGACGCCTAACTCTCTCTCACCGGATGGTTTCGCAAGTAATTCAATGGCAACGCTCAGTGTGAGTTCATCGGGTGCCATATTCTCTGGAATATTGGCAAACTTTCGATTATCGCCTTCGCCCTGTTGGATATACGCGCCATAGCGACCAACACGAATTTCAATATCTTGACCCATCTTCATGGTGTTGATCTGTTGCGCATCGATCGCGCCGAGATCAGAGGCCAGCGCCTCGAGGCCAGGTACATCATCGTGACCGTAGAAGAATCGGGTTAACCACTCGACGCGATCGGCTTCGCCATTTGCGATTTTATCGAGATCCTCTTCCATCGAAGCAGTGAATTCATAATCAACTAACTTCGAAAAGTGTTGTTCAAGCAGACCGGTCACGCTAAATGCCAAGAAAGTCGGGACGAGTGCTCGACCACGTTTAGCAACATAACCGCGATCCTGAATGGTGCTCATGATGGAAGCGAAGGTCGAGGGGCGGCCAATTCCCAGCTCTTCTAATTTCTTAACCAGAGATGGTTCTGTGTAGCGCGCTGGGGGCTTGGTTTCATGGCCCTCGCAGGAATATTGCTTTACAACTACCTTGTCGCCGATGGCCATTGGAGGAAGACGTTTAGATTCGTCATCGACCTCGGGTGCCCCTTCTTCAAGGACATCTTCATAAGCGGCCAAGAATCCGGGGAAGGTAAGGACAGAACCATTTGCGCGGAAGTTCGCGGTAGCGCCGACCTTGGTGGAAACTTCAAAATCTACGCGCATCTGCATCTTCTTGGCGTCGGACATCTGCGATGCAATCGTCCGCTTCCAAATGAGGTCATAAAGTGCAAACTCATCTCGGCTGAGTTCTGGTGCTAACTCTCCCGGGGTTTTAAATGTATCTCCAGCAGGACGAATCGCTTCGTGCGCCTCTTGTGCATTCTTTGTCTTACCTTCATAGACCCGGGGGCTGGCTGGAATGTATTCCTTGCCATATAAAGATGCGGCTTGTGCGCGAGCGGTTGCAATAGCCGATTGGGAAAGGGTTACTGAATCGGTACGCATATAAGTGATGTAACCGTTTTCGTAGAGTCGTTGCGCGATACGCATCGTTATCTGCGCACCCCAACCCAGCCGTGAACCGGCATCTTGTTGCATCGTTGAAGTTGTAAAAGGCGCCTTAGGGCGCTCGGTCCGAGGGGATTCTTCCGTGCTAATTACAGTGAGTTTTGTTCCGAACAGACTCTGCGTTAATTCATTGGCAGAACTTTCATCGAGTAAGAGGATGTTGCCCAGAGATTTCTCTTTGAGTCCTCCAGTTTCATCAAAGTCATTAGTGGTGGCGGTTCGCTTCCCATCGAGAGAGATAAGGCGGGCGGTGAAGTTCTGGTCGGTCTCTGCTTTGAGATCCCACCAGGAAGAAGAGATAAATGCCATCCGCTCGCGTTCACGTTCAACTATTAAACGAGTTGCAACAGATTGAACGCGCCCGGCGCTTATGCGCGGCATGACTTTCTTCCAGAGCACCGGCGAGAGGCGATATCCGTAAAGGCGATCGAGTACACGACGCGTTTCTTGCGCATCTACCAAGCGATAATCTAGATCGCGGGTGTTTTTAGCAGCCTCTTGAATCGCCTCTTTGGTAATTTCATGAAAGACCATGCGGCTAATAGGGATCTTGGGGCGTAATACTTCTATTAAGTGCCAGGCGATTGCTTCGCCCTCGCGGTCCTCATCGGTAGCCAGAATGAGTTCATCGGCGTTCTTCATAAGCGCTTTTAGTTCATTGACCTTGGCCC
>CAIZKO010000059.1 GCA_903933585.1 uncultured Actinomycetes bacterium
AACGTTTCTCCCTTTGGGGATCGACTCTTGATATCGCATACAACCTACGATCAGATCGAAGCAATTCTTGCCGAACGCCAAATCAAAAAAGTTGCAGGGATTCTCTTCGATCTCGGAGTTTCATCGATGCAACTCGATGATGGTGAGCGTGGCTTCGCCTATTCATATGATGCGCCGCTGGATATGCGGATGGATCAAAGCACAGGTTTAACTGCTTTAGAAGTTCTGCAAACATATAACCATGGTGCACTCGTGCGCATTCTGCGCATGTACGGTGAGGAGAAATTCGCACCGCGCATCGCAGATTTTATTATTGAAGCGCGGACTGCCGGATCGTTGAAAACGACGAAAGATTTGGCCGAACTTGTGAAAAACGCAATTCCTGCCGCGGCTCGACGCACCGGCGGAAATCCGGCGAAGCGAACATTCCAAGCGCTGCGCATTGAAGTAAATCAAGAGCTGGCAATTTTAGAGCGAGCCATACCCGCTGCGCTGGAAGCCCTAGAAGTGCACGGGCGGCTAGTGGTAATGGCATATCAATCCCTGGAAGACAAGATTGTAAAAAGCGCTCTGACTGCGATCACTGAGTCAAAGACCCCACGAGGACTTCCCGTCGATCTGCCTGATAGCGCCGCAAAGTACTCCTTGGTCATGCGGGGGAGCGAGGCCGCCTCCGATGCCGAAATCGTGATAAATCCACGCGCACAGTCCATGCGTTTGCGCGCCGTAGAGCGGTTGGCCGCATGATGGCAATTGAACAGTATGAGCATTTAGCTCCGACGCCGCAGCGTTCGCGTGTTCGCGAATTTGCCGATCAAACCTTGGCGGCTCTCAAGCTGGTTCCAGATTTGACGGTCGACAACAGTCAGGCCGTTAGCAACCGCGCTTTCATCGGATTCTTGATTGGGGTGTTTACCGCTGGGCTCCTTCTCCTGCTCAGCGTAAATACCGCTCTCACCTCCGGTGCATTCACGCTAGAAAATATGAAACTGCATCTCGCAAAAGTCAACGATCAGCGAGATGCAATGCTCAATCAGGTAGCCACATTTGCATCGCCCGATACCTTGGCGAAGACCGCCACAAAGTTGGGTATGCAACCTCAAGTCACCATTAACTTTCTCGATATCAATGGGGGGTCAAATAAGTGATCTCCAGTGATGCTTTCGGAAAGCGCATTCGCTACTTGGTTGGGGGATTTCTCTTCATCTTTCTCATCTTTGGTGCGCGCCTCATCGATGTACAAGCGGTGCAGGCCAGCGGTTATGCAAAGCGCGCCACAAATGAGATGGTGAATAGGTCGGTCTGGCTGGCTCCACGAGGAACTATTACGGATGTCAATGGAGTTGTACTGGCCAGAAGCGAAGCGGCTAAAAACATCATCGTCGATCAGACCATGATCGCGGATCCCGTCACGACCGCCCAGGTGACCGCAGCTGTCCTCGGTCTACCTGTTGCTAACTTACAAGCGCTCTTAACTGGCACAAAGCGATACCAAGTTATTGAAAATGGCGTAGCGCCGATCGTCTGGGATAACCTGCAAAGCGCTCTCACCACATACAACACAGAAGTTGAAAAGCGCCCCGGTGGATTATCCAAGCGGCTCGTTGGTTTCTTCAGTGAGAATGCCTACATAAGAAATTATCCAACTGGCGCTCTCGCCTCATCCCTGGTGGGATTAACGAATGCCGCAAATCAAGGCGCTGCTGGAATTGAGGCCAGTATGAATACCGCTTTAACCGGAACCAATGGAGAGTACGACTATGTAAATGGTGACGGAGCGATTATTCCTGGATCGCAACAGTTCATTACAGCCGCCAAGCCGGGAACCAATGTGCGGTTGACGATTGAGCGCGATATTCAATGGGTAGCGCAGGATGCGATCACTGCTGCGGTCAAGAGTGCAAAGGCTTTATCTGGAACGGTCATCGTGATGGATCCCAAGACCGGTGCAATTTTGGCCCAGGCCAGCGCGCCTACTTTTGATCCCAACGTCCGATCCAAGATCACTCTGGCGCAGATGAGCAATCCCGCAGTCGCGGATGTATATGAGCCAGGTTCGACTGGCAAGGTTATTACTGTTGCGGCCGCCCTTGAAGAGGGCTCCACAACACCGACCACGCTCTATACAATTCCAAATGTCCTCAAAGCTGGGGGACGCATCTTCCATGACGATAAGAGCCACCCAACGGAGCACTTAACCACCGCTGGAGTATTAGCCGTATCGAGCAATATCGGAGCAATTCAAATCGGAGCAACTCTCTCTCACGATACTTTCTATTCGTATCTGCAAAAGTTTGGAATCGGTCAGAGTACGGGATCGAATCTCTCCGGTGAATCCGCTGGCATCTTGCACCCGGTTTCTGTCTGGTCGAAATCTTCGGCACCGACGATCGCCTTTGGACAAGGGTATTCGGTGACCGCTATGCAGGCGACCGATGTCTTTGCCACGATCGCAAACAATGGAGTTCGAGTAACTCCCAACGTAGTGGCAGGAACTCTCGACTCAAGCGGCGTGTACACGCCTTCGAAGCCATCGTCAGAGATCCAAGTTGTCAGCGCAGATACAGCTCTGAAGATTCGCACCATGCTCGAAGGCGTTGTTTCAAGTGAAGGAACCGCGCCAGCTGCCGAGATACCGGGGTACAAAGTCGCGGGTAAAACCGGAACAGCTATGCGTATCGATTCCCGGTGTGGTTGCTACCGCGGATACACCGCATCATTTATTGGAATGGCACCTGCGGAGGCGCCACGATATGTAGTAAGTGTTGTCATTCAAAACCCACAGGGTATGCACTTTGGTGGCGAGATCGCTGCGCCGGTCTTTAAAAAAGTGATGAGCTTCGTCCTGCAGACCAAGCAAGTTCAACCGGTTCCTTCTACCCAAAAGGCGTATCCACTTACCCAAGCGGCACTACGCGTGGCAACTGCCGTGGTGAAACCATGAGCAGAGAAAGCGCTTCACTTGCACCCATCTCTCCCTTTGAGAAGAGGCTAGAAGAGTTGACGCAGTATCTAGGAATCGAAAGCGGTAACACAGAGCTTACATTTACTGGCGTCACACTCGATTCTCGCGCTGCAAAAGCGGGAGATATCTTCTTTGCTCTCCCAGGCGGAAAGGTGCATGGCGCTCATTTTGCGCACGATGCGATCGCGTTAGGAGCGGTAGCGATAATTACAGATCCATTGGGAGCGCAATTAATAAAAGAGAGAGTCCCCATACTTATTCTGGATGATCCACGTGCTTGGGTTGGCGATATTTCGTCTTGGTTTTATCAGAACCCTTTTGATGCAGTGGATGCCGTAGGAATTACAGGCACAAATGGTAAGACCACGACAGCGGCACTGATTGATGAGATTTGGCGTTTAGATGGGCGTATCACAGGATTCATTGGAACAATTGGAATTGCAATCGATGGGGAGGATTTTGCCGCGAGATTTACGACTCCAGAAGGTACGGATCTACAGGCGATCGTTGCAACTATGCGTGAGCGGCACGTGCGCAATTTGGTGATGGAGGTGAGCAGCCATGCACTTGCGCTTCGGCGCGTAGCCGGTTCGCGTTTCTCAGTCGTTGGATTTACAAATTTAACACAGGATCACTTAGATTTTCACGGAGATATGGAGAGTTACTTCCAAGCGAAGGCGCGTCTCTTCACATCGGAGTATGCACAGAGCGCAATTGTTAATATCGACGACCCTTACGGGCAAAGACTCTTTGATGATGCTCAGATTCCGACAAAGTCCCTCTCGCGATCAAATAAGAAAGCCGATTGGTATTACCAAGGCTTCGTCCCCGCGCTCGCGGGAAGCGGCTACGAGGTAGCAATCCGTGGGCCTGGCGGTATTTTAATAGAAGGCCATCTTCCCCTTCTTGGGCTTCACAATCTAGATAATGCGCTTTTGGCGATTGCACTTACTGTAGAAAGTGGCGTCGACCCAGTGGCAATCTCATATTACATGCGTACTCTTTCCGCCCCCGTTGGACGATTAGAACCGGTAGTCGTTGGACAGAAATTCTTGGCACTCATCGATTATGCGCATACCCCCGATGCAGTGAGTCGTGCGCTGGCAACTGCTCGTTCGATAACCGAGGGACGAGTCATTGCAGTTCTCGGCTGTGGCGGAGATAGAGATAAGACCAAACGTCCCCTGATGGGGGAAGCGCTGCGCCGCGGTGCCGATATAGCAATTTTCACATCCGATAATCCACGTAGCGAAGACCCCCTGCAGATTCTCATCGAGATGGTGGGAGATACTCAAAGCGATAATGATCAGGTGGAACCCGACCGTCGTAGCGCTATAGCGCTCGCGGTTCTGGAAGCATCACCTGGGGATTGCGTCATTGTGCTGGGAAAAGGACATGAACGTGGTCAAGAGATAAAAGGTGTTAAGTATCCCTTTGATGATCGGATCGAATTGGCGAGAGCAATCGAGGAGTTAGCATGATCGCGTTAACCGTTGCAGAGATCGCAGAGATAATCGACGCCCAGATAATCCAACTCGATCCCACGAGGGTGGTTACGGAATATCCAGAGATAGATTCGCGCAAAATAGAGGAAGGCTCCTTCTTTGTAACTCTGCCTGGGGAGCGAGTGGATGGAAATTCCTACGCCAAGGAAGCGATTGAGAATGGCGCTAGCTTCGCAATAACTACAATCAATATGGGAATTCCATCTCTAGTCGTGGCGGATTCTTCGGGTGCGCTTAAGGCTTTGGCGACCGCCGCCCGAGAGAGAATGCAGCACTGCACCTTTATCGGTATTACCGGCTCACATGGAAAGACCACAACCAAGGATTTACTGGGACATATCCTTCCGATCATGGGGGAGTGCACGGTTCCCGTTGGATCATTCAACAATGAAATAGGCGTACCCATAACCATTTTGCGTTGTACTGACACCACTCGTTTCTGCGTCGTTGAAATGGGAGCAAGGCACATGGGGGACATCACTTCTCTTTGTGCAATCGCTAAACCACAAATTGGAGTAGTCCTGGTTGTAGGCAGCGCTCACCTAGGTGAGTTTGGAAGTCGCGCGGCGATAGCCAAGGCGAAGGGTGAGTTAATCGATGCCCTACCCGAGCAGGGCGTAGCAGTACTCGGAGAATACGATGAGCTGACACCTCATATGGGTGAGGGAAGTGCTCGCAAGAGAATTACCTTTGGCGAAAAGAACACGAGCATGGTGCGCGCTGCGGATCTGGAATTCCGCGAGGGCCTCGCTCACTTTGATCTGGTAAGTGAGTCCGGTCGGGCACCTGTTGCACTTCGTCTTCTTGGGGCACATCAAGTTGCGAACGCGCTAGCGGCAGCGGCGGTCGCGCTAGAAGTTGGCATCTCCATCGAATCAGTCGCAGCAGCGCTATCGACGGCAGAGCCACGGAGCAAATGGCGCATGGAATTACACGATGTAGACGAACTCTTGCTGATAAATGATTCGTACAATGCAAATCCAGAGAGCATGCAGGCCGCGCTGCGGACTCTCGTTCTTTTGACACAAGAGCGCGGGGGATCCTCCTGGGCTGTGCTCGGGAAAATGCATGAAATCGGCGAGTCAGAACGGGAGGAGCATCTACGAATTGGCAGACTCGCCTCTAAGTTGGGGGTGGATCATTTGGTCGCTGTTGGCACTGAGCTCTATCTCGACGGGCTCCAACTCGACCCGAGCGCCGGTGATGAGATGTTGACCCATTACTTCCTGACGCAAGAAGAGGCGCTTGAGATGTTGATCCATGTTCAGCGCGGGGATGTGCTACTGGTAAAAGCCTCACGAGCTGAGCACCTCGATGAGCTCGCCGAAAAATTGCTAGCGAATTGGCAGGTTGGAGAAGAATGAAGGAGATCTTGCTAGCGGGCACTATTTCGACGCTCTTGAGTTTTGCGCTTACGCCAACCTTTATTCGTTTTCTAGCGGCGCGCGGTTATGGCCAGCAGATTCGAGATGATGGCCCTACCAGCCACCACGTTAAACGCGGAACGCCCACGATGGGTGGAGTCGTTCTCATTATCGCGGCGGTCTTTGGCTATTTTGCATCGCACCTTATTAATGGAGTTCGGGTCAGCGCATCTGCGCTCTTGGTTATTGGACTGGTTCTGGGGTTGGGATTTGTTGGCCTGCTCGATGATTGGCTGAAAATTGTTAAACAACGCTCCTTAGGGTTACGCGCCAAACAGAAGCTTGCCGGGCAAGCCTTGGTCGCTGCCGGTTTTGCATTTGCCGGGTTGCACTTTAAGGATAGTTTTAATTTAACACCAATTTCATTTCATCTTTCTACGGTGCGAGACACATCTCTGGCGCTTGGTACGATTTTTGTAATTATCTGGGTGGTCTTTCTCGTCTTGGGTACTAGCAATGGCGTGAATCTCACAGATGGCCTCGACGGGTTGGCGAGCGGGACATCCATCATGACGCTCCTCGCCTTTGTGGTTATTGGCGTCTGGGAGTTTCGCCAGAGCTGCGGCTTGGGAAGTGTCGAAGTATTAACGTCGAAGTGCTACGTGGTGCGCGACCCACTTGATCTCGCCGTACTCGCAGCAGCCTTTGCAGGATCCTGTGCGGGTTTCCTCTGGTGGAATACCTCACCTGCTCGGATATTCATGGGGGATGTTGGTTCCCTGGCCCTTGGCGGTGCAATCGCGGGACTGGCAATCACGCTGCGCATTGAAATGTTGCTCGCTGCACTCGGCGGACTCTTCGTCATCATCACTGCGTCGGTGATTATTCAGACTCTCTATTTCAAGTTATCTGGAGGTAAACGGGTATTTAGAATGGCGCCCTTGCAACATCACTTCGAGCTTCTCGGCTGGGCCGAAGTCACAATCGTCATCAGGTTCTGGATTATCGCGGGGCTGAGTGTGGCAGCGGGACTTGGGCTTTTCTACGCCCAGTGGGTGACCTCCTAAATGTCTTTCATGCATGAACTGTCGGCCAAAAAGATAGCAATCATTGGCGCTGGAGTGACAGGTTCTGCGCTCTTAGATTTCTTTATCACGCGTGGGATAAATGCGGATTTGTTTGATGAGAAAGCACCAGGAGCGCTGCGCGAGGTGAACACCACATATGACCTCGCTGTGGTCTCCCCGGGTTGGCGAATCGACCATCCGATCATCGCCGCGCTAGAGGCAACTGGTTGCGAGATCATGGGAGAGATTGATTTTGCTTGGAAGATCAAAGAGGAGATCGCTCCTGACCAGAAGTGGATCGCGCTCACAGGTACGAACGGCAAGACAACAACTATTCAGATGGTGCAATCAATCTTTGATTACAGCACAAAGAGCGGTATTGCTTGCGGAAATGTAGGGGAACCCGTTATCGCCGTACTTGCCTCTGGCGAGAGTTACGATTTTCTCGCATTAGAGCTCTCCTCATTCCAATTGCAATGGAGCCGTCTGCCCCGCTATGAAGCGGTAGCGCTACTCAACATCGCCCCGGACCATATTGACTGGCACGGTTCTTTTGACCGATATGCGCTGGCGAAATTGAAGTTGCTGGAGGCGGGTTCACTCGCAATTATCAACGGAGAAGATAGTGAGAGCGTTATCAGATCTGCATCGTGGTCTGGACCGAAGATATTTTACAATCTGGACACCCCACAAGCTGGCGAAATAGGACTAGTTGAGAATCTTCTCGTTGATCGCGCATTCACCTCCGATCCATCACGCGCCATTGAATTTGCCGAACTCTCTGATATTCATCCCGCCGTACCTCATAACGTTGCGAATGCCATGGCCGCCGCCGGTCTTGCACTAGCGATTGGTATATCGCATCAAGAGATTAGGGCAGGGCTGAAAAATTTCACGCTAGATCGCCATCGCTTGGAGGTGGTGCTCGAAAAAGATGGCATTTCCTGGGTTAACGATTCGAAGGCAACAAATCCCCACGCCGCCGCGGCAGCGCTTCTCTCTCATATTTCGTCGATCTGGATCGCCGGAGGTTTGGCGAAAGGTGCCGAGATGGGGCCGCTGATCGAGCGATGCGCGCTGCGAATTAAGGCAGCTATTCTCTTTGGACAGGATGCCTCGATTATCGCGACTGCTCTTTCACGATTCGCACCGCAGATTCCATATTTCATCATGCCTTTCAGCGGCGACTCCCAAGAGTTGATGCTTGAGGTTGTTTCGAAGGCGCAAGAGTTGGCAACGAGCGGGGACACGGTTCTGCTGGCACCTGCCTGTGCTTCGATGGATCAATTTCAAGATTATGCAGATCGCGGCGAGAAATTTGTGGCAGCGGTACGGGAGGTGGTGGGACGATGAGCACTAAAGGGCGGACCCGCCGTCAAAAATATTCGAATTATTTACAACGTCCTGATGCGCCTTACTACATGATTCTAGGTTCTCTGACTTTCCTATCGGCTCTGGGAATTGTGATGGTCTTATCCGCTTCGAGCGTCGTCTCGTTACAGCAGTCCGGATCTACCTACTCGATCTTCTTCAGGCAACTCATCTTTTTCGCGATTTCAATTCTCGCAATTCTCTTGGTTTCCAACTGGAGGACCAGCGTCTGGGATCGGATTACGCGCTACTCCTTCCTCCTCTCATTTCTCGCGCTCTGCCTTCCGCTGATACCGGGAATCAGGTTGAGGGTTAATGGAAATACCAACTGGATTCACTTTGCCGGTTTCACAATGCAGCCTTCTGAGTTTGCAAAGCTTGGGTTGATCTTGTGGGCTGCCGGTCAGCTGAGAAAGTTCGATGAGACCGTCCCTGATCGTTCACCGCTTCGCCATGTGGGCTTCGTCCTCTCCGGAACGCTTCCGCTCATTATTCTCATTCTCAAAGGCGGCGACCTTGGCACCACAGTTATTATCTTGGGAGTGGTTTCCACAATGCTCTTTGTCAGTGGGCTTCCGCTGCGTCACTTCATTCTCTTGGGAGCATTGGCGGTTGCTGGGGTTGTGGGATTGATTGCGTTAGCCCCCTATCGGCTACATCGCTTTGCAGCAGTGTTGGATCCCTTTGCACCGGCCGTTTATAAATTGGCGGGCTGGCAACCAGCGCACTCGGTTATGGGGCTAGCTAGTGGTGGACTCTTTGGAGTTGGCTTGGGAGCGAGTCGGCAGAAGTGGGGAAATCTCTCGGAGGCCCATACCGATTTTATCTTTGCAGTTGTTGGCGAGGAACTAGGTCTACTTGGCACCCTGGTTGTCCTCATTCTCTATGCCGCGCTTATTTATGGAATCTTCCGGACAGCGATGCAGACCAAGGATCTCTTCGCTCGCTATGCCTGTGCTGGAGTGGGTGCCTGGCTCTTGATGCAGGTAATTATCAATGTGGGTTCTGTCATCGGAGTTCTTCCCGTCGTTGGCGTAACCCTTCCATTTATAAGTTATGGCGGTTCATCGCTCATCGCCAACTCTCTTGGGGTGGGTTATGTCCTTAATATCGCCCGTCAGGATCCTCAAGTTCGTGCAGCAATAAAATCTCGTAAGAAGTCACCACGGTGAAGAAGATATTCTTTGCAGGTGCAGGAACTGCGGGGCATGTGGAGCCCGCGCTGGCAGTAGCGCGCTGGTTTCAAGAGAACCACCCTGATATTGAATCGCATTTTCTGGGAACTAAAGATGGCGTCGAAAATACCCTGGTGCCAGTGGCTGGTTTCCCCCTGCACATGATCGACAAGGTGCCCTTTCCCCGCCGTCTCAATGGAGATCTCTTCACCTGGCCTTGGCGGTTTGTAAAGGTATTGCGCCAAAGCAGGAAGTTTCTAGCTGGGGCGGATCTTCTCATTGGATTCGGTGGTTACGTTGCAGCGCCGGCATATCTGAGCGCGCGACGCGCCGGGATACCGATTGTCGCGCACGAGGCAAATGCAAAGATGGGTATGGCCAATAGGTTGGCGCGCCGTTGTGGCGCCATCATGCTCCGTGCATTCGGAGAAGATGCCCCAGAGAGAGTTGGCATCCCCTTACGTAGAGAGATCATTGAACTTGCTACTTTAGATCCAGCCGCTCGACGGGCTGCCCGTGCCGAAGCGTTACGCACTTATAACTTTGATCCACATATGAAAACCATCTTGGTCTTCGGCGGATCTTTGGGATCGATGAAATTTAACGAAACGATTGCACAATCGCAGCGCGAGATATCGCGGCGAGGTTTTCAAATCATTCACGCAGTGGGTGCTAAAAATGCATTGCCACTCGCACAGGCAGGCTACCTACCCATGAGCTACATTGAAGATATGGCCCTCGCCTATGCAGCGAGCGATCTGGTTATTTCCAGGAGTGGCGCGGTGACAGTTGCCGAAGTGGGAGTTTTGGGAATCTATAGCCTCTTCGTTCCGCTTCCCATAGGCAATGGAGAGCAGAGCGAAAATGCCAAGGTAATCACAGCGCGTGGTGGGGGAGAGTTAGTAAATAACTCTGAGTTCTCACCAACTTGGCTCCTAGCCAATATTGAAAGGTTGATGGCGAACGCTGAAAATTGGAGCGCCGCTGCGCAACGGATGGATTTTCCGCTCAACGCCAGCGCTGAAATTGCGCGCCAATCTCTGAAAGTATTAACCCATGAATAAGTTGGTAGGGCTCGCTGGCAAGCGGATCCACTTTGTGGGGATCGGTGGCGCTGGCATGTCGGGCATTGCGCGGATCATGCTCTCCCAAGGATTGGCAATTAGCGGCAGCGATGTTAAAGAAAGCTCGATAACTCAATCGCTGGTGGCTCTCGGCGCTCGAATTTCAATCGGTCATAGCGCTGCCAATATAAAAGATATAGACCTAATGATCACCTCCGGCGCAATATCAAGCAATAATCCCGAGCTCACTGCGGCGCAAGCGCAAGGTATCGAGATCATCACGAGGGCGAAGGCGCTGGCAATTCTCATGGAAGGCAAACGTTCTATCGCCGTTGCCGGTACGCATGGCAAGACAACGACTACTTCGATGCTCACTGTGGCGTTGCAAGGTGCTGGACTTGATCCCTCGTTTGCCATCGGAGGTTTGATCAATAGCTCTGGTGTCAACGCGCACTTAGGTAGTGGGGATATCTTCATTGCCGAGGCTGACGAATCCGATGGATCCTTTACGGCCTATCGCCCCCTGGGCGCGATTATTACCAACCTGGAACTCGATCATGTGGACCACTTCGCAACGATCGAAGATCTCTACGAGATATTTATAGAATTTATCGGAACAGTGCAGAGTGAAGGATTTCTTATTGCATGTACGGATGACCCCGGGGTAGTCGAACTCCTCTCCCGAGTAACCCGCAAAGATTTGACGATCATCACCTACGGTGAGCGCGATGCGGATTTCGCTATATCGAGAGTGCTGCTAGAACCGGGATCCTCTTTCGCTCGCATTACAAAGAATGGCAAGGTGCTTCCTGAATTACACTTAACCATTCCGGGTCTACACAATCTCTTTAATGCAACAGCTGCGTTGGCGGCGGGAGAACGATTAGGTGCAGGTGTACCAGAGCTCTTGAGCGGCTTAGAATCATTTAGCGGATCGCGCCGTAGATTTGAACATAAGGGCACGGTGCATGGCATAGAGGTAATAGATGATTACGGCCATCACCCCACTGAATTACGAGTAACCCTCGAAACTGCTAAAAAGTATGCAGCCCCCGGACGAGTCATTGTGGTCTTTCAACCCCATCGATTTTCACGCACGCAAGTTTTCTTCGCCGAATTTGCAAAATCTCTGGAGATCGCCGACCGCGCCTTTGTACTTGAGGTCTATCCCGCCAGCGAAGCTCCGATTCCCGGCGTCACAGCGCAATTGATTACGCGGGCTTCGAGTAGTGGCACGATCACTCAGGAGCCTTCCATGATCGATGCGGTTCACGCGGTACTTGATATTGCCGAACCTGGAGATGTAATCATGACCTTAGGAGCAGGAGACGTTAATTCCCTTGCACCAGTAATCGTTCAAGCGCTCGAAGAGAGATATGCGTAAACGGCGCTTTCGCAATGCACCGGGGATATTCCTTGCGCTTGTACTGATCGGGTTACTGGGGTATTTCTTAGGCTGGTCGAAAGCCTTAGAAATTCGCTCCATTGAGATAAGCGCAGCTGGTAACGAGGCGATAGTCACGCAGCTTCTCATCCCCAAAGATCTTCATATCGGGCTGCCTATCGCCCGCGTCAGCTCACAGCGCATTGCGCACGATCTCTCTGCATTGACGTGGGTTGACACGATTAAAGTGAATAGGCGTTGGTTAGCTCATGATCTGCGGATTACGATTACCGAGCATCATCCGATCGCCCAGTATGTTGATACGCAAGGGCAGACCGAATATTTCGATGCGGGGGGTTATAACTTCATCACCCCCAATCCACCCTCTGGGCTTCCGGTAATCAACTTCGCCACTGTTGGCGCAGATTCCCGAACGGCCATCGCAACATTTTTATCGCAGACCCCGCCAGATCTCACCGCTAACCTCTCTAGCCTCTCTGTTGA